>MEMY01000081.1:0-1689 GCA_001768965.1 archaeon RBG_16_50_20 | reverse complement strand
GATCAGAGGATGTTTCTATCACCCCACTCTGCCCGCCCAGTATAGCTGCGCAAATTGTGGAGCGTTGATCTGCATGATGTGCGCTAGACCATATTACGGATCGATCTATTGTCCACTCTGCCACTCACGACGGATCGCGACCTGGGTGCCGATAGCCCCAGTGGCTTTGCCTCCTCGCGTTGTGTTTCCCCGCTATCGGTATGGTCGCAACCTAATCCGCTGAACGATACTAGAGGCAGCTCAGCGGGGCTTTCCTACTTCGTACCTTGACCTCTCATTGTCACGTAGGCGGCGACGATTCCAGCTAGCAGTGTGGGGAGGTATACCAGGGTCACTTCGAAATCCAGCATCAGAAATGGCGATTTCATAAGGCGCAAAGCTAGCATCCAGGCGGACACGAGAAGAAGAATTACGAACGCATAGATCCAGGTGCTTCTTTCATCGGATGCCGTTGCCGAAGTTGCCATTCCCCGCTTTACTGTTCTGCTTCTTCGCGTTCGCCTTCAAGTAGGATTCGGAGAGGAATGTTCAGACTGGTACCGTCGGGAAGAGACCTGCGAATGCTGATCGGGAGAACTCCCGCTTGGAGTTCGAGTTCCCCCAATTCTATAGGTGACCTGATCTCGGTCGGTACGTCCAGTAGGACCGGAGCGCCCATCGATATTTGGAGGGCTCTCGCACCCACGATCCTCGCGCGCTCGAATCGCGTTAGCTTCTTAGGACCGATAAGGGCGACAGCAGCTTTCCTAGAACTCGCCTTCTCCTTCTTCTTTGGCACTGTCTTCGGGCCCCTTGGGCGGTCCTCCACCCCCTTCCTTCGACTTTGAAGACGCTATAACGTCATCAATCCTCAAGATCATGCCAGCGGCCTCACCGGCAGACTGCAGAGCCTGCACCTTAACTGCAAGGGGCTCATAAACTTCGAGCTTTGATAGATCCGCTACCTTCCCCTTGAACGGGTCGATGCCTACCCATTTCTGCTTGGCCTGATGTTTGGATCGAACTTCCATGAGAGCGTTAATAGGATCCATTCCCGCGTTCTCTGCAAGTGTCAGTGGAATGATTTCCAGCGCTTCAGCATAAGCCTGAAACGCCAACTGCTCTTTTCCAGAAAGTTTCTGCGCACGCGCTCTCAGCAATCTGGCTAATTCGGATTCGGTGGCCCCGCCGCCGGCGACCACATGAGGATCAACAATTACATCTCGAACAACGCAGAGAGCGTCATGTATTGCACGTTCAGCCTCGTCCACAACGCGCTCGGTTCCGCCGCGAACAAGAATGCTGACTGCCTTCGGATTCTTGCATCCTTCCACAAATGTCATCTTATCGTCTGAAACCTTGCGTTCCTCCACCAACTTGGCATGGCCAAGATCTCCCGATTTCAGATCCTCAAGATTTGTGGCGAACCTGGCACCTGTCGCCTTGGCAAGCTTTTCCATGTCTGATTGCTTTACCCTTCGCACCGCGAGAATGTTCTTCTTCGCCATGAAATGTTGCGCGACATCGTCAATTCCCTTCTCGCAAACGACAACATTAGCGCCAGTGGACGCGATCTTGCCGACCATATCTTGCAGTATCTTCTGTTCCTCATCCAAGAATCCCTTCATCTGATCCGGATTTTGGATGTTCAGCATCTTCTGTTCCTCATCCAAGAATCCCTTCATCTGATCCGGATTTTGGATGTTCAGC
>MEMY01000080.1 GCA_001768965.1 archaeon RBG_16_50_20 | reverse complement strand
TATCGATGACCGCCTCGACGCCTACCGCTTGAGTTCCTTCTTCGATTATTGGAATACCGCCACCGCCACATGCTATCACGATAAATCCAGAGTCCACAAGTGCTCGAATCGCTGAGCGTTCAGCGATTATCTTTGGGTCGGGTGAAGGTACGACTCGTCTGTATCCGCGTCCGGCATCCTCTTTGATCACGAGTTCTGGTCTCTGTTGCTTGACTTTGGCCGCCTCCTGTTCGGAGTAGAAGGGGCCGATAGGTTTGGTTGGGTTCTGGAAAGCCGAATCATGCTTGTCAACGATTACTCGAGTTACAACCGCCACGACGTACTTGTCGATTCCGCGCGACTTTAGTTCATTTCTGAGAGCTTGCTCGATCATGTATCCGATGAAACCTTGTGTTTCTGCTCCACATGCGTCGAGAGGAAATGGGGGGACGATGTTCTTGGCAGCCTCGTGGCGGAGTAGAGTTGCGCCAACTTGTGGGCCGTTGCCGTGTGTTAATACTACCTTGTATCCGCGTACTACTAGATCCGCAATCTTGCTAACAGTCGATTTGACGTTCTGATTTTGCTCATCAAGAGAACCTTTCTGACCTCGCTTGAGAAGCGCGTTTCCACCGAGTGCAATTACAATGAGTTTCTCAGGCAAATCGCTGCATCTCGCAATAGAAGAGATACTGGTCTGCAATTGACTGTCCTTATGAACTTTGATGGCTATTTTCGCGTAGGAAACCATAATTAGCGCACGGAATCGTCCTTTCGAAACGGTCGGAGTCTCAACGAATGCCTAAGGTCGATTTGAGAGGCAGGGATCTCATTACCACCCAAGATTGGTCTGTTGAGGAAATTGAGAGTGCGCTCAAGCTTGCGCGAAGGCTGAAACTGAAATATAGGCACGGAAGTATTGCGCCTCTTCTTCGGAACAAGACGTTCTTCATGTTGTTTTACGCTGCCTCGACGAGAACCAGGGCTGCCTTCGAGGCCGGGATGACTTACCTGGGTGGGCACTCGCAGTACATTGACGTATCCACTACCCGTCTTGGCGCAGGTGAAGCGGTGAAGGATGTTGCCAAGATGTATGAGAAGTACGGTCACGGGCTTGGAATACGAATTCTAGATTCGGCCATCGATTACGTGTATGGCGCTGGCGTTTCGGTTGTTCGTGAGTATGCGAAGCACTCAAAGATTCCCGTCATCAACATGGCGTGCTGTACTTACCATCCCACACAAGGCCTTGGGGACCTGATGACGACTCAGGAGGCCTTGGGGAAAGTGAAGGGAAAGAAGTACGTGATAATGTGGGGATACTCGAAGAGCTTCAGAGGGCGATGCAGCATCCAAGAAGAAGCTTTGATTATGTCTCGTTTCGGGATGGATGTGGTGCTCGCTCATCCGCCTGGTTTTGAAATCGACCCAAAGATCATCGAAGCATCAAAATCCAATGCAACAACAACGGGGGGGGAGTTCAGTGTGACAAACGATCTCGCATCAGCAGTCGAGGGGGCGAACGCAATCTTCCCGAGAAACTGGGCATCATATGGCCTACTCGAAGTTGGCGCGAGCAAGTTCGGCAAGGAGAGGGAACAGGAGTTGCACGAAAGGTATCGTCACTGGACACTGAACCAGGAAATGCTTGACAAGATGGACAGCAAAGCCATCGTAACGCATGTGCTTCCAGTGCTCCGGGAAGAAGAAGCAACTAATGAGGTTCTGGATGGGCCTCACTCAGTCATCTATCCTCAAGCCGAAAATGGGATGTATTCGAAAATGGCAGTCCTAGCCATGACTATGACCGGCAAGAGAAATTGAGACTGGACAAACTTACAGCCTAAGGGACACCTCGTGGAAGAACATGAGTTATCGTAATCGCTAACCAGTAAATGTACATCGAAAACTGCGAAGGTTCTTCTAGGATTTGAGGATTCGTTCCAATTCTTCGACGGAGGCGTCAATCACTGGGACCTCTGGAATTCCTTTCATTGCGACTTGTGGATCCTTGAGGCCGCTTCCAGTTATCTCTACGACGATTGAATCCGATCTTTCAATGCCGCCGGAAGTAGCTAGCTTGATGAGGCCGGCGAGTGATGTGACGCCTGATGGCTCAGCGAAGATACCTTCGCTCTTGGCCAAAATCCGTTGCGCCTCGAGTATTTCTTCATTGGTTACCGCTAATGCAGTTCCGTTTGAGTCTTTGATGGCCCTTAGAGCAGCATCGCCATCCCAAGGGAGAGGGTCCATCAGTCCAGTGGCCACAGAATCCGGTCTCTCCCATGGAACTATTTTCAATGGATCCATATTGCGCTCATACGCCCGGACAACCGGAGCGCAGCCGGTAGATTGAACCGCAACCATGCTAGGTTTTGATTTAATGAGGCCAAGTTGCTCGAATTCTCGATAACCTTTCCAATTTCCCGCCAGAGCTCCACCGGACCCAACTGGGACGACGACCCAATCCGGTGAAGCCCATCCGAGACCTTCAACAATTTCAAAGGACATGGTCTTAGGCCCCTCCGCCTGGTAAGGGTTCATTGGTCCGAAGCTTGGGCAAGGATACCAGTTGTACCGGTCGCATGCTTCCTTGAGCATCTTGACGGTGGGATCCTCGCCGTGCTCAAGTCCGCGAACTCTAACCACCTTGGCCCCGTATATTATGAGCTGGGCCAGTTTCCCTGCGCTGGCCATCTCCGGAACAAAAGTCACGCATCGGAGCCCGGCCTTCGCCGCGTACGCTGAGAGAGCAGCGGCCGCGTTGCCACTTGAGGCGGATACAACGGTCTCATATCCAAGCTCCACCGCCTTCGAAACGCCCACAGTCATCGGCCTATCTTTGAAAGAAGCAGTAGGGTTCCGCGTATCATCGAGGAGAAGCAGCCTCTGCAGTCCGAGTTTCTCGCCAAGCCTGCGAGCGGAGATAAGAGGCACTCCGCCTTCTCCTAGGGTAATGATATGCGCTGGATCATCAATGGGGAGTAGTTCTCGATATTTCCAAACGCCGCTTTTACGTTTCGAAAGAACGTCAGGAGTCATGACTTCCCCTAGAGCTACATAGTCGTAGTCAATGTCCAACCGCCCGTCGTCGCGGTTCACACATCGAATCGCACCCGAGGTTGGTTCGTAGTACTTACCGCAACGGGAGCACTTCATCTCCTTCACGAAAGACCCAGATTTCACATCAGGCAACTTTGACGCCCTCTGACCGCGGAATGTTTCTGAATTTCACGAGTGGGGTCCGGCCTATTGTCTCGAAAACTCCATCTATTGCCTTGCTGGATCTTCTCCACTCAACGCTCATGTAACGCGAGCCCTCCGCAACACACTATGCATGTAATTTTGAAGCTTGTGGGTTGAGTTCAAACGACGGGCCATTTGTGTCCAATTTCGACTCCAGATCTTTCGAGAAGTTTAGTGCTTCGCTCGTCCGCCTCTCGCAGTATTCTGGACTCATCTAAGGTCTTAACGACTCTATCCTCCATAACCATCTTACCGTCAATGATGACTGTGTCCACATCTTCACCGTGCGCAGAGTAGACTAGATTTGAAACTGCGTTGATATCTGGGATCAAATGTGGCTTCCTCGCCCTGACAAGAATCAAGTCGGCCTTCTTCCCGATCTCAACTGTTCCAATTTCCTTCTGAAGCCCTAACGCGGTGGCACCATTTATCGTCGCAATTTCGAGCACAGTCGGAGCATCCATAACCAACGGGTCAAGAAGCCTCGCTTTCTGCAACAAAGAAGCAGTCTTCATCTCGCGAATCAAATCATAGCAATTGTTACTGGGACCACCATCACACCCAAGAGAAATATTCACCCCTGTCCGCAACATCTCTGGGACGCTTGCGATTCCTGATGCCAATTTCATATTGGATGATGGGCAGTGGGCGACGCTTGCGCCTTTCTTGGCGAGTATTTGCCATTCGCTTTCCGTGAGCCATACTCCGTGGGCGAATACGACGTTCCGTCCGACCAGGCCCACTTGGTCCATGAACTCGGCGGGCATCTTGCTGAATTGTTTCTGTGCGTAGCGAACGTCTTCTTGGACTTCGCTCAGATGCATCGTGACTCCGGTGCCTAATCTCGCGGCTCCATGGGCAATCCGCTTGTAAAGCTCAGGAGTACATCCTCCCAGCGAGCGTGCTCCATACCATACTCGAATGCGTCCATTTGCTGCTCCGTTCCATCGCTTGAAATGATCTTCAACTTCTCGAAGACAGGTCTCCGGATCTTCAATCATTCCCGGATGCATTATGCTCTCTTCGCTTCCGTAACCAGGTAACCCCATCACGGTCTTTGAGAGAACGCCGCGCATCCCCGACTTTTCTAGGCTCTCAGCGATCCCATCGAAACCATATCTCGAGTGAAGTAGGCTTTCCAGGAATGTTGTGGTTCCTGATTTTATCATTTCAAGCATGCAAAGCTCAGCGCTCACTCTGCCGTCTTCGCCATCGAAATTGCCTTGCAGAGGCCATACAAATCTCTGAAGCCAGTCAACCAAGGAGGTGTCATCGGCACAACCGCGAATTAGAGCCTGAGCAAGGTGAACATGCGTGTCGATCAAACCGGGAAGGATAAGCATCCCTTCTGCGTCAATTTCCAATTCCACATTGGGAGTCTTCGTGACCTCTGTAGCCTTGCCTACGTGCGCGATCCGGTCATCCTGAACTAGGACAGCCCCGTCTTTTATCACTCGTCGGTGCTCATCCATGGTGATTATAGTTCCGCCAGAGATTAGAACAGAGGTCAAGTGCATCTGCCTACTGTTGACAACGGTCTACTAGACCCTTGTGAGCTATTTCTGTTTGAACAGCCCTTAGAGAAGTCGCAGAACCGTGAAAAAGGAGGAAACGAATCGATAGTCATTAATTCCCTGAGCAGTGTCTGTCAGTGTGCTCGTTCCTAAGGAATGGGAGGCTTCTGAGCGCAGATCTAGGACTGATACGGTATGCAGCCGAGTCCTATCATCAAGATGGAGCAAGTGGTGAAACGATTTCCCGGGGCCCTCGCCGTCGACCACGTTGACTTTGAAGTTGGACGAGGTGAAGTGCACGCTCTTTTGGGTGAAAATGGTGCCGGCAAGACCACGCTCATGAACGTCCTCTATGGGATTCACAGGCCCGACTCAGGAAAGATCTTCGTAAACGGAAGAGAAGTTTCAATCAGGTCCCCGAAAGATGCCATCACCCTAAGAATCGGGATGGTACATCAGAATTTCAGACTCGTTGAATCTCATACTGTCTGCGAGAACATTCTTCTCGGTCTCAAAAATCTGCCCACGATCTTAAAGCTCAAGACAGCGGAGAAGGAGATCGAGGAACTCTCGAAACAGTATGACCTTCCAGTGGACCCGCGTGCTAGAATCTGGCAACTCTCGATGGGAGAAAGACAGCGAGTAGAGATCCTAAAGATCCTCTACCGTGGCGCTGACATCCTCATCCTAGATGAACCTACTTCCGTTCTCACGCCTTTGGAGAGCAAACACCTGTTTGATTTCCTCAGGAAAATGGCCGCTGAAGGCAAATCGGTCATATTCATCACGCACAAACTTGACGAGGTCATGGCGGTCAGTGACCGCGCCACCGTCCTAAGAGCTGGAAGAGTGGTTGGAAAGGTTGCGACCAGCACTACTTCAAAACCTGATCTGGCCACGTTGATGGTGGGACGAAAGGTCCTCTTCACTTATGAAAGGCGGGGGGAAGCTTCAGCGAGTCCAGTTCTCGAAGTGCGCGATCTTCAAGTACTGAACGATAAGGGCTTGCCTGCGTTGAAGGGAACCTCATTGACCGTTCACGCGCACGAGATACTTGGCATAGCCGGCGTTGCAGGTAACGGTCAGAAGGAATTGGCGGAATCAATAACTGGCCTGCGAGACGTTTCATCCGGTCAGGTCATTATCGAAGGCAATAACGTATCCGGCAGAAATGCGAAATACATGATCGAACATGGCGTGGCGTATGTCCCTGAAGATCGCATCAACGTAGGTGCTCCACAGAGTCTCTCGATAGCAGAGAACTTGGTCTTGCGGACTTACAGGTATGAACCGTTTTCGAAGGGGCTTTTGCTTGAGAAGCGAGAAATCGGATCGAACGCGGAGAAACTGATTTCTGAATTCAATATCGTCACTTCTAGTAGAGACGCGATCACGAGAACCCTATCCGGAGGAAATCTTCAGAAGCTCATACTTGCACGAGAACTCTCTGGGAGGCCGAAGTTGATCGTGGCGTTGTACCCCACACGCGGAGTAGATGTAGGCGCTACAGAATATGTGCGGGAACTACTTCTCAAGCAACGTGAGGGGGGAGCGGGAATATTGCTGATTTCTGAGGACCTTGAGGAGATTCTTTCTCTCAGCGATCGAATTGCAGTCCTTTACGAGGGACAGATCATGGGTGTTATACCCGCCGAGTCGGCGAACATGGAAGAGCTAGGTCTGATGATGGGTGGGGCGCTGAAGAAGGCCGCATAACCAGTAGGACTGAGATCTCTTTTGGCTCTACCAAGTATACGGTTCGAGCGCCGACTCGTTCCCGACAGGAGATTGAATTCAGCAGTGTCCATTTCATCAATACTTCTCGGCCTCGGAAGTACCGTCCCACTTTTTCTGGTCGCAGGCGTCGACCCTGTTGCCGCCTTCCAGCAAGTCTTCAGCGTCTTCACAACAACACAAGGAGTCACTGAAGCGGTAACTAGATCCATTCCGATAATCTTGATAGCAGTGGGACTCTGCCTTCCGTTCAAGATGGGATTCTGGAATATCGGTGGAGAAGGCCAACTGTTCATGGGAGGGGTCGCCGCCACCCTCATGGTTCTCATGTTCCCCGACAGTCCCAGTATCATCATAATCCCGCTGATGATACTCTTCGCGTTTCTGGCAGGCGGAATTTGGGGCGTGATTCCGGCTTTCTTGAAGGCACGGCTGCAGGTGAACGAGGTTCTTACAACATTGATGATGAACTTCATTGCAATTTTGTGGGTTGACTTCCTGGTTTACGGTCCATGGCGAGATCCTCAAGGTTACGGATTCCCTCTGACCGTAATGTTTCCTCTAGAAGCGAGACTGCCCATGATCCCAGGCATAAGAATTCACTCTGGGTTATTGATAGCGATCGCAAGCGCGATCCTTGTCTATTTTGTACTCTCCTTCTCACGATGGGGTTATGAAATTAAAGTTGCAGGGCAAAGCCAAAGCGCGGCCAAATATGCGGGGATGAGTTACATTCTGCTGACTCTCCTTGCGATGTTCTTGAGCGGTGGTTTCTCAGGTCTGGCAGGTATGACGCTGGTTTCAGGAATTGTGATGAGGTTGAGACATGGGATTTCTCCAGGTTATGGGTACACGGCGATCATAGTGGCCTGGCTGGCGCGCCTTAACCCAATTGGCGCTCTGGTTGCTGGACTGCTGTTTGGAGGCCTTCTTGTGAGCGGCGACGCGCTCCAAATTGGATTAGGTTTAGCGTTCTCAACTGTTTTGGTCTTTCAGGGCCTTATACTTCTCTTCGTTGTGGGCGCGGACGTCATAACGCAATACAGAATCACGGTAAGTCTTAGGTGATCGGAAAATGACGGCAATAGACACGGCATTTGCTGTTTCTCTCCTAGCACATGCGATTCAGGCGGGTACTCCACTTCTGCTAGCTACAGTCGGTGAAATATACTCTGAGCGCTCTGGCGTGCTCAATTTAGGTCTTGAAGGAATAATGATCATGGGAGCCTTGACGGCTTTCCTCGTTTCGTTTAGAACCGGAGACATAGCACTGGCAATCGTTGCAGCCGCGATCGTTGGTGCACTACTGAGCTTGATTCACGCCTTCCTTTCAATAACTCTAAAGGCGAATCAGATAGTCAGCGGTCTCGCCATCTCTATTTTCGGTCTCGGAGTGAGCGGTTTTCTTGGGAGACCTCTGATCGGCCAGATTGCGACTAAGTTGCAATCGACCCCGATTCCGTTGTTGCAAGATATCCCTGTCTTAGGACCGATCCTGTTCTCGGGAGATGTGCTGATTTACTTCTCTGTCATTGTGAGCTTAGTGTTGTGGTTCGTGCTTTTCAGAACAAGGTTCGGCTTGAATATTAGATCGGTAGGGGAGAATCCAAGTATGGCAGACAGCTTGGGTGTAAATGTGGACCTGACGCGTTATGTTTGCGTTCTAGTTGGAGGTGCCCTAGGGGGGCTCGGCGGGGCTTACTTATCTATCGTGTACACTCCGCTGTGGATAGAGGGTATGACGGCCGGAAGAGGCTGGATTGCGATCGCGCTGACGATATTTGCAGTGTGGAACCCGCTCGGAGCGATCTTGGGCGCTTACCTGTTTGGAGGCGTGATAGCACTGCAATTTAGACTTCAAGCAATCGGAATTGGGACCGAGACACCACAACTGCTCCTCATGCTCCCATACTTTGTTACCATTGGAACTCTCGTCCTCATGTCTTCCGCGACGTTGAGGAAACGCGTCGGAGTCCCTGCTGCGCTCGGAAACCCGTATGTGCGAGGCGAATAGCGAAACAGCGAACGTGCTTTGACTCAATTGCTGCCGTCAATGCCAAGCTTTTTCAAGCAATCCAGTGCACTATCTTGACGCACTAAGGTGGAGAATTTATGACGCAAAAGAAAACCGAAGAGCAGAATGTCAGTCGCAGAAAATTCATTACGGGCACAATTGGAGGACTCGCAGTCGGCGCTCTTGCTGGTTACGCGGGCGGAATAGGCACTGCCCCGGCAGGGATAACTCGTGAAGTAACTACGACTACCACTGCTGCTCCGGCGAAGAGAATCAAAGCAGGCTTCATTTACGTTGGGCCAGTTGGAGATTTCGGCTGGTCGTACGGACACGATAGAGGGCGCAAATACGTGGCGGAAAAGATCCCCTGGTTGGACACAGTCTATGCGGAATCTGTTCCAGAGGCTGAAGCAGCTGGTCCGATAGACAAGATGGTAGCTGACGGCGCAGACATCGTACTTACGACAAGTTTCGGCTTTATGGATCCAACCATTGCCGCAGGCGAAAGGCATCCTGACAAAACATTCATGCACTGTTCGGGATACAAGCGATCAAAAAATGTAGGAACGTACTTTGCAGAGTTCTACCAGCTATATTATTTGAATGGACTTGCTGCAGGAGCTATGAGTAAGACAGGAAAAATTGGATATGTGGCGGCGCACCCTATACCTGAAGTCATACGACACATCAACGCCTTCGTTCTCGGTGCAAGAGAGGTCAATC
>MEMY01000079.1:9177-9860 GCA_001768965.1 archaeon RBG_16_50_20 | reverse complement strand
GAAGCAGAATTTGGGGGCTTCACTTTCCTGCCTATGAAATTTCGTTGAAGTCTTTCAGTAAATTTCGACTAAGCAAGCATGGTGAGAAACACAGTGTTGTTACCGAAAATGGAAGCTACGAACGGCGATTAGAAATGTTAGTGAAACTGTCGAAATATTTCGTTAAGGGTCATCGTTTCAGGGCGCCGATAATGCCACCAACGATGCCAAGGATCATTCCGGCAACGAATCCGCCGCCGATGATCAGGCTGAAGATAGCGAATGGGAATATGACTACGTCTGCCAATGCGCCGTGCCCAAGGATCATGATGATCGCACCGAAGATCAAGACCAGACCAATTATGAATCCAATAGCGAACGCGTAGCTCGGGCCCAAGCTTGGCATCCAAAAGAATATTGAAGACCAGTTTACCGGTGGACCGTAGAACGACGGCGCTAGGAGCGCCGCGCTATTGAGGATGATGAGGATTCCTGAGACTAAGGATAGAGCAAATCCCAGAACACCTTTTCTTGTCACGCGGCTAGGACGACTCGCCATAACCTTGGGAGGTCGTCGAGCGAGAATGACCTGAGGTCGACCACAGTAAGGACAGTAGACTGCATGCAGCGGCATCAATCGTCCACAATGTCTGCATCGGACTGTGGGAAGAGGCAGTACGTACTGTACCCGCGGACGCGCTCGA
>MEMY01000079.1:0-9105 GCA_001768965.1 archaeon RBG_16_50_20 | reverse complement strand
ACGATCAGGTAGATCAGTGGGTTGAATAAGGGGGGTTGTTGGATTCTGAGGTCCAGGTTCATCGTGTGAACGATTACCCTACCATCCGGTGCGCTCCCAGAGCCAGTGAGAGTTATCGTGTAGTTGCCTGGGACCGCATTCGAATCCGCACATATTGTAAGTGTCGTGAACACGGTTCCACCGATTGAGGGTGTCACAGGGTTAGGAATTACTTGGTAGGTGACATGTTGTGGAAGGCCTGAAACGGTGAGGTTGACTGGGGCGTTAAATGCGCCTATGCCACGCACTGAGACGGAAATGTTGCCGCAAGTCGACTGGTTGATTATGAGCAATGTCGGTGAGGCGTTCAAAACGAAATCCGGACGCGCGAGGGTCACGTTGAGTTGAACGGTCTGGCTCCGGGTTATGGAGGGGAGGGTTGATGTCCCGGTCACAGTGACATTGTAAGTACCGGGTGGCGTGCTGTATGTTGTGGCTATACTAAGAGTGGAGGTCGCTGTGCCCCCAGGTGGAGGAGTAACGGAAGCTGGACTCAAGTTTGGAGTTGATGGCGTCGGAAAACCTGACACTTGCAAGCTAACCGGGGAGCTGAAGCTACCGAGGGAGATTACGCTAACACTGTAGGCCGCAACATTATTCTGAGCAATTGACAGTGTGCTAGGCGTCACCTGAACCAGAAAATCGATCTGCGGCCCGTGAACGAACTTGTTCCCGTAAATCTCCAGGACTGCATAGTATCCTTTGCTTCCTACAGGAAGCTGCTGTTGCGGATGGAAGGCCAGTCCTTCCACAATGCCGGAACCAAATTGAAAGTAGAAACCCAGAATCGCGTATCGGGAAGGCAGGCTGAACTTCTTGCTGTCGATGAGTATTCTAACATCGGACGCATGTGCTGGTTGGACTCCGGCTACAACATATCCGCTGCCTTCTGTCGAGATCTTGATGCTCTTTGGATCCGGGGCAACGTTATAGTACTGGCTAGGAAATTCAGGAGGAAAAGTACCCGCAGGGCCAGGAGGGTTGTAAACGATCGAATCCCAGGTCCCAGGCACATTCGGGCCCAAGAGTTGAACATAACCAGGGAAAGTTGCATCCAAGTCCTTAAGCGCGATATCTGTAAAGATTATCTCGTTGCCAGCTTGCGCGTGTGCCCGCAGGACATCGTACACGGCTTGAATCTTCGTGCGCTTGTCAGCTGGATAACTGGCTGGATTTCCAAACCATCCAGGGCAGTCGACCACGATGAGCGAGTATTGATTTATGATGGACGGTTTGTTCAGCACTTGATCGGGGCTGACGATCGTGTAGTTGATCCCCATTTGGTTGAGAGTGTAGTCTGTTCTTCCCCAGATTCCCTTGATTACGAGAATATTGGTGGGTTGCCTTACGAAAAATACCTGATTAGTCGTGAATGGCGCGGTGAGGCGAGTTACTAAGACTTTATTGAAGGTTGGAGTTGCGAGGAGAGTGTTGACATTTGTCAGATATTTCTGGTCGATAAGAAACGGTCCGCCCTGATAGACAGCCCCTCCCGGCGTTAACGATGTTCGCATGGTTACGTCTGGCGGTTCGATAACTCTGGCCAATCCAACGTCTGGTCCGCTCCTCAGAAATTCATGAATCAATCCGTAGACACGAACTCGATCCGGCTGCTTGTCGTCCATTGGGACGACGATAGTTCCCGTGGGGAATGTTCCAGCCGCGAGCGGCGGAAGCGCGTTTGCAACGCCGTATATAGGTGCGAGGATCGTGAGTGTAAGTACGAGGCACACAATCAGCTGACGAGGTCTATTCATTGATACGTGCCTCAATCTGCTATCATAATTGGGCAATTTTCGATTTTTCGGGCTAGCTACTAGGTAACCCCTAGGTTGATTACTTAAGACTTCAGTCCCTTTACTTCACGATGCCTACTTAATAGCTCATTTCTTCAAATGGACGCGCAGATGGAACATCTCAGCTTGTTCGTCGCAATATTGCGTCTGGTCGGCGTCACTATTTGTATCAAATTTGCATTGAACGATGGGGGACCCAATCTCGTGCTCCTTTTCTCACAGAAGAAAGCGTTACTCTGACTTCCATTTCAAATAGCCCACGAAGCCAAGGACACTAACCCTAATCGACACTCGCACATACTGAGGAACGTCGGCGACCGATCGACCGATTCCTTCACAAACCTTCTCAATGAGTTCGCTGGCCATCTGGTCAACGCTTAGCCCTCTGGAAATGAAACTATCAAGTTTGCTCCGCCAATCTATCAAAGCGGAGATATTTCGTTGGAACAATTCACCCGCGCCGTCCAGAGTCCCAAAATGCGGCGTGCAAAGCCGTTTGATAGTGAGTTCACTGAGTCGGCGCAACGACTCAACCGCTTTGTCCAAGTTGAAGCTAGGTGGCGGAGTCGTTGGCATTGAAGCTGGAAAGGTGGGATGACGCAGACCGACGGCGTCTCCGGTAAACAGTACACCGGTCCCTTCCAAGATGTAGCTCAAGTGATGAGAAGCGTGTCCCGGCGTCCATATCGACCTGAGTGTCATCCCATTTCCTAAATCGATTGCCTCATCATCTGCAACGCTACGCACCCGACTGTTCTCAACAGGATCAGGTAAACCATATCTCTGCATTAGCTGCTCCCCGAACAGCTCTCCTGCACCCTTCACAAGCCGCGTTGGATCAGAGAGATGTGGTTCACCCCGTGGGTGAACGAGCACAGAAGCGTTTGGATATTTCCGGGCAAGTGTACCGCAGGCACCGCAATGATCCAGGTGTACATGAGTCGGAAGCAAGTAGTTCAAATCATCGTCTCGGATTCCAAGGGCTGTGAGATCTCTAATGACGACTTGAGCCGAGGAGCGATATCCCGTATCGATGAGGGCATTTTCTTTTCCTGAGAGGAGGTAGGCCGCGACAACTCCCTTGTTTCCGAGGGCCTCAGTATCGATGATCGCAATTGAGTCCGAAAGCCGTTCTAACAGCTCAAGTCACCACTTTTGCCATATCCGAAACAAGTATATTGACTAGATGCTCCATCGAGAACCAACTCAGCATTGGAGGACGTGCCATCGACTTGACCCGACCCGAACTTCCGAAGGATCTAGAAGTCTACATTGATTCTCTCGACGAACAAGGCCGGGTTACATACATTTCAGGATACTTCGAACTCAGAGACACTCGGTTGAAATTTGATGCGATCGGCATGGAAGGATACGGAGGCCCGAACATCGCAGCAACGTTGTCCGAGGAAACGCTTGGAGCCCTCAGACAGATTGGCCTGAATCACGAGGACATTGATGAGCTGATCACCGCTCTACAAAGGAAAATAATGGAAGGAGAAGCGCATATTGAACTGCGCCGAAACCTCGAACCATCTGAAGACAAGACTGAGTACAAGAAGCAAAGCGGTTGAAAGTAGGTTCAGCCGTCACGCACTTTCTCCTTCAGTCTCGAGCCTCATGCTGCGGCAGACTGCAGGTTGGACATTTCACGGAGTTCTTTGGGATCTGGGCCATGCAGTACCAACAGAATTTCTTCCCCGGCTCGGGTTCCACGGGTTGCGGCTCACCACGCATAAAACCAAGTGCGAACATTATGCCGCCGGCAATGGAGATGGGAAGGCCGAATACTGAGACCCCCAAAGGCACGTACCAATCCGTCAACACAAGGAAAACGCCGAAAATGGCCAAGATCGCGCCTGAAGCGATCAGCCCTCTATACATGTGGATCTAACAAAATTGATTATTCGGGTTGAATATGTGCTTTTTCGACGCCTAGGAGTCGTTCATGATGTTAACAAGCGTTTCAAAGATGTCGGCTGATGCACTAGATTACATAGCGAGCTTCACATTTGCGAACAAGCTTTTCATGAATCACGCGTTTCCCCAGTGTGATAGCAAGAGCGCACTTATCGAAGCCCTGAAAAAAGGAGGCGATCGTTGGAGTGTTCTACTTTCGGTGCAACCGCTCGCACTGTTCACGCTTCGGACATCAAACGCGACGGCTATTGTCGAGCATTTCTCCCCCGAAAGTTCCGATGTCATAGCTACTGCGATTTCTGGTCTTCGGGATCATCTCATAAAAAGGAAAGTCCAGGAAATTGAAGTGAACGCTTCTGAGAATTTCGCGGAGCCTCTTTCAAGAAGCGGCTTCGAGAAGAGGAACACACTGCTGCGTTTCGGTGGAAGCGTGGTGCAAACGAACATCATGCCGATTCTGCCTTTGTCGAACCCAACTGAGCATGACATCCCGGCGTTGGTAAAGCTGATGCAAGAATCGTATGCCAGGAAGAAAGAAAAATCAGTCGCTGACCCCTCGATTGAGAGAAAGTTACATGACATAATGACGGGGATCAAGGGGACCTTTCTCCCTGAATCGTCCTTCATCAGCAAGGCGGCGGACAAGATCGTGAGCGCTTGCCTAATTACATTAACAGGAAACCGCACCGCAAACATAGAGGCAATGTTCACACATCCTCTCTACAGAGCGCGAGGACTTGCCACGATAGAAATCACGATGAGCATGAATCGCTTACAGAGAAAAGAGATAACGGTCTTGAACGTTTGGTTAGAGGAGACCGACGAAGTCGCACGAAGGCTATTCGAGAAGTTGGGCTTCAAGAAGGATTTGCGAATCGTGCAGATGAGTATGCGCGTTCGATAGAGAGGTCATTCAGGCCTTGAACCATCGAAAGACCAGATAATTGACCTTCTTTCCTCGCCGCTTGGGCACCGCTATTGTAAATTGTTTGCGCACCGTTGTTGCGAGTCTTCCAGCTAGTACAACCTCAAATGGCCCCATCGTGTCCTCCTCTCGTTTGACTGTCACGATGAAAGGCGCGTGATCTATACCGGGCCCGTGCTCATAGATAGCGAAGTCGGAGCCAAATCTGATTCCAGGAGTCACAATTAGGCCCTTGTTGCGGAGGTTCTCGTATGCCCCATAGCCTAATTCGAACTGCTTGTAGGTTTTATTCGCGACAGCAAGGACCTTTGATCGGCTGACCGGCTTAGAAGTCTTCACATCGACAACTCTGATTATCTTCCTGTCAAGTAGGTACAGTCCTTCCATAAAGTCAAGCATTAGAGGAGCCTTGAAATCTTGGTCCGGTTTCGGTTTTGGAATACCGACAGGTTTCCCGAAAAACCCCATGCGATATAGGCTCATTCCGTTTCTGTGGTCCCATACGATCAGCCGAGTTCCAATTAGCTCAGCAATGATGGGCTCGCTCATTTACTGGTCACTTCATGCTGTCAGAGCGAGGACGCGTATATGATCAACAACATCTACGCCAATATCTGCAATCTTTTCCGCCCTTTCCACCAGATCCCTGAAAAACAGCAGATCTTGGAGGGAGATTCTGCTCGAGATCAAATCCATGTCAAGTTTTCGCGACTCCGCGTCGATCTGGCGTTCCAGTTCCTCGACTGCCCTCGCAGTCTCAATCGCTTTTTCAGCATCAAAAGACAATGAGTGAAGAGTCTCTCTTACTTTCGAGATCTCCTTAAGGACGGAGCTCATCAAATGAGACACACTCTGCAGCCTCTTTGTGTCCAATTTCCATTTGAGATCAACAATACCCATCAGTCGGAAAGCCATAGCCTCGCAATATTCAGCCACTTCGCCAAGCCTGAACAGAAGTCGGAGGAAATCCTCTCTGCTGATAAGCAGACTGCCAACAGAAGCAACTTCACTCAGGAATGTCGTTTTGTTTTTATCGTTCTCCTCTAGAGTCTTCAAAATGCTCTGATAGTTGTCTTTCGCAAGCTTTGGTTTCCTTTCAGCCAGATTGTCCAACAAAACCACAAGTTGTCGGGTTATTTCGACGACATTTCTGGCATGAGTTTGGCAAAGGTCGAGCATTCTGCGGCGTATATTGGCTTCAGTTTCGATAGGGAAGGTCACGCGTTGAACCCCAAATGCCTTAGTCAACTACTATTGGGGTTCAGAACTTAAATCATAGCCCATCGGAGCGCCAAGAGGAGTGGGGTTTGAGCTACTCGTAATCGACTCTAACAGGCTCCCCCAGCTCGGAAAAAGCCTTTGCTCCTTTGAGAAAATCAAGCACAAGTACTGGGATGTCTCTCCACTTGATTCGAACTTGTTGCCAAGAATCTCTGTCCCGAAGTGTGACTGTTTCATTCTTTTGGGTATTATAATCAATCGTGATTGAAATCGGCACACCTATCTCATCGGCACGAGCGTATCTCCTTCCAATTGTGCCAGCATCGTCATATTCGACATCAAAGCCGCTACCTATCAGGAAGTCCGCCACTCTGGAAGCAATGCCCGGTAGGTCGTCTTTCGCCATCAGAGGGAAAACCATCATCTGCATTGGAGCCAAGTCTGGAGGGACTTTCAAAACGACCCGATCTTTGACTCGGTTGTATGCATACTCCAATGTCGAGTACACGATTCTCTCTGCCCCATAACTAGGTTCAATAACATGTGGAACGACACGCCGACCTGTTTCGCGTATCGTTCGATCTTCGAATCGAACATGCGAGGGAAGAACTCTGAAACCTTGGATCTCCAAATATCCAGTTTCTTTGAACGCCCTTTTCAAATCTTCAGGATTAGCAGACTTCAATGCGTCTAGGACGACTCGTGACTTCTCACGTAGCGTAGGTCCAAGAACGGATTCGTTCGGAATTACCACAGTAACCTGCTTTTCCACAGGCGTTGCATACGGTTTGAAGACTGAGAGGTCGACTCCGGACCCCTTAATATGAGCCGAGAGGTCGAAGTCAGTTCGATAGGCGTGTCCAGCTATCTCCACCCATCCCCATCTATCAAGCCAAATCTGATGATCAAAGGTCTGAGCGGAATAGTGCGATCGCTCAGTTGATAACTTCTCTTCAAACCTTTGCTTTTCTAATGGAATGCCCAGCGACTTCGCAAACTTGACGGAGAGCGCCATGAAATACGCTGACCACTCATTTTTCACAAGACCGGTGCCAGCAGCCTCATGAGCCGTCAATCGTGTGACATTCGAATGACCCTGTTCGCGACTTTTCATCAGAAGAAGAGGCAACTCTACATCGCTCACTCGATTCATGTAATTACATCGTGGTTCTTCCGGGTCGAAGAAGAATTCCAGCTCCATTATCGTGAACTCTCGAAGTCTGATAGGGCCTTGCCTTGGGGAAATCTCATTCCTCATGACTGTCCCAATCTGCGCGATTCCAAGGGGCAGCTTTTCCCTACTCGCCTCGAACACCCGCTTGAAGTCTACGAACATACCCTGGGCAGCTTCGGGTCGGGCGTAACCCGTCACGTCCCCGTAAGGGCCGATATTGGTCCTGAACATCGTCGAGAAGTATTCCGCTTGACTGAGTGGACCGCCACACTCGGGGCACCGGATTGTGTTCTCCGATATGAATGAGTCAATCTCAGCGGGCGACATGGCCTCTGTGGCTATATCCGTTCGCCCTGGCATCGCTTCCGTAATGGCATGATCCGCCTTGAAGTGACGGCGGCAATCCTTGCAGGTCACCATCAAGTCCTTGAAGTGTTCGACGTGTCCAGATGCGATGAATACTCGCTCTGGAGTGATGACAGGACTGGATATTGTTGCGAATCCATGTTGGTACACGAAGAGTTGTAGCCAGCGGTCCTCGATGCGCCGCTTCATTTTTGCGCCAAGTGGGCCTAGATCTAGATAGCCGCTGACGCCGCCATAGATTTCGAAGGAAGGCCAAAAGAAACCACGTCGCTTTGCCAAGTCAGACAATAGTTCGTATTTGTCGATCCCAGCCAAGCTCATCTTCGTCCAACATTTGTGTGCTTTTTCGCTTTAGTTTCGGAACGGTCTCATCCTTTTCTCCATCTCCTCCTTAAAGATACTCAGTTTCGTGATTTGCACACGTGGAAAACTTCGTCATTTCCCCCGACGGTAGAAGTCTGCGCTGGACCTGCGTAGTATGTCAGTATGACAACTTCTTTGTGGCTAACTCTCCTCTTTATCCAGATAGAGTCAAATGGCGTTGCGGAGGATGTCACAACACCGCTTTGGTCTATCGCCCGGACAAATGGATAGAGGAATCAATGTCTGAATACATCCGCATCCATCGCGAAGGGCAACGAGTTAAATGGCAAACTCCGAAGGACGCGTCAAGAAAGATTCAGTCGCCGGGAACCACGTCGACGTAGGTGTCGCATTTCTCGCAGAAAGGCCAAACCTCCCCAGGCGAGGCGATGTCATTAATGAAGAGTCTGATCCTGCCGCCGCAAGTTGCACACTTGATGTTCATGCCCAGGACTCTGTTCTCCTTTCGGAGAAAGGCAGAATCAACCCCCAAACCGCCTCACGTCCCTTCTGAAGCACCCTTGACCAGCAGAGGAGCACCTCTCCTTTTTGGGGGGGCTATGACAATTCTTCTTAATCGTTGAATTGCGAGGGCAGGATCGACACCTTTAGGGCATACAAAGGTGCAGGCGCCTGCGAAGTGGCATCGCCAGATCCCATGTGCCGTATCCAGCATGCTCGCCCTCTCTTGGGAACCTTCATCCCTTGAATCTGCTACGTATCTGTAAGCTTGCCCCAGCGCTTGTGGCCCAATGAACTCCGGGTCAGCAGCAAGAGTTGGACACGCTGCATTACACAAGCCACACTTAATGCAGTAGGAGAACTGGAGATAGTCTTCGAGCTCTCGCGGGCTCTGAACGTATTCTGTTTCAGAAGTGTCTTGTTCTGATGTATCTCGCCTTATCATGTAGGGCTTGACCGACTGGTGCTTTGAGAAGAACCCGTGGAAATCGGTCACCAGATCGCGAACCAATGGGTAATGATCCAAGGGCTCGACAGTCACTGTTCCGCGGCCCAGCTCCGTAACCTGCGTGTAACAGGCCAACTTGGGAAGGCCGTTGATCTTCATACCACACGAGCCGCACGAAGCCATCCTGCATGAAAACCTGATGGCAATAGAATGATCGAGCTTTTCCTTGGCGTATAACAGAGCGTTCAGAACCGTCATCCCAGGCTCAAGTGGAACTTGAAACGTCTGATAGCGACGCTCAACCTGTCGTGTGGGATTTGCGCGAAGAACTTTCAGCGTGACAGTTCGATTAGACTGCGCCTGCTGCGAGGTTTGCGTCCGCACCACCGACCTC
>MEMY01000078.1 GCA_001768965.1 archaeon RBG_16_50_20 | reverse complement strand
CCGGATTTCGTTGGCTGCGAGGCTCATGAGTGAACCGCCGGACATGGCGTAGAAGGGAACCATAACTGTAACCTTACCGCTGTGAAACTTGATCGCCATCGCCATCATTTGCGCCGCCAAAGCATAACCTCCCGGCGTGTGGAGAATGAGATCGATCGGTTTGTCATCCGGTGTTTTGCGAAACTCTTGGAGAATCTTCTCTGTGTCCTCTATCCCGATCTCAGGTTCTTCGTCAGCCCCCTTCCAAAGCTCCTTCTTGTGAATCATTGTGATGACTTTGGTGCCACGCTCCCGTTCAATCCCCTCAATAATCCGCCCACGCCATGCTAAGACCTCAGCTTTGGTAGTAGGCCTCTTAGACGCCGCTGTGGTCGATGCTGGTTCCGAGGCAGGTGTCTGTCCGTTGCCTGCTGTCTCCTGCTGGGTCTCGTTCTCGTTGTCCTCATCGCCCTTTTCCTCAGCTACCTCGGAATCTCCTCCGGTCGATTTTTGCGAGGATGACTGCTTCTGTTGGCGTATGAAGTAGATGAGGACCAATGAATTGAGGGCAGATATCAGAATTAGCCCTAATCCCAAGATTATTTCTGCGTCCAAGTCCAATCTCGCTTCGACCTACTGATCATAGACCTTGCCAGGCTTCTTTCCTACACCGAATTCGATTGTTTCGAAGAGCTGATGCACTTTTTCCGGGACGCCTTCCGTCACATTGAGGCCGATAGCCCGTGCGACATCCAGAGTAATGGGAGTCGTGCTTGCCATGAAGCCACCCACGAGAAAGTTAGCAACCTGAGCAGTTTGGTCTTCGGTCATTTTGTCTGCCAAGAGCCATTTGACAAATTCCGCTGCGTTTTCGGTTTCCATGCGTGCTTTTTCTGATAGCAGGATAGTGCGATCGGCTATCAACTCCACAGGTTTTCGTTTCAAGATTGCCATTATCCAGTTGGCAGGCATTTCGTCGATTTG
Organism: archaeon RBG_16_50_20; assembly: GCA_001768965.1. Classification (GTDB taxonomy): domain Archaea; phylum Thermoproteota; class Bathyarchaeia; order 40CM-2-53-6; family 40CM-2-53-6; genus FEN-987. Next base: position 21,973 of record MEMY01000078.1, on the reverse strand, counting down.
CGGCTCTACTGGGGCGAGGATACTATATTTCTCCATCATGATCTCGTCCGCAGCAAGCGCCAAGTATGTCCCACTCGACATGGCGTAGAATGGAACCATTACCGTTATCTTTGCGGGGTGATGTTTCAAAGCCATGGCCATCATGTCAGCAGCGAAAGTCAAACCTCCTTCAGTGTGAACGATGAAATCGATTGGCTTGTCACGCGGGGTTTCCCGTACCGCCTGCAATATCGTCTCTGATTCTTCAAGAACGATTTCGGGTTCGTCGTCGTCTGTACTCCATGGCTCTTTTCGATGGATTAGAGTGATGATCCTTGTACCGCGTTCCTCCTCAAGCTCACGTATCAACTGTGACCTTTGGGCAAGAATCTGCTCTTTCGTAGGACCTCCTGCTTCTTTCTCATCATCTTCCTCTTCGTCTTCTTCTTCGTCCTCGGCTTCTTCAGCAGCTTCAGCCCGCTGAGATGTGGATTGAAGTTTGCGCATAACGTACAGACTCGTCAGCGCATTGATGCCGACCGATGCGACGATCGCCGCGGAGAGGAGAGTCTCCAGTTCTGCCACTACGATTCACCATTTTCGAAGAGCAAGAGCGAACGTTCCAACGTGAATGATGGCGCGCGGCATCTAAAGGTTTTCGAGACTTGAAAATCCACACTGGGGCAGCAGTGGAAGCCATTAGAGTAGACTTTGCAAATTCCCCAAACTAGTCCTAATCTGCGATTCTTGGCACTTCGATCTTGGACGGTTCGTAGTCTTCCAGTCGACCATTCAGGAACGCGTCGTACGCCTGCAGATCAAGTAGACCGTGACCGCAATTGTTGAACGTTATGACCTTCTTTTCACCGGTTTTCTTGCATTTGAGGGCTTCGTCGATTGCGTATTTCACGTTGTGTGCCGTTTCGGGAGCTGTGATCATGCCTTCTGTCTGAGCTAGAATTCGGGCTGCTTCGAAGACTTCTGTTTGCGAGTAGGATACTGAGGTCATGTAGCCTTTGTTGATGAGGAAACTAAGGGACGGTGCTTTTCCGTGATATCGAAGTCCTCCTGCGTGGATTGGAGGTGGCTGATACTTGTGCCCTATTGTGTACATCTTCATCAACGGCGTCATTTCCGCTGTGTCTCCGAAGTCGTACGTGTACACGCCGCGAGTTGTCGAGGGAACGGCTTTGGGTTCGCACGCGATGAACTCGGTAGCCGATTTTCCTTTCAGTTTATCAGCCATGAACGGGTAAGCGAATCCTGCAAAATTCGACCCGCCACCGATGCATCCGCATATGACATCGGGTTCAACATCAATCATCTCAAACTGTTTCTTCGCTTCCAGCCCAATAATGGTCTGATGTAGGAGCACGTGGTTCAGAACGGACCCCAAGCAATACCGTGTATTATCGTGGCCTAGGGCATCTTCGATAGCTTCACTTATTGCAATCCCGAGTGAACCGTGATTACTTGGATCAGACTCCAGAAGACTTCTTCCAAATTTCGTATTTTTGCTTGGCGAGGCGACAACGTCAGCTCCGTGAACTTCCATCATGATCCTGCGTCCAGGTTTCTGATCGTAACTCACGCGAACCATGTAGACACTGCACTTCAATCCGAACAAGGCAGAAGCCATCGCAAGAGCAGTTCCCCACTGTCCAGCTCCAGTCTCAGTTACCACGCGTTCGTTTCCCTGAACCATGTTGTAGTATGCTTGCGCAATCGCGGTGTTGGGTTTGTGACTTCCGGTTGGGTTGACGTATTCACACTTGTAATAAATCTCGGCAGGCGTGTTGAGAAACTTCTCCAGCCTTCTCGCGCGGAGGAGCGGTGTGGGACGGGGGAGGCGCAGATACGCATCATGTACCTCGTCGGGGATTTTGATGAAACGTTCTGTCGAAACTTCCTGCATGATCAAGTCTTTCGCGAAAAGTCGAAGCAACGGCTCAGGTGACATCGGTTTCAGTGTTTTCGGGTCAAGTGGAGGTGGCAACGGTTCTGGGAGGTCTGCGAGTATGTTGTACCAGTGTGTGGGCATCTCGTCTTGGGGAAGGTAAACCGCATGTTCCTTCTCGACTGGATGTTTTGACATAAATTCACTCTCCTGTGGATTGGTGTCGTCTGCAAGCGCCATAGCAGCATTTAAGACTTTGTTGCACATTTCTGTACGTCAGAGGTCGATGCGCGAACATGTGGAGGCAAATCTCCGAACGACTCAGAGAATACCCTGCCAAGCTGAAAGTCGCCAAAGCACTTGTCGAGCTAGGACTAAGTGTCAAAGAAGGATCAAAGATCTACTGTGGCGGAATCGAACTCTCAGACGTCAAGATCGCGCGATACCTCGACGTAGACCGTCGAACTGTAAGAGACACTGCACAATTGATTTCCTCAGACCCAGTTCTCAAATCCGTCTTCGAGAGAATTCGCCCAGTAGGGCCATTCCTTGCCGACGCGGCCAGATTTCTGGGATATAGTGTCATCGAGATCTATGCAGATCCTCATACAGTAGGAATTGTAGCGCAGGCGGCATCTCTAATCGCGCAAGAGAAAATCGCGATTAGACAGGCTGTGGCAGATGACCCGGACCTCACACCCGAACCGAAACTCACCTTGGTCGTCGAGAAAGAGCCTTCAGGAGTAATTCTGCAGAGAATGTTGAAAATCCCTGGCGTGATGAAAATTTCCACTTATTGAAGCTAGGAAGAGGCACTGATCGGGATTAGTTTTCGAATACGTTTCCGGGTGATAGAATCATGTTTGGATCTAGCGCTCGTTTGGTTGCGATCATCTCATTGAGCGCGCTCTCGCTGAACATGAGTCTGAGTAGGTGTTTCTTCATTTTTCCAATTCCGTGTTCGGCTGAAACGGTGCCTCCGAACGCCACGGCTTCGCGAGCGAGTTTCTCAGCAAGTCGTTCAGCTTGAGTGAGTTCTTCTTGATTCCTGGGAAGTATGTTAACGTGGAGATGGTTCTCCGCGACATGACCGAAGACGTAGTGCTCTAGATTTGACGCTTTGAGGATTTGCGAGTAGGATTTGACCATTAGTTCAAGTTTCTCGTCGGGCACCGAGGTATCGGTTCCGATCTTATGCATTCCTTGAACCTGTTTCTTGCGCTGTGCGACGATTTTGTTGATGGACTCAGGAATAGCGTGTCTCAATTGCTTCAAAAGCTCCATTGTGCGTTCGTCCATTCCGGTGACCGCGTTATCTAGAGATGAATGGAAATCCTCCAGCGGCTTTTGGAGAAATCCAACTGCCTCAGCCAGATCCTGATAGGAGAATTCGCAGAGAATCGCTCCGACTGTTTTCTCGTCAGGTAACTTAATTCCTGCTCCGGGTCCACCATCCTGTCTCATTTTCCGAAGCAAGTCGAGCGAATTGTGGTCAAGATACTCCAGCGAATGTACCCTCAAAGGAGCATTGGGATCCTTGAGTGAGCGAACTCGAATCACAAACCGGACCGCGTCATCCTCCGAGGGAAAGAACGCAAGGAACATTGCGATGTGTGCAGGCACGACCGTCAAGGCGACTTCGACTAAAGTTATCACTCCTAGAGTTCCTTCTGATCCGATGAAGAGGTCTATCAGGTCCATTTTCTCCATACTGAGATAACCCGCCGTGGACTTTGCATGGGGCGATTCGTATGAGGGTATCGGGATAGTCTTGACTCTGCCATCCAAGCTTTTGATTCTGACCGTTCTACTCAAGTCGAGCGAGTTTTCTCCGCGACGAATCTCGAGAACATCGTCCGTGGCCAGAACGACTCTGAGGGCTCGTACGTGATTCCGCGTGCGTCCGAATAGATAGGTTCTGGCCCCTGAAGCGTCGGTTGCGACAGTACCTCCCAATGATGCTGAGTCCTCTGTAGGGTCAGGTGGGTAGAGGTATCGGTGAGGATCGGTCAGAAAACGAGGCAAATCCTTCCAATCGGGATCTGAGGATACGTCCCCGCTGACCAAATCCTTCTTCGCAATGCGGTCCTGGAAATCCTTTAACCTGATTCCCGGCTGAACAGTGACGCGCCATTCGTTGCTTCTTTCATCCCATCGTATCCCGACGATTCGGTTCATCCTATCCAAGGACAGCAGTGCACCACCATGTGGAACGGCCCCTCCTACGATCCCCGTCCTCCCACCCGACAGCGTCACAGCCATCTTCCTCTGATTCATCTCTCGTAGGAAATCCGCAACTTGCTTCTCGAATGTAGGGAAAAAGATGGTTTGAGCGCGCCCGGGATCAAGCCCCGATTCGTCCGCGAGATAAGATGCAAATCTGGACTCCACAAGCGCTTCGGAATCAACCCTAATGGGACCATCGTCCTCAACGTCGGAAAGCGGTGGAACAGCTGTGATCTCAATCAAGAACTGATTCAGACCATCGAAGTCCTGCGTCCAGACTGAGCACTGTCATTTGGGCGAATGTTCACCCAGTCGTTCGTAGGAGACGATTTCCTCTAGCGGTTTGCGCATTTTGTTGCGTTTCGTCTTAGGTTCCTTTGGATAGCCGAATGGTATGACCGTGACTAGCTTCATTCTCTGGGGTGCGCCTAAGAGGTCTTTCACTGCGTCTTCGTAGAAGTTTGTGACCCAGCAGGCTCCGATGCCCAGTTCCCAAGCTGCCAAGACCATGTTCTGTATGGCGCGCGTACCATCGATCTCAGGAAGTTTCGCTCCGTCCATTAAGATCGCAATGGCGAGCAGTGCCTTCGCGATGTGAGCACCCGTGGGAGTCAGCGACGCAATCTTGTTCAGAGTCTCCTTGTTCCTGATAACGACAAACTGCCACGGCTGTGAGTTCTTTGAGCTAGGGGCCAAACGTCCCGCCTCCAAGAGTCTGAGAAGACTCTCATCACCGATGGGTTTGTCGAGATATTCACGTATCTCTCGTCGTGTCCTGATGCAGGTGAAGGTGTCCAACGGTGGAATCACAAGTTGGGCAAGCGATAAATGAGCCTCAAGAATAATGTTGCTATCTTACTCTGGTGTCAGTTTTGCAGGCGATTCAGAAAGTCAACGACATTATGGTACGGAAGGTCATAACAGCCAAACCCGCAACTACGCTGACGGAAATTGCTCGTCTGATGCGTAAGAACCGTATAGGCAGCGTAATCATAATCAAAAACAGGAAGCCAGCCGGCATCTTGACTGAGAGCGACTTCATCAAGCTCGTTGCGCGAGGAACAGACATGAAAAACGCGGTAGCGGAAGACTTCATGAACAGAAATGTTGTCACCTGCGAAGCGTCAATAACCGTAATCGACGCCTTGATGGTCATGCGCTCTGAGAGAATTCGTCATCTTCCAGTAGTCAAGAACGGCAATCTAGTTGGTGTAATAAGCATACGGGACTTGATCGCGGCTACGCAGTTCTCGTCGTTCTACGTGATATGAGCCTCACGACATACTTCGACGCTAGTCCCTAAGCAGCCTTGACGTTCTTTTCGATGATTCCCCAGAGATCCTCTTCCAACGTGCCACCGTGCTGCGGTTTCTCCACGAATCTGCCGATCTCACGCCACGCCCTATCGTGCACAATTATGGTTGGAATTCGAAGTACATTCATTTCATCAGCTATGTCGCGGTTCTCATCGAAATCAATCACCTTGATGTTCAACGCGGCGTTGTTGGCCGCAACAAATACCTTCGCCAGGTTGGGAAGTTGCGCTCTGCATTCTCCGTTCCATTCAGTTGCAAAAACAACGAAGAAGAAGCGATCGGTTAGGCTTGAGAGCTTGTCGATGACATAGGATTTGGGTTGATATTCCTGTATGCGCTTCTTGATGGTTTGCTTGACGGTTGAGTTCTTGATGTTGTCCACGTAATCCCACAAGTTAGGGTGTGGTCCGATGACGTTTCGGAGAAGTGACAAACTGACTACCTACAAGCTGTTCATTAGGTTCGCTTTAGTTGAAAAAATTAGGCAGCGTCATATGTGCTGCATTAACTCCATGGCAATCGTGTTTTCTATCAGCTAATGTCACAGAAGCCAATTATTAGAGTTTTGGCGAACTGAAGATGGTCTCCCATGCTCGGCCTTGTATCGATACTACTCTCATAGCTTGGCGAGAGTCACAATTCTCTTCGCTTTGAATACTAGCTTGTCCCGCTCGCCTTTTTCGGCAGTCCCGTGAACCTCTAGTTCCTTTCCGACAAGATTGGAGAGAAATTCTCTTTCCAATTCGATGGATGCTCTCTTTTCTTTGAGCATTCGTTCGCGGAATTCCAGTGTATCGGTCGGCGCAAACTGCCTAGGGTCCTGTTCGGCAAGTATCACGTCAGTGACCCCAGTGCCGTCATCCATTCTCAACTTTCCATACAGAGTGATTTTACCTGCCTTGATGGATTTGCAGTGATCGCATGTGAGATTCCCTTCAGAGACAGATAGCGGGTCATTGCATGTCTCACATTTTGCTGTAAGCGTGGGACGATCAACAATTTCAAGGACTAAACCCTTGATCCATGTAGTCAGGCCGCTTTCGAGGGCGATTACCTGCCTAATGTCTTCCCATGCGGGTCTCTCAGAGACAGCTTTGTCGGCAGCATCAATTTTCGTGAGAGGAATGGAGCTTAATTCCAGCTGCCCGCCGAGACCCGAGCGGACCCTTACGCCTGTTACCCTTATTCTGTTTCCGGGACGAAGTTTCGTCGCACCAGTCGCCAGCTCTCTCCAAAGAGTCAACTTAACAGATGCAACATCATCTCGAAGTGTGAAGGACGCAACGTTCACAGTCTCGCCCCTTTCTGTCGCCACTTGACGCATTAGAGGCTCGTCTGAAACGACTCCTTCGACGATCAGCAGGCCTTTTGCTGTTTCTAGAGCATTCAGCTTGGAGAGTGAGGGTGAGGCGACTTCACTGGTTGATTTTTGCAGCTCGCCAGATTTTCCGAGGCTAAGCCTCAGCTCGCCCAATCGGTCACGAATTGAGATTCCCTTGACGGAGATTGAATCGCCCTCGGCTAGTTGATTCACCAGCTCCGCTTTGTCGTCCCAGAGGGATAGAGAAGCGATTCCGCTTTCGTCTGCAATGAGTAGCGATGCGACCTTCACTGTGTCCCCGGTTGAGCGTTTGACCTCGCGAGGCTCGTTCTTCGCCAATACAACTACCGCCAAGTCTGCTGACCCGGTCTGCGCGGTCAGATTACCAATCTTGTAAGTCTTGGCTACTGGCATTTTCAAGTACTCTGGTGCGGATTCCAGAATTGCGACTTGGCTTCGCGTTTCTACGTGAAGTTCTGGTCGTGAGTTCGTGTCGAGCTTCGTTCTGGCGTTTACAATTTGGAGAATCTCCCCTCTCTTGATTTCTCGCAACTCTTCAGCTCGCTCGTTCCAAGCGACTACTGGAATCGTTCCGGATTCATCCGCGATAATCGTCCTGAGGACACTGCCTAAGCGATCTTCCTTTGTGAACGAGTATATTCTCGGATCCATTTGTACGATTCCAACGGTGTTTACTTGATTCGCTTCGGTCGCGATCTTGCCGAGCGGTATGAAGAGGTCACTGAATTCCGGAAAATCCGATATTGGCATATCTTGCGGATCGATTTCGATGCTGCTCCGATCTCCTGCATGAACTTCAACATCGCCCGCTAGACCCTGTCTCGTGTATGCATGGCCGATCCTGATGATCTTCCCCTGCAGGATACCTTTCTTCGAAGCTGTGTCTGCATGCCTATCCCATAACGCACAGGGAACGCGCCCGGTCCTGTCAACCATGATGACGCGCACTACGCGGCCAGGCGTCCCATCGCGCCTCTGAAATTCCCGTGGCGGCCAAGCCAACAAAACTCGACCGGATATTGTCACATCGTTGAGTCCGCTCACGAGGTCTTTGACCTGCATTCTTCCAAGGTCTGTGCCACGCATTTGGATGAGAAGTTCTTCCGCGACAAGTCTAGCGGCGCCTTCATCCGAGAGTAACCCACGACCTTCGTTTTTTTTCTCTTCAATGAGAGCAAAGACCTGTTCTGCAGAAAGGTCATGCCTTTTTGAGAGAATGTCATCCACGATCGACTGGACGGTGGACACGGGAAAAATCACCTCACTCGATTGGTTCGTAGTTGATGAATTGCGGAACCTAAGTCTTCTCTTTGATGGCGACATTGGGGATTTTGAGGGAAACGTTGAGGTACATCAATGTTCACTTTACGGAACATTAATATGGCACTCGTCATGTTGCAATGCTATGGCGCGGAAGGCGAGCCGACAACGCGCCGTGTCCAAAAGACATTCGCGTGTCCTCGCCCCACCGCCTCTATCTTCAAAATAACCGCGACTAATCAGAAAACGGGTCTCGTTAATGCATTCAATCAAGCCAGTATATTGTGCGAAAACTATTCAAGTGAACTTTGCCGCTCTTTACTTGAAGTGTCAATGGAACCACAGTATGAGAAAGTTGGTCGCATTACGCACTTCTACTCCAAACCGAGCGTCGCAGTGGTCGAGTTATCCACTACCCTGAACAAAGGGGACAAGATCGTGATCAGAGGCAGCAACACCCACATCGAACAAACCGTGGAATCAATAGAAATAGAGCATAAACAGCTTGCAAGCGCGCAGGGCGGACAATCCATCGGAATGAAGGTTAACGGCCGAGTGCGCGAGAATGACATCGTGTACAGAGTTAAACCAAACGCGTAGGTCCATAGAACCGCACAATGCCTAGATATCAAGTACGAAGCCCGGTAGACATCTCGTCGTTGCTCCCACAAGATTAGAATAGCCGCGGAAGTAACTAGGGCAATCCGAAGGAGAAAGAACCAATGGCAGAGGTCACCATCGAAGGTACTGTACTTGTTGTAACACCGATCCAGTCCTCGCAAGGAAGGGCTATGGTGCAGATTACATTAGGGGACCCGTTAAAAGGACCCGTCACATATCCGCTAGAAATGGACAGAGAGGTTGCTGGAATCACCATAGCAGTTCAGAAAACCCTACAGCAACTGCCAGGCTTTGGACAACAACTTGGGACGCCCCGACTAATCGTGACATTAACGGAAGAGGAATACCACGAACTGGGCCGCCCAAGATATCCAGACCACGTTACGATAACATTGAAGGTTCAAGTCTGACTTTTCGTCAGTCGACCAAGTCCAGATACTCAGTCCCAGAAGAGCCTAGTTCTGGCGTATTCTCTTTCAGCTTTCAGAACATCGACGTAGAGATCCTGTTCTGTTCTATGAATTCGTCTGAGAATTCGAGTGGCTGTCGCTGGGCCAACTCCTCGGCCACTCATCACTATCACAGCTTGCTTACCCTTCGTTTGAACTAGGCTGGCGCTCAGGTGGCTTTGACGCCAGTTGTGTTGCTCTTCTGGAGCCAGTTTGGCGCCCTTTTTCTTCTTCTTGACGATGGCTGCGAGCGAATCATTTCTGTGATAAGTTGCTGCAATTAGTGTCGAGGCGCATTTCGGGCAGCGTATTTTCTCATGCAGGTCGCCCACAACTCTGACTGCGTCCCAGTCGCCGTTGAACATGCACACTAAACGCACAGTTTCTGTCAGTAATCTTTCCTTCACTATGTCTGTGAGCGATTTTGATGGTACGGCTGGTCTCAAAAGGTCATGTGGAATTATCTTGTCGATGATAGGCGTAGCGTACGGTGAACATGTTTCAGCTCGCTCACGTGCAACGTCAATGACAATTTGCCTGCTCTGAATGCTCGCGATGATCTGCTTGGTGGTTGGGAGGTCAAATTTCTCGAGCAGAACCTCTCTTTCAGTCTCCGTGTTGAGGGGTGTGTCCTTCATAACGCGGACTAACATACGCGCTCGGTTAGTCCGATAGTCCGCCTTTCTTTCAACAATACCGAATCGGCGAGCCACATGCCAATGCCTCCAAGCGAATAGATCCGAGGTTTGCAGCGTCTGTATCAGTACCGTTTCAACATCTTCCGGCGTGAACTTCGAGAATTCCAAAGCTACAGTTTCAGGTTCAATCTTGAATGGGCTGATCAGGGCTATGCGGTAGGGATCCGTCTGCGTGGCCACGTTTACGCCGTATTTGGCGCTTAGGAGTGAGGCCAAGATCATGGCGAGCGTGTCGTTGACCGTACTTCCGAAACAGGCGTGTATGACGATGCAGTTCTCGAACTTCTCCACGATAATGTGCTTGTCTGTAGGCAGAGGAAAGTTCCTCACATGAGCTTTGACGGTTTCCGCGACCTTTTCCATCCCGGAATCGGTGAGCGCCAGCTTCTCCTGAATCTCCCTTAGTCCCGCAGAATCTTCGAGCCTCGAAGCAACCTCCGACCTTAGTCTACCCACCTCCTGGGCCGTTTCGAAGCTAACGGGGATAATTTCGCCTTCCCAACTCGGAATGGCGTCGAGCGTTGGGGCTGTGGGCTCGACTTCGATCGATAACTTCTCCTCGTTAATGTTAATGATCTTCCATGTCTGGCCGTGAATTATGAAAACCGTCCCGCCCTTACATTTTCTCGCCACGAAATCCTGGTCCAAGGTGCCGATTCTTCGCTTCCGGAAGAAGTCGAAGACGTGGAATCGTTTCACGTCCGGTATTACTGACAGATTCTCGTAGTAGTAATGAAATGTTCTCGGAAACCGAGGCGATATGACTCCTTCAAAATGCCTAATGACACGAATGGAGTCTAGAAACTTGATGAAGTCATGTACCTCTTCTCCGGTCATATCCCGGAAGGGATATGAGCCATGGATGATCTCGAACACATCTCCAAGCTTAGCTCTCTTGAGATCGAGTGCGATTCCTACAATCTGATGGGCCAAAACATCCAAGGCTTTGTCGTGGACACTGGTCTTCTCGATTCTCCCGGCCTTGGAGTTGGCGCCGATGACGGCTGCCTCGAGGAGATCATCAGCCCATGTTCCGATAACTGTGCCCTTCGCCGTTCCACGTAGCGTGTGTCCACTGCGGCCTATTCGTTGAATCAGTCGGGTAGACATTCTAGGAGACATTGATTGGATGATGAAGTCGACGGTACCGACATCGATTCCCAGTTCCAAAGAGGATGTGCAGATCACCCCCTTTACCGAACCATCCTGGAACCCCTTTTCGACCTCCTCCCGTATCTCCCTTGACAATGATCCATGGTGAACTCGAACTGGAAGTTCAGGAGCTAGCGCATGAAGCTGCGATCCAACCGCTTCCGCTTGCTCACGCGTGTTTGTAAAGACGAGCGTCGACTGTTTTTCGGAAATTATCTTGGCGATTCGCTTGGCTCTTGCTATTGTAGTGGGCGGTAGCCCGAACCGATCGGAATCTTTGATGTCGTCCGATGTGGGGGCAACGTATTGAACCTGAACCTCGAACTGTCGCAGCTCCTCGGACTTCGCAACTGTTGCCGGTCGTCCGGTTCCAGCCAAGAATTGACCTACTTTATCCTCTTCACCGACCGTAGCGGAGAGACCGATCCTTTGGAAGTTTCTGCCCGCGAGATGTTGTAACCGCTCTAAGCCGAGAGATAGCTGAACGCCGCGCTCATCAGTAGCGAGTTCATGGATTTCGTCAACGACAACCCATCTCACGCCCTTGAGGTGTTCCCGCATCCTGCGGCCTGGAAGTATAGCCTGAAGAGTCTCCGGTGTCGTCACGAGCATTTCGGGAGGAGACCGGGCTTGCATCACGCGAGTACTGGTGGGCGTGTCTCCGTGTCGAACCTGGACTTTGATATCGAGCTCCTTTCCGATCTCGGAGAGTCGCCGCACGATATCACGATTTAGAGCTCTCAGTGGGGTTATGTAGAGAATTGAAATTCCCTTTGTTTCTCCTGCTGAACGTTGTTCGAGGAACATGTTGAAGATCGGGAGAATTGAGGCGAGAGTTTTGCCGGTTCCAGTTGGTGCGATTACGAGGACGTTCTTTCCTTGGAGGATTGGTGGAATGGCGATTCTCTGAATATCGCTGGGTTCCTCTAAGCCGATCTTTTCCAAGTGGCTTCGGATGGGTCTATGCAACTGCGCGAATGTGTTCTCGAGCATCCTTGGGACTCCAACCTAGCCTGTCTCGATGAACTCAACGAAGGAAATCTCGCTCTTAAGCAGAAGTAGGTGCCTTAGGCTGGCTCGGTGAAGTTGTTCACTGCTCATCCGGATGAGGGCTTCTCGTAGGCGAGATAGACAAAGATGAGTAAGAACGCTAGGATTGCTAAGAACATGATTCCGATCTGAATGAGACCGTACATCTCATCGGTTGTCAAGATGCGAACACACGCCTGCCCCTAGAAAGCAAGTGCCCTTTTAAACACTGCTCAATCTAGTGCTATTCGGGCGACGTTTCTTTCGCTCTCCAACGAGCAGTTATGTTGGAGTATTGTGAATCCTTCTTTCCGATTTTCTCAAACTGGTTAAGGGCTTCCGCCACTCGTTGAGCAATGATGTGGTAACAGAGACCTCTCTTCCTTTCCATGACTCGGAAATAGTAATCGTCACAGTAACAGAACGGAATATCGGGCATGACTTGATATTCACCCTTCCTGCCTTGAACCGCCCAGACGACTCTGGCGCTCGGTTTGAATTCGTAACGTCGAACCTTTCGTGACTTCGCCAAATGCCAACCATTCGTGAAACGTTCGCCTAATGCCTTGACCAATGCGTCACTTAGACGTGCTGAGAGTTCGCTGTGAGCTTTCAGCTCCGAAACTGCTTCCTCCATTAGCTCGTTTTCTACTTCGTAGGCGCGATGCATGTCCGAACCAGCAAGAATTTACGTGTACCAGGCAGCTTCGAGAATGATTCTCTTTGGAAACTTTCAAAGTTGCCGATATTGCCGATATTTATTGACCAAGTAAGTCTGGAACCGCTGTCAAGAACTCGATGTTCAAGAAATGTTTTTAAGTGGTCATGCTGCGGTCTATGCGAACGCGCTGGAAACGTTTTGAAGCGCGTTTGCGTTGTGCTCCGGAAGATATTCTCGGAGGCAGAACAAACTCATGTACCATGAAGAGAAGAACAACATGCCGAAGTACGTGCTGACAGGCACGACCACGATGGGCGTCGTCTGTCGTGATGGAATAGTCCTTGGAACGGACACTCGTGCCACGCTAGGCACGTTCGTCGCGCATAAGAAAGCCAAGAAAGTGTATGCGATAGACGATCATGTGGCTATGACGATCGCTGGAGGCGTCGCTGACGCCCAGACCGTTGTTGAGGTTCTGCGCGCGAATTCGAAGCTCTACAAGTATGAGAAGGGTCTCCCAATTCCGATAAGTGCGGTTGCTCGATTAGCGGCCAATGTTTTGTTCTCGTCGCGGTACTATCCATTCATCCTTCAATCAATCATTGGGGGAGTAGATGATGGTGGTCCCCACATCTTTGCCCTTGATCCTCTAGGCAGCGTCACCGAAGAAAAGTGCGTGTCAACCGGATCGGGATCACCAGTGGCTTACGGTGTCCTCGAGCCAGGTTACAAAGAGGGCATGGCCATGAAGGACGCAATACCGCTCGTGGTTAAGGCGGTCAACTCGGCCATGAAGCGTGATTCTGCGAGCGGAGACAGCTTTGATGTTGCGGTCATATCGAAGGAAGGTTACCGGGAACTCAACGAGGAGGAAAAGAAGCGCATACTCGTTGAGGCCAGTTAACCGTACGTCATGAGAATTCTGAACATCTAGGTTTCACGAAGGTTTCCCCAGTGGCTAGACTCGTAGATGACTCACAGGCAAGAATACGCGAGACCATAGTCACCCACATGCCCAAAGAGGCCGAGATAACCAGGATCGAGTTCGAAGGCCCACGCCTAGCGATATATGTGAAGAACGTGGCACTGCTGCTTGAACAGAGCTACGTGGTCACAGACATCGTCAACCTTCTGCACAAGCGAGTTGTAATTCGCTCAGATCCCTCCATCCGGCACACCGAAACTGAATCAGAGCGCCTCATCAAGGGAATCGTCCCAACCGAGGCGGAGATCACAGAGATCAACTTCGATCCCACATTAGGCGAAGTCGTGATCGAAGCCAAGAAACCTGGACTGGCTATCGGCAAGGACGGGTCCACGCTGTCAGAGATCATTAAGACGACGAGCTGGCGTCCCAGAGTACTTCGTGCACCTCCACTGCCGTCCAAGATCATCGCCAGCACACGCCACATTCTCCACTCTGAAAGCGAAGAGAGAAGCAGAATATTCCGGGACGTCGGAGAACGCATCTTCCGACCACGAGTTACGAGGACGTCAAGGGTTTTCCTGACGCCACTGGGAGGATTCCACGAGGTCGGAAGATCGTCAATGTTAATTGAGACCGAAGAGAGCTGCGTCTTACTCGACTGCGGAGTCAGTGCAGGCGCCAATCAGCCGAGTACCGCTTACCCGCGAATCGATTCGGACGAGTTCGACATAGACAAGCTGGACGCGGTCATCATATCACACGCACATTTGGACCATTGTGGGTTCGTGCCGTTCCTTTTCAAGTACGGATTTGATGGACCTGTTTACTGCTCCGAACCAACCTCGGTGCTAATGACACTCCTGCAGCTCGACTATCTAGATGTGGGCAACAAGGAAGGAGCCTACGCTCCATACGACCAGAAGGACGTCCGCGAAGTAGTCATGCACACAATACCCGTCAAGTACGGCGTAGTAACAGACGTAGCACCCGACATCAAACTCACCCTACACAACGCAGGCCACATAATCGGAAGCTCGATTGTTCACCTACACATCGGAGAAGGATTGCACAACGTCGTGTATTCTGTGGACTGGTCAAGCCCAATCACAGTAATCGATCCGGCCGGCCAAGTCCAGATTACTCGAATTGGCGAACTAATCGACCGTTTGATGCAGGAGCATAAGCCAACCAAGGGGTTTGTTGAGAGAGTTCCGAATCTTGATGGTTGGAAGACCTTTGCCTTCGATCCATCAACTTGCGAGTTGAAGACTGTTCCCATCACCAGCTTCCTAAGACACCCAATTTCAGAGGAGCTCTATGAGGTTACTACGTCAACAGGAAGGAAGGCACGGGTGACCGACTCTCATAGCGTTTTCACGGTTAGCAACGGTCAAATCGCCGCAGCCAAAGTCCGCGAATTAAGGAAAGGCGATTACCTGGTCGGCACAGGCCTCATTCCGAACTTTGCTTCTGCTAGCCCTATGATCGAGCTAGATGAGAGAGAATTTCGCGTCTTCGAGAACGACCGAGCAAAGCTCCGTCAGTTACTCGGGAAATATCGTGACGATATCAAACGCAAGTTCCCCGATCGAGAACTGGAAATCCTGCGCTGGGTTCGCGAACACTTCGAACGTGGGGCGTATCGATCTGCGATCGCGAAGAAATACCATGCAAAGGCTTCGAGAGTGCGGTCAATCTTCCGTGAGCTCGGAATCGATGATTCTCCAAGGCTTAAGGCAAACCTCCCGAAGCACTTCGAGATAACCGCACATTTCTCTCGCTTCCTAGGCTACTTTGCCTCAGAAGGAAGCACTCAGGGTAACACTGTCGTCATAACCAATTATGACGAAGAGGTGAGGGCCGATTGCCTGAAAACCATCGAACCCATCTTTAATTGCCGGTACTTTGAGGATAAACGTGAGGTTAGATTCCACTCACGCAGCCTTAAGAAACTCCTTTCGTTAGTCGGTGCTCTGGGTACAGCGCGCACAAAGCGAGTTCCATCGATAATACTTAGTGGACCTGAGGCAAACGTCTGCGAATTCCTTAGAGGCTACTTTGAGGGCGACGGATCCCTCCGCATCAGGAGCAAGGGATGTTCGATCAGTGTTAGCTCTAAGAGCGAGCTTCTGCTCCAGGATGTTGCCTTTCTGCTGCTCAGGTTAGGAATCCCAGTCACTTTCGAGTACAACCGCACATCGGATATGCACATCATCACAATCTATGGCCTCGACAACCTGGCACGGTTCCTCGAGAAAGTGAAAATCGAGGAGTGGTCCCGCGCCCTCATCGCAGTGAATCCCAAGAGACGCAAGAACCCTCTGTGGAACCGTACCCCGATAGCAGCGCTCTCACCGGAACTTCAGGCGCGACTTCTGAAAACCGCTTACAGGTACGCGAAGAGCATTGGAAGAGATCACCTGGAGACTTTGCTGCAGTTTGGTGGAGAAAATGATGCTCTGATTTCTCATGCGCCATTCATCTACGACGAAGTGAAGAGCATTCGTAAGGTTGAGCCAACTCGACGATACGTCTACGACCTGTCAGTTGAACGTTACGAGAACTTCGTTGGTGGATTTGGATTCCTGTTCCTTCACAACACAGGGGACTTCAAGTTCGCTCGCACGATGCTCCTTGAACCGGCCGCATGTTCGTTCCCTAGGGTTGAGACGTTGATCATGGAGAGCACTTATGGTGCACCGGATGATGTGATGTCGGATAGGGAAACGGTAGAGGGGAAACTCGCTAGGATCGTTAACGAGACCGCTGAGAAAGGTGGAAAGATTCTGATTCCCACTTTGGCGGTGGGACGCGCTCAGGAGATAATGCTCGTCCTGAATAGTTACATGAAGAACAAGCAAATCAAAGAACTTCCAATCTACATTGAAGGAATGATCTCAGAAGCGACTGCGATCCACACGGCGTATCCAGAATACTTAGCTCGTGATCTGCGCGAACAGATTTTGTACAAGGACGTTAACCCGTTCCAGTCGGACTATTTCACGAATGTCGACCATCCGTCGGATAGAGAGAAGATTACAGCAGGCGCCCCTGCCGTCATCCTGGCTACATCAGGTATGATGGAGGGTGGACCGGCAATAGACTACTTCCGATACCTAGCCCCTGACGAGCGGAACTCCCTCGTGTTCGTCAGTTACCAAGTCGAGGGAACCTTGGGAAATCGACTGAAAAACGGTGGAAGAGAAGTTTCGTTGATGGGAAGAAACGGTAAGGTTGAGGCTTACAAGGTCAATCTGAGGGTTGAGAGTGTAGAGGGCTTCTCTGGGCACTCGGATCGGAATCAGTTGTTCGGTTTTCTGAAGCGCATCTCACCCAGACCGTCCCGAGTCATAGTTGGACATGGCGAGAGGCGAAAGACTGACCTGTTTGCACATCAGGTTTCTCGGATTCTGAAGCTCAGAACAATTGCTCCTGATATCCAGGAAACGATCAGACTAAGATAAGTTAGGGAAGACTACTCGGTCTCTTCGTCCGCTCCGCTACCTGAAGGAGCCACCGTCAGAGCAGAGTTTTCTTTTCTACGCCAAACTTTCACGGTGGGTGGAGTCATTACGATTCGCTCCTCTCCCAGCCGAGCGATATCTCCCTGAATCGACTTCACGAAGTCAACAAGTTCGCTGATGGCGGATTTCGTTTCTTCGACGCTTCGCTTTGCGATTGGGGTGATCTTGACGATGAGGATGTTGCCCTCGATTATTTCCGCCTTGATCCTCGGGACGTCGGTTGGATCCCTTAGCGGATAGGCTTTGACATAGATTGGGTGTTGAATCGAAGGATTCACCAGCGGGAATCGTTCATCTCTCTCATCGTCGGAATCTATCATTGAAAGCCACGCTTTGCCGGGTCGTGTTGTCTCGGACGATGGCAGTTTAAACGTTTGCACAGGAACCTGGGCATTCTAACACGCCCGTGTTAAGACTTAGCAGGGCTTCCACTGCGAAGTATGCGAAGTTTGTCACCCACACGTACAAATTAGCTAGGGGTGGTTTTCCACTGGAACAGCTCTTAACCTAGGTTGTGAATGACTTCCAGAAGTCGTCACCAACGAAATGAAGGTTGGCGACTACCTTTCCCTTGGTCTGAGACTGCATCGCGTTAGAATCTATCTCTGCGCGACCGAGCGCGAGGGCTTTGCCGTATTTCTCGTCAATAATGACAACGAGACTTCCTGAAGCAAAGTCGCCTTTGAACTGTCTGATGCCTGGTCGCATTATCTGTGCTCCATTAACGACATGTGAAACAGCTCCCATATCAACGACGATCTTAGACAAAGTGTTGATCAGCTCCTCGAACTTTAACGACGGAAGCAGCTCTGTTTTGGTTCGTAGAATCAATGGCTTCCCATCTACGAAGAACACTGAATTCCCATCGACAGAAAGTTCCTCGAACACCTTTGCTGATTTGAGTGTGGGTTCGGAGGCGGGATATCGCTCGGTGAACTCCTTGATTAGCTGTCGAACTTCCTTGTCTTTCAGGTGTAGCTTTGCGGGCAAGGACCTTTCAACCAGCTTAAGGGTGCTTATGCGTACTTAACATCGAATGCCTCGCCGCAGTCCGAAACTAGAAGCCCTGCATGCTCACCGTGCAGTTGGGTGATAATGCGCTTAGCCTAAGCTTTAATTTGGAGCGCCGTTCCTTTACGGTGAACGCAATTCCAGAGCCAGGTCAGAAAGTATAATGTCTGCAGTTGCCGACAAGATCTTCCAAGAGAGCCTAAGCAAAATTGTTCTCGTGGAACTGAAAGGTAGCCGTACCATACGTGGGAAACTGTACAGTTACGACCAGCACATGAACTTGGTATTAGAGGACGCTGAGGACGTCTCGAATCCAGAGAACACGCGAAACATCGGAACTATAATCGTTAGAGGCGACAACGTAGTACTCGTCTCGCCCCCTCCAAAGAGGTAATCAAGCACTAACCGAAGCTAGTTTTCTAGAAGTCGGTCGAGATGACTAAGGGTACAGCTTCTTTCGGAAGGCGCGGACGATCCAAAACGCACATTCGGTGCAGACGTTGCGGTCGCCATTCATACCACATCCGATGGAAGCGATGCTCCGCTTGCGGTTTCGGCGCCACAACGAAACTACGGAGCTATGCTTGGCAGACTCATACGATGAACAGGTATAGACGAATCAGGTAAACGGAAAGACTAACCGATACCCGCATATTCCTATTTTTCTAGGATCTGAGAAGGCGTGCTGAATTCAGCATAAACGCTAGTTCTGAGAATGTATGAATGAAAGCCGCTGCTAACGGGTGAATCATTCCAGCTATTGCTAACGCCACGCCGAAACCATCCACGACCAATGTGCCTGTGAAATTCTGGAGGATCACGCTTCGATTCTCTCTCCCCAGCGCAATGAGCTGAGAGATCCTACCCAGCTCATTGGTCATCAATGCGATGTCTGCGGTTTCCAAGGCCACATCTGTACCCGACCCCATCGCGATGCCCACAGTGGCTTCTGCCAGAGCAGGAGCATCATTGATCCCATCCCCCACCATTGCTACCTTTCTACCCGAGGCGAGAAGCTCTCGGATCTTCTCCGATTTCTGTTCAGGGAGGACGTGGGCTTGAACCTCGTCTATGCCCAGCTCTCCCGCGACGGCCCTTGCAGTACCTTCGTTATCGCCCGTCAACATTATCACTCGAAGACCCATACCCGTCAATTGCGAGACCGCGTGCCTCGCTTCTTCCCGCACAACGTCTGCAACGCTCAATGCTCCGCATGCATGCTTGTTGTGGGCGACTAGGACGACTGACCTGCCACTACGAGACTCTTCATACACCAGCTTCTGGACTCGATCGGACTCGGTTACGCCGTAAGCTTCCAGCAGAGCCTGATTTCCCACAAGGATTTCCATTTCATCATTCAATTTGCAAACAACTCCTTTTCCAGGTAGGTATTCGCAGGAGGAATGCTCGGGACTCGATTCGCCAAGTTCGGCGGCCTTAGAGAGGACGGCACGAGCAAGAGGATGGGATGAATGTCGTTCAGCTATGGCAGCAAATTGGACGACCTGCCTACCATCGTGCTGATCCAGAGTTTGGATGTTGACAATTCTTGGTTCACCCAAAGTTAGCGTACCGGTCTTGTCGATGACAACTGTGTCGATCTTGCTCAGTTCCTCGATGTGCACACCGCCTTTCACAATCATGCCTTTCCTTGCGGCTTTAGTGATACTCGCTAATAGTGCAAGGGGAGTCCCAGTTGCTATTCCGCAGGCACCCGCAACAACGATCACCGAGATTGTTGAGAGAACATTGCGTGTGATTACGAAAGTAAAAGCGGCCAGGATGAGTGCTACGTAGATAAGATTGGCAGCGAGTCTGTCACCAATCCTTTCGATTGGTGCCTTTGTATGCTCCGCCGCCTCTACGATGCTGATGATCCGTGAAAAGGTGGTGTCGCGGCCCACGTGAGTAGCCTCGACCTCCAAGAAGCCGGAGTCGTTGATTGAACCGGCAAATACTCGATCTCCACTGAGTTTCTCGACCGGGAGCGACTCGCCAGTGATCGGAGCTTCGTTGACGAATGCAGAGCCGTTTAGAACTGTTCCGTCAACCGGAATCTTCTCCCCAGACTTCACGATCACTATTTCTTCGACTCGAACACTCTCCGCTGGGACACTGACTTCTACGCCTTCCCTACGCACTATTGCCATTTTGGGGGCTTTTGCGATTAGGTTGCCGATGGCCTGTCTTCCGCGACTCATTGTGAGTGATTCGAGTTCCCCGGCGAACAGGGCGAAGAAGATGATGACGGCGGCCGGGATGAATTCGCCCACAGCTAGAGATGCGATGGCGCCTATGCTCATCGAGGCTTCCATGTTGAGAGTGCGATTCCGAACGGATTCGATCGTTTCCCGGAAGATTGGTATGCCACCGATTAGAGTGGCTAGTACGGCGACCACGTCAAATGGGACGTACCCCTTCCATAGGCCTAGCCAACTGAAGAGTATACCGCCGGCCAACAATACGAGTCGGAGGATGCCGACTTTGCCGATTCCTGGGAGTTGTTCTATGGACCCCAATCTCGCGTTCATTCTTTCGTGGCGGTAGATTAGGCTGTTACCCTAATAGCGTCGAGTAAAACGCTCAGGTCTGAGCAGCAGGTGCAGCGGGCGCCGCAACTTCAGCCGCTTTCGGAGTAGGAGGGGGTGCGGCCGCTGGCTTCTTGAAAGTCTCAACAAAAGTGACCGTCTCAGTCTTCGGGAAGAACTTCTCAATGTCCGCTGTGATCGTGCGCTTGGCCAATTGAAGACCCTCAAGGAAGAAGGCTTCCTCTGGGATCTCAACCTCCAGCTTGCCGTCGCTGATCTTGACATTGAACTTCTCCAAGTCAACGGGCGGAAGGCGTCTGTGGAGCAAGCTCCTTAGCTTATCTTCGTCTGCTTCAACGATCTTCTCTACTGTTAAGTCATACACGAGTGTTCTGCCGGCAAAGGGATGATTGTAGTCAACCTGAACTCGACCAGCGCCGACAGCTCGAACTTGAGCAGCTTTACCATCAATGTTGACTTGTAAACCGGGAACTGGGGTCATTCCTTCTGCTGTGAATTTGCGTAGGGGAACCAATCGGACCTTTTTCGGGTCTCGTGCACCGTAGCCCTTTTCGGGCGTAAGCTCGACGGTGCTGGCTTTCCCGACCTCCAGCCCGGTCAAAGCTTCATCGAGACCTTTAGGTACCCAACCTTCGCCAACAACTATGAAGAATGGTTCGTACTTTTCCTCGCCGTGGTAGATCTTCACTTCCTTGGCTACGCTCTCGAGTGTAGTGCCGACAGTCTCGCCTGTCTCTTTCACTTTCAAAGAATAATTGACGAGCAGGAAATCGCCGTTCTTGATAGGCAATCTTTGACACCCTGATTTGTGAAGGCGAACCTAAGATTTACCCGCTCTAGATTAATCTTTCATGAAGAACCTGCTGAACGCGCGAATCGTTAGGTAGAAAGGAGACAGTGCACTCATCCTGGGATTCTGCAATAGCTGCGGAACACAACAACCCTAGCCAACTCGTAGCCATTCCAGTTTTTTGGAGCGCGAGGAGGGGGGTGTATGCAAGTTCTTGCATACAACGTGTTACTTTGCGGGATTTGCACCAGAATTCTCGTTGGACAATCCGGAGCACCCTGCGGAGGTGATAGGAGTTTAAGTCGAAGGGCAAAACAGGTGGCTAACACTGATTCAGAACGGACCAAGAACAATCCAATACCCGATCATTAGCCAACGGTGAGAATTTGCCGAACGATTAATTGAACAGGACTCTGCCCACTCACTATCAGTAAGGCATGGTCGCTGTGAAGCTGGGATTAGTTATACAAAGCAATGATCCAGAGACCGTCTGGAACGCTCTCAGGTTCGCTAACACGTCGCTCGATGCACACCACACTGT
>MEMY01000077.1:7121-7708 GCA_001768965.1 archaeon RBG_16_50_20 | reverse complement strand
CTTCTGCACGGTTATATTCAGGTACCATTCTCCGTCTTCTCCGCGAAGCAACTTACATTCTCGTAGCTCATGTGCTAGGAGTGGTTCCTGTTCGTAGGGGAACCGCATTGGAATCCAGATGCTTCTCGGACTGACTGGAAATCGAATCCACCATTTGAAAACTGAGTCTTTCTGGTGTTGCACTTTAACGCAGTCACGTCTCAGAATTACTGGGTACTCACGCATTTTGAGACCATAATGGTTCTGTTTTTTCACTTGTTGCTTGAACCGTTCTGCTTGCTGTTTCGTAGCTGAGTAGAGTTGTTCGTTTTTTCCTCGCAGTTGACGCTGCCAAGCATGATACTCGCGTTCGACGGCTTCCCGTTTACCTTCTCGATCTAGAACGAGTTTGGCATGGATCGTTCGTTGCAGTTTCACGAGCGACATGTCCTGAGATCCATTCTCATACTTCTATTAAGTCATGAGGGGCAATTCATCCCACGACTAAAGATCGTGGGCTTTCTCGCCGTGCTTTGTAAGCAGTGGGAGTGTCAATCAGACTGGAATAGTCTGTTGCGTGCTTTCGCCTGCTGTGGGCAGATTGGGCT
>MEMY01000077.1:4671-6877 GCA_001768965.1 archaeon RBG_16_50_20 | reverse complement strand
CCGATTTATGATGCGATCACGTCCCAATACGGACAAGCAAAGGATGTCACAGTGATCGATATCGACGAGGAATACATCGAAGACAGAGATGCAGAGATAACTTCGCTTATGCTCAACATCATGTTCGACGCGGTAATACTTTACGATCCATCGGGAAAACTCGCAGCTTTCATCGGTCGCGTTGGACGACTCATCGAAGCTGCCGGGCTGGAACGTTACAGAACGAAAGACGGAAAGTACGGGTGGAAATCAAAGACCGGCCCCCTTCGAGCAGTAGAGGTTTAGTGCATGAAGTTCAACCCGGCGCGCGAAGTGGAATACCGCGTCCAACTTGCGCGAGAATACCTCGAAGACGCAGAGAATAGGTTCGGCTCGAATGACCACAAAGGTTGTGTCCAATATTCCCAGCTCGCCGCGGAGAACTCCGCGAAAGCTGTCATAGCGACAAGACGAACGCCGACCTGGGGACACGATCCTTCCGCGGAACTCTTCCAAATCGCCAGTCAGCTCGGATCCGAACTTGCTGGAAAAGCGACCAAGTTGGCAGAGCTTTCATCGCAACTCGCCCCGGAACATGGTCGGACTACCTACGGAGAGCCTGACCAATTCAAAACCCCGAGGATGCTCTACGACCTTGACTCAGCCAATCGTGCAATTGCCATTGCGAGAGAAGCAATCGAAATCATGAATCAGATACTAGCAGCCTTGGAAAAATGAGAAAGATATGTGGTTCTTTGAACAACGGCTTGTGCGCCGTTTGATCAGCCTTTCATGTCTCCACGCGATAGTCTGTAACTAGCACGAAAAGAAATAGTTCCGGTTCCAGAAGAGCTATTTGAAAATCATGCTGAACGCTTTGCCCCATTTGACTGGGCGCTCCGCTCTCTCCTCGAGAGTGTCCCATGACGTCTTAAAGCGATTCTTGTACTTGCCCTTCAGAGTCTTCAAGCTCTCGATGGGAAGCAGCTCGATCCGTTCTCCCCTCAGCTGTACTTGGAATCTGCGGGATCTTACCTTCCGTCTCACAGACGCGGGCAAAAGGACCCTGCCCTTATCATCAAGCTCAATGACCGTCACGGCGTCCCACACTCCCACACTCCCACGCAATTGATTCGCGTCTCGTAACAACTGATGAAAGACTCATCAAATCGCTCCCTCTCCGTGAAAGAAATATCGTACTAAGTCTCAATGAGTTCGCCAAGTCACTTCCCAGCACTCGTCAGAAAACTAGTATTTTTCAACAATCGAAATCCCCGGCCAAAAGTCAACCAGTGATGCAACAACCGAATGTGCGTTACGAGCTTTTTCTCGCCGTATCGAAGAAGCCGACGTTCAGCGCTTTACCTGTAATTTGAGTTCCCTAGCCACCGATTTGATCACAGCGAAATGCCGATCCCGCGTGACAAGCCTGACGCCGAGCCTGACTGACATGGCGGCCAGTACAACATCAAGCGCAGGAACAGGGCTGCCCCGCTCCAAGAGTTTCGCAGACCAGACCAGAGCTTGATCATAGTCCTCCCTAGTTGGATAGACTACGTTCAAGTCACTCAGTTCAATGCCTTTGGGGAACTCTATCAGATTAAGGACACTTGTGTAACCTTCCGCTTTGCCAGTCGTCCTGTAGATCTCGATCAGTTCGCTTGAATCGTAGAGGTCCTCTTCCATTCTAGCTTCCTCGCTCTCTTGTAGTGGCCGATGGCACGGTGAATTGGGATTCTCTCCAACTCAACCCCAGCTTCCGCGATCATCCGCTTCAGCTCTGTCGTCGAGGTATGGAAGCCCACTGGGCCCTCCAGGTGCTCCAAACGCTTCAGTATAGCCCTCCTCGCCACCTCGCTCCACTTAACGTCGCGTCTCCTCTTCATTCTCTCGTAGACGTCTTGAGGAACCGAGAGAGTCATATTTGGCATATGTGAAATACGTGTAATCACATATTTAGCCTTGCCAGACCCACCAAACCTGACATATAATCCACGGCCAAAAGTCAACCCTCCATGCAACGAATTCTCCACAACACCAAGACGCAACAGACTCCACGCTCTGACAGAAGTGAATAATGAGACTCAGACAATCACGAACCAACCATGACACGAAAGAAATCGACTACCATCACGAAAAGATTATCAAACCAACTTCGAAAGCACATGAGGCGGGTGGGACACGTGAACTGGTCGGCCTTGACGCTCTTCCCCGCTGAGGCAGGGAG
>MEMY01000077.1:3564-4633 GCA_001768965.1 archaeon RBG_16_50_20 | reverse complement strand
CGGCCAGAGTTATGGGCGGTGTCAATGCAGCCCCTGCTTCATGGGCCAGCAGCCCATGAGTCCGTTTGGCTATGTTCCATATGTTTATAGGATGTTACTATGATAGTAACATCATGTCCTACTACGAACTTTGGACGATCTTTAGCAATTGGAAGCACGAATTCAGTACCAGTGAGTTTGCAAGAGCTTTCCTCAGCCCGCACCCCAGAAAGGTATTGCACGATATGGCTAGGAAGGGGTTGTTGGAGCACTTGGGATATGGCAAGTACAGGGTCAAGACCGTGGAAGATTACGTTAGGGCCAAGAACGATGTGGAACTTGGATACGATCTTCTGAGAAGGTCGAAACTTCACTACGCCCTAACAGATGTTGATGCGGTCTTCATCTGGACTAAGGGTGGCTACAACGCGGGCCGATTTTTCGGATTCTACCCCATACATCTCAAGGTGCTAAGCTCGGACGTTTCAAGATGGAAGAGCTTCTTCCGCAAGTCAGGAAGGAAATCGCTGCTTGTGGCCACCAAGCCGAGGGAAACCATGTTCGGGATCTTCTACGTGCTGCACCCAGTTGGAAAGATGAGGGCAGAAGTGCTTGGCGGACTCAAGTTAGATCCGCTGGCGGAGACGGTTGATTTCTGCAAGAGGTATCTCTTCACATACGAACCGGCATTGGAGATGCTGAACAAGGAATACCATCTCGGTCTGAAAGTGAGCTATGCAAATGAGTAAAGTGATTCAATGGTCCTAGCTGCCGACCTAACCGCTAGAGAAGCTGAAATTGTCAGAGTATTGAGAATTCTCGCTGAACATAGAGACAAGTTCGTAGTCGTAGGAGGATACGCCGTTAACGCACTGTATTGAGAATTCTCGCTGAACATAGAGACAAGTTCGTAGTCGTAGGAGGATACGCCGTTAACGCACTTACCTCACACAGATTTTCCGTTGACTGCGATATGGTTCTCGCGCAATACAATCTCCCGATCATCGAAAGAATTCTGGGAATAGAGGCTTACAGTAAACGCAAGACACCAAGACAAGTAAAATCGATTCGCCGGGTAAGAACAGAAAAA
>MEMY01000077.1:2462-3442 GCA_001768965.1 archaeon RBG_16_50_20 | reverse complement strand
CGTAGTCGGGTTAACAGGTTCAGCTAGAGCCTTTGTGCCAAGAAGAGAGCTACTCATCGCGATGAAAGTACATGCAGGAAGAGGTCCCGACTTGCGAGACATAGCTATGCTGAGTGAACGGGCTGACTGGAATCTTGTGTCGGAGTTCGCTGACACGGGGATTAAAGAGAAAGCGGTCGGCCAAATTGCTAATGCCATAAGGATGATAAAAATGAGTCAATTCTCCTCCTCACTCAGGGCTGAATTCGCTCTTCGCGCTGACGTGACGCCTCTCATCCAGAAATCGACGGAAGGTCTCAGCGCCGTGAAAAAGTTGCTATCCAGCAAGGGACATTGAATTCGGTTCTGTTAACTTCACCACCTCTAAGAACGCGTTCCCGGATCTGCTTATCGAGCTTCCTGAGGAGTTTCACGAAAACTGGTGTGAACTCTGATACATAACTCATTTCAATCTCTTTCGGAGCTGTTCAACTGTCAGCCTGATTGCTTTTCCTTCACGTGCTTCTTTTAGGGCTCTTTCCAAATTCCTTTTGAATCCTGGATCGGACAAGAGCTCCAACGTGTCCACGAAGTCGTCGAGTTCGGTTTTCGTCTTGACTATCATCTTGAGAGCTTGCTTGGCCATTTGGGGATCTTCGAGAAGCTTGTAGTCCATTTCTGCACAACTCGTCTGCAAGTAAGGTGGTTGCACGTAATTTAGTCTTCGTTCTGTTATATTAGTAGCAGGGGGGACTTGCTCGATGATGGGTCGGCATGTGATGAGAGATTGGCATTTTGCTGCAATCAATTCCGCGGTTGGAAAATCAAATCGGTGAACGTCGCCGATCACTTGGGCATGACATCGAACTCAGAAGACATTTCTTTAGATACTCGAAAGAGGGTCCGTTGTTGCGTCGTTGGTTTACTTTTGTGCGAGTCTTTTGACTGGTGAAATTGAAGGCATTCTGATTGACCCTAGGCAAGGGTCGCGATTAGTATAT
>MEMY01000077.1:1321-2452 GCA_001768965.1 archaeon RBG_16_50_20 | reverse complement strand
TTACGTTCAAGTGGCGCGTTGGGGATTATTTTCACAAAGCAAAATGCACGGGTGACAGTTAACTCTCCGCGCAACAACTCGTTGGCGTTCGCCCAGTGGTTTTCTTACGGATGGGCCTAACCTAAGATGAAGACTCCGAGGAGCTGCAACATTAATAGCCACGTATATACATCGTATAGACAGGGAATGCGATGGCCGTAATCACCGTGAGATTGCCTGAAAAACTCCAAAGGCAGATGCGGCGCCTGAGAGACGTGAATTGGTCGGCGATCGTAAGAGACGCAATCGAACATAGGGTCCGACTAGAAGAGAGGACGGCCGAGCGCGATTGGGATAAGGTGAAGGAAGCGCACAGAATGGCTGAGGAGATCTTCGAAGAGATGCACAGGAGGTACGGGCATCTTGACTTTGACAGCACGGAGACGATCCGTTATTGGCGAGCAAGAAGATACGGAAATATGCAGTCGACTCCTCAGTCGCAGTGAAGTGGTTCGTTGACGAGAAAGGTTCGGACAGTGCCAGGTTCTTAGAAGCTGAGTTTGCTGAGGGCAATCTGGAGCTCATGTCGCCGACTTTGCTTAAGTACGAAGTGGCTAGTGCTTTGCGGTGGCACCCTTTGGCTCATCTGAAGCCATCAGAGATTGCAGGGGCTCTTGAAGTGATAGACAGGTATCACTTCCTATTCGAGCCAACGCCTCAGGCTTGGAATCATGCAATTGAACTTTCCTACTCAAACAAGATTTCCATCTATGACGCAGTCTATGTTGGCTTCGCGCACGCAATTAATTCACACCTCGTAACAACTGATGAAAGACTCATCAAATCGCTTCCTCTCTCCGAAAGGGACATCGTATTGCATCTTAACGAACTGGAGAAATAGCGGACTAGTTGGTTACACGTCCTAAGGCGTTCACAGCTCATCTAAAGGCGCGAATGCCTCCTTATCCTTGAGGCGTTCGTACTGCTTTTCCATGAATTCAGAGAGAGACACTAGAACTCCCACACTGGTGTTTCATTCAGTGGCGCTCGTTCGCTCATGAACTCTTCGTCCAAACTGGAACCTACGTCGCAAAATGGAAATCAGGGTATCTTCGGTGACACTTGGATTCCTCTCCCTCTCGCTGTCCGCGC
>MEMY01000077.1:644-1272 GCA_001768965.1 archaeon RBG_16_50_20 | reverse complement strand
TTCAGGTTTCAGTCTACTCCACCCCACATCCGCCCACCAAACAGTGCACTAAAGATTGCACAATTAAAGCCGAACGGAAGCCAGAGAAAGGAAGGAACGTGCAACATAGCGATGTCTGTAACGCTGCCCGATTCAGTGCCGCGTCGTAGAACAAACCCGCAGGATCAAGGGATTGAAAGATGAATTACAGGTATCTGCGCATTGGTGCATCTGCACATGAGCGGGCAGCGCATAATATTCATACCAATGTCGAGACTCCGTTTGGTTCGCCCGATGGATAGAGAAAGGTTAAGATTGTCGAACCGGGTTCTTCTTTTGGCGAGAAAGTTGGAAAAGGTTATCAGAATCGGGAGGAAAGGCGTCACGACTATACCTAAGAGCATTAGACAGGAGGCGGGAATAGTGGAAGGCAGCGAACTAAGAGCGAAGGCCCTTCCGTACGGAATCCTACTCAGACCACTAATTATGGATCCCATCGAAACTCTCGGAAATCTTCCCACGAAACGAAAGAAGAAGAGTTCGGTTGAGACTGTTAGGCGACTCCGCGAGAGGATCGACCGGGAAGTCAGGGTAAAGCAACGATGAACTACTACATAGATACGAATGTGTTCCTGAACGTAATTTACAA
>MEMY01000077.1:0-637 GCA_001768965.1 archaeon RBG_16_50_20 | reverse complement strand
GTTCTGAACGAAAGGTCGACTGTCTTTCTGAAAAAGGTTCACACAGGAAAACTTCAGGCGCTGACCTCTTCTGTAACGTTAATGGAAATAGTGTTGGACATGGTTGAAAGCGGGTTCTCGGACGTTACTGAAGTTGCTGTTGCATCCATCGAGGACTTGCATAATCTGGAAATCGTACCGCTTGACCACACGATGACGAAACTGGCCGCTGACCATGTCATAAAAGAGAAATTGACGATCCATGATGCATACCACTTGGCGACAGCAACATCCAGAAAAGCAATGGTCTTTGTAACGAGAGACCAAGAACTATCAAGAAAGGTCGCAAGATACATGAAGGCAACCGTTCCGGAAGAAGCCGAAAGTTAAGTTGCTAACATCATCAAGTCCAGAATGTCCAAAAACCCTATCCACGTTATTCATCGATTGCTAAGCGTTTGAGCTTTTGACGGTAGCCGAATGAAACCGCAATGCATGGTCAAGGCGCTGTCATTGGCAGTGTATGGACTAGCTAGCGTTCTTGAATTCTTCGCCTTCTGAGGAGGGCCATTGACAAGAATCCAATGATCAATCCTGTGAGAATCGATTCGATTGGAAATCCTGGGACGGCTAGTAGCGGGAATGCTTGCTGATAGGC
>MEMY01000076.1 GCA_001768965.1 archaeon RBG_16_50_20 | reverse complement strand
CTTCTCCATGCAATAACCGTTCATGGCCACGTCACATACATAGAGCACGCGCAGGATGTTAGGCTAGAGAATTTTGGAAAACAGATCCCTGCGCCTCCCGAGAAGCAGCTTTCTTGAACTCCCTTCTGATTCGTTTCTGACAAGGCGAGTGAGGCCTCTGACTATCGCAACGGGTACCTGCTCAGTGCCCTGCCCCATCACGAGCTCAGCGGCTGCTGCCACCTCATCTGCTAGCGCGACAAACTTGTACCTCAGCTCATATCCGAATAGGTCTTCTTGCCCGCGATAATCGACGATAGGTTCTATGCCGGAGATACCTATCGCGAACTCCACCTGCCCCACTCTGAAAGGGCGACTGTATGTGTCCGCAACTATTACGGCGATTCGTCTTCCTGACATTTTCTCAATGTGAATTCTTAATTCCTTTGCGGATTCGTCGGAGTCCTCGGGGAGGCGCGAGTAAACAGTTCGTCCACGCACATTCGACTTGTCGACACCTGCATTCAGACACACGAAACCGTGCTTTCTCTCCACAATGACCGCTTGCGGATCGGCGCGCAGCACCTTTCTTGAATCTCTCAAAATCAACTCGACTAATCGTGGGTCCTTCTTGGTTCGCTTCGAGATGGAAATTGCCCTGCGGCTAGGTTTGATGGATGAAATATCCACAAGGAGCCCGTCTGCTTTGGAAACTATCTTCTGAGATACTACAACCACATCGCCGTCCATCAACTCCTGTCCCTCAGATTTTAGGGAATCCAAAATCAGAAGTGCGACATCATCACCGGGCTTCACAAGTCCGATCTTCTCAAGGCCTATCACGGAGATCGTTCTCGCCAAAGGTTACACCTGTCGAAGTGACTTCCAGCTGCGACAGCTGCCCTTGTTGCTTAAATAACGTGTAGGTGTTGCGCGAACCCTCGGTTCCGATAATCGAGATCAAATGCGAAGGAGAGGACGATCATCGCGGCAGAAATGAGTCTCAATACTTTCGAAAGCATCGTTCCCTGGGCAATTATCGGAATCGCGATCGTCAGTTTGCTCTATGCCTGGTGGCTGAGGTCGGTTGTCCTCAAGAAAGACAAAGGAACACCCAAGATGCAAGAAGTGTGGAACGCGATCCGCATTGGCGCTGACGCCTACCTGAGCCGCCAGTTACGGACAATCTTACCGTTCATCGTCATCTCAGCGGCCGCGCTTTTTCTCAGTGTCTACGCAGCTGCACCGACATCTGAAGCGACTGAAGTTTTTGGTAAGGATGCCCAGATCGCTATCGCGGTCGGCCGGATGGCCGCATTCGTTCTAGGCGCATCATTCAGCCTTATCGTCGGCCAATATGGAATGCGTATGGCAGTGCAAGCCAATGTCCGCGTCGCAGCCGCGTCGAAGCGAAGTTTCAACGAGTCACTCTCGATAGCCTACTACGCTGGTACGATTACAGGCATGCTGACAGACGGCCTAGGCCTGCTTGGCGGCACCTCGATCTTCATCATATTCGGAAGAGCTGCGCCCGACGCGCTGCTCGGCTTTGGGTTCGGCGGCACATTACTTGCCCTGTTCATGCGAGTAGGAGGAGGTATCTTCACAAAAGCCGCCGATGTGGGCGCCGACTTGGTGGGGAAGGTAGAGAAAGATATCCCAGAAGACGACCCCCGCAATGCCGCTGTCGTCGCAGACCTAGTAGGCGACAACGTGGGAGACTGTGCCGGTATGGCAGCGGACATCTTCGAGTCCTATGAGGTTACGATAGTCTCCGCTCTAATCCTCGGCTTGGCCTTGATGGCAATTGACCCAACGCACAGCCTGAAGTGGATTCTCTTTCCGCTTATCATCCGCGGAATCGGGGTGATCTCATCAATATTGGGCACATTCGCGGTGCCCATCTGGACGCACTTTCCGATCAAGTTTCTCAGGGCACGAAATGCAGAAGACGCAATGTTCCGTTCGTACGAAGTCTCGAGTATCAACACGATTTTCTGGGCCTTCCTAGTGGCCATGTTCTACGCCAACGACTGGCGACTGGGAGCCCTAATCGCGATAGGAGTGGGTCTAGCTGTGAGCTTCAATCCATTGACCTCATACTTCACAGCCACCGACAAGAACCCAGTAAAGGACATAGTGAAGTCTACCAGAGCGGGACCCGCCACAACAATTCTCTCAGGCCTGGCAAGTGGCTACGAATCGACGGTTTGGGCGCTCCTCTACATCGTGATCAGCATCGTTTTGGCTATGTTGTTGTACCCACCCGCTACAGGAGTCTTCACGCTCTACGCTGTCGCCATGATCGGCATTGGAATGCTGAGTCAGACGGGCAACAATGTTGCAATGGACTCTTACGGTCCGATAAGTGATAACGCTAATGGAATCGGCGAAATGGCATGGCACGACCTGGATGACGATGAGACGAAGAAAGGTCGCCAGATCATGGCCGATCTTGATTCGGTGGGCAACACAACAAAGGCCATAACGAAGGGTATCGCCATAGCCTCAGCCGTCATCGCAGCCGTTTCACTCTTCGCCTCCTACGTCACGTCAACTGGACTGAAGAGCATCAGTGTGTCTGAAACTCCGGTCTTCATAGGACTACTGCTCGGGGGCGCCATGCCTTGGCTCTTCAGTTCCTTGGCAATAAGAGCAGTTTCACGAGCGGCCAAGATGATTGTTGAGGAGGTTCGTCGCCAGTTCCGTATCCCCGGTGTCATGGAAGGACAAGTACAACCTGACTATCGGAATGTGGTTACGATCTCAACCGCAGCCGCACAGAAAGAACTCGTTCCACTTGCAGTGATCGCACTGACGGTGCCGATAATTGTCGGACTGCTGCTCCAAGTCGAAGCCTTAGGCGGATTCTTGGCAGGTATCATAGTGTCGGGGCAACTGCTCGCCGTTTTCATGGCGAATGCTGGTGGAGCATGGGATAACGCCAAGAAGACGATTGAGGACGAACCCAGAGACGTGCAGGCGAATACCGGTAAAGGTAGCGAACGTCACAAGGCGAGCGTAGTTGGTGACACGGTTGGTGATCCGCTCAAAGATACAGCAGGCCCCGCCTTGAACCCGATGATTAAGGTTGTGAACTTGGTCTCCCTCATAATTGCCCCGATCATTGTCGCAGTCAAATCCAACCTAATTGCCGGAGTAGTTGCGCTCCTGCTCATCGCGCTCGCGTCTTGGGCATTGTGGCGAAGCAAACAAGAGATTGCGCTGGAAGAGAAAGTGAGGGCCGAACGACCCAGCTTCTTGGACCGAGATAAGTAACTCCAGAATCAACGCGCGGAGAACGAACGTCAAAGATTTCCAAGGTTTCGTTTCGCTTAAATAGAGATACGTATTCCCATTCGGAAGTTGCATTTACTCACTGAGGAGTAAAACTTGTACCTTGAATATGTCTTTGCAGTGAGCGTCTTCTCTCTAGCCGTTGCCGGCTACATTGTTACATGGATCCTAAAACAAGACACCGGCACGGAACAAATGAGGGAGATCGCTGACGCGATAAAGGTTGGCGCAGAAGCATATTTGATGCGCCAATATCGAACCATAAGCATCATCGCCGTCATCACTGCAATTCTCTTAGCAATTG
Source organism: archaeon RBG_16_50_20 (assembly GCA_001768965.1). GTDB lineage: Archaea > Thermoproteota > Bathyarchaeia > 40CM-2-53-6 > 40CM-2-53-6 > FEN-987. The sequence goes on along the minus strand of MEMY01000076.1, from coordinate 1,488 downwards.
GAATTCGCGATCCGACCAATCAATGGGCGGGGGCATATACAGCCGGAGGATTCATGCTCGGCGCGTTGATGTCGAATCTCGCTGGCTATATCGCCATGTACATATCAGTTCGTGCGAACGTCCGAGCTGCTCGGGGAGCGATGACGAGTCTCGATCGAGCACTCAAGGTGGCGTTCCGTGGAGGAATAGTCTTTGGTCTAGGGGTGGTCTCGATGAGCTTGCTCGGTCTAGCGACGCTCTTGCTGATTTACCCTCTATCACTTGGAAGCGATCCTCGGTTGATCGTTGGGTTTGGTTTCGGCGCCAGCTTCGCCGCTCTATTCGCCCAACTGGGTGGAGGCATCTACACCAAAGCCGCTGACATGAGCGCTGATCTGGTCGGCAAGGTGGAAGCTGGAATCCCAGAAGATGACCCTCGCAATCCCGCTGTAATCGCCGACCTAGTCGGTGACAATGTCGGAGACATCGCAGGCCGCGGTGCAGACCTCTTCGAGTCCATTACCGCCGAGAACATAGGTGCAATGATCCTAGCACTCACACCTGCAGTATGGGCTCTGTTCGGCGTGAAAGGTCTGATATTTCCGCTCATGGCGCGAGCTTTCGGATTAATCGGGGCGCTCATCGGGACATTTTTCGTCTACTCGCGCAAGAACGAAGATCCATTCATGTCGCTGACCCGAGGTCTAGTAGTGACGGGGATAATCTGTGCGTTTGGATTCTTCGTCCTCACCGAAGTCCTTCTGAACGGAGAGCTGAACTTCTTCTTTGCGTCTCTCGTGGGCATTATCGGGGCGATTCTGGTCGCATGGATCACTGACTATTACACATCCTACAGGAAGCGACCGACTCTGCAAATTGCAAATGCTTCCGAAAGCGGCCCCGCTCCGGGAATCGCAACCGGGCTCGCCGTTGGGATGGAATCCTCAGGCCTCTTCATCATCGTAATCGGAGCTGCCATACTCATCGCTTTCGGACTGGGCAACGGTTTTCACTCCTTGGGAGGGTTGGACATCACGAACCCTGCATTCCAGCTGGGAATCTACGGTACGGCAGCTGCAACAATGGGTATGCTGTCGGTTACGCCAATGATCCTCGCGATGGATGGATTCGGACCCATAACCGATAACGCTGGAGGTATCTTGGAAATGTCAGGGATATCAGAGGAGGCTCGCGTCACCTCTGACCGACTTGACTCCGTTGGAAACACGACTAAAGCATTGACTAAGGGCTATGGTGTCGCATCTGCAGCTCTCTCAGCCTTCCTACTCTTCAGTGCGTTTCTCGAGGTCGCCGGCCTACGGGGTGTCGATCTGGCCAGACCAGAAGTCTTCACGGGAGCTCTCATCGGTGCAATGTTGATCTTCCTCTTTAGCTCGCTCGCGATTAGGGCGGTAGGCAGAACGGCCGCGGTGATGATACTTGATATCCGCAAACAGTTCAAGGAGATCCCTGGAATCATAGAGGGAAAAGCGAAGCCGGATTATTCCC
>MEMY01000075.1:2218-13719 GCA_001768965.1 archaeon RBG_16_50_20 | reverse complement strand
ATCCGAGCAAAGGTTATGTATTTCAATGTAATACGCTTCAGCCATGGCCCAGAAGACGACAATAGTCACTCTTCGTCTTTCGCCTAGAGAAGCGAGACGTGTGAGCGCTGTTCAGGAGTTGACGCGTCTAGACAAGGCAACTCTGTTGAGGGATTTCATCGAGGATGGGCTGAGGAGGAGGGTGTTGGATTCTTACAGAGAGGGGCAGATTACGGTGCAGAGAGCAGCCGACATTCTTGACATTTCACTGCGGGAATTTCTCAGCCTTCTGGAGAAGAATCGATTAGTTATCAACTGGGATAGCGCTGTTATCCGCGACTATATGACCAAGCAATACGGTGAGTAGGTGTTGCCCGCAGTCTCAGACTCGGGCCCCTTGATCCATCTAGCCCAAGCCGGCCAACTTAGCCTACTGAGGAATATCTTCGGAGAAGTATTGATTGTCCTCGCTGTCAAGCGCGAAGTGATCGACGAAGGAATTCGACGGGCCTATCCTGACGCAAGGCTTGTTGCTCAGGCGCTCGCCGAGGGTTACATCGTCGTCTACAGAACAACCAGCCGAATTTCAAAACGAGCTTCAAAATTGGCAAGGCAAGAGAAGATTTCCCCATCCGACTCTGAGACACTCATGCTCGCCAAAACCTTGCGAAGACCACTATTAACCGATGAGAAGGTTCTTTCGATGCTGGCGAGGATGTATGGCCTAGAGGTCTGGAACACTTGGACGGTTCTTTTAGAAGCGTTGCGAACAAAGCTTATTGATAAAGAGGAAATTCACAAAGCCATTAGCGAACTGGGAGAAAGAAGGCACAAGCTCTCTCCGAGAAATGCGAAGGAAATTCTCGATGCGGTGGAAAGAATCTCCGCATCCAAAGAAGCATAAGAAGACACAGCGCTGAACTTTCAGTTAACTGCTCTCTCCCGGCGCCATTCTGAATATTTGGTCGGAACTCTCACTCGCGGCTTAACCCCTACAACTAGGACCGCCCAATTGCTAGGGCATATGGTTGGTGGATGCGCAACTCCCTGCTAGGATACGTGTCCCTAACGGACTATGTTTCTTGAGTGCGTGTTCCACGGAACCGTTTTATTATGAGACTTAACGCGTTGATCTAGCGCAAAAGAGTGCATCAGCTTGCAGAGAAGCGTAGACTTGGTGGTTGCGGGCGCTGGTCCTGGCGGCCTTTATGCTGCGGTTCAAGCTCTGAAACGAGGCCTGAAGGTTCACGTGTTCGACAAAAAGACCGTCGTGGGTGTTCCCGTCAAATGCGGAGAATACTTCCCGGTTCGAAAGGAGATGGAATACTTGCTGCCGAGCGCTGGAGACTATATGCACGTCTTCGACGTTCCTCAGGATGCGGTGGACAATTTCTGCAAGACAATCCGGGTAATCTCTCCGAAAGGTCGAGAGTTCGAGTTTGACTTCGAGGCCTACGTACTCGACCGGACGCGACTTGAACAAGACGTGGCGAAGAAAGTCGTTGATTTGGGAGGAACCATCGAACTTGGAACGCCAGTCGACCTTTTCAACAATGACGGAGAGCTAGTGGTGGGAAAGAACAAGGCTGAAGGCGTCAGAGCGAAGGTGGTCATTGCAGCAGATGGGTTTCCATCGAAGGTGGCCAAGTCAGCTGGGATCCTAACTGAGGATTACCTGACGCCCAACAACATTGCGATAAACTATGAATATTTGATGGGCGACCTCGGCGTCGATCAGTCAGTTACAGAAATGTATTTTGGAATGGAATTCGCCCCGGGAGGCTACGGTTGGATAATACCAAAGGGAAGTGGGACAGCGAACGTCGGCATCGGAATAAGGACCTCCTTCTCTGAACGCAACGACGGAAAGGGGTACCTGGACTATTTCCTCCGTGAATGCGATTTGACTAAGCACAAACTTGAAGGAGGAAAACCTGGCCCGATGATTGCAGACGTTCTTCCCGTTGATGGTCCGCTGAAGTCAACCTACTCTGATCACGTGATGGCCGTTGGTGATGCCGCTGCTATGGTGATGCCTACCAATGGGGGAGGGATTTCGACCGCGATGATCACCGGCGAAATTGCCGGTCAGATCGCAGCCGATCATGTACAGAAGGGAGTCCCGCTCTCAGAATATGAAAGACGCTGGAAACAGGTGATGGGCAAAGAAATGTACGTATCTACCAAATTGAGGCGACTTGCAGACCGCTTTATGAAAAATGACCTACTCTTCCACTTAATGCTCCGAATGCTCGGCACACGAGGCATCAAGGACGTGATTACTTGTCGCCCCCCAAGGGGCCTCAGCCCGATAATCTAGATTATTCTGACTAGACTGTCAACCATCATCGCGAAGAACAATGCGAAAAGGTACGGGCTTGAGATCTTGAACGCCCTATAAGCCATCTTGTCGTCGGGATGAAGAAACAGTTTCACATTGATATACAGAACCCAGATTCCGAAAATCCCTGCAACAGCCAAGTAGACTAGTCCGAAACCGCCTTCAAAGAAAATCCAAAGCGAGAAGGGAATCATCAGGACGATTGTCGAGACGATACATCGCAATGCTGTCTTGAGCTTGGTGACTACTGGCAGCATTGGGACTCGCGCTCTCTTATAGTCCTCTTTGGTGAATATGGCCAAACTCCATATGTGGCCTGGAATCCAAAGGACAACCAACGCTGCAAGAAGGATGGGCAGGAGTTCTACGCTGCTCGTAACGGCACTCCACCCAAACATAACAGGTAATCCACCACTGATTCCTCCGAGAATGATGTTGAGAGGGTTGCGGCGCTTCAGGAAGAGGCTGTAGACTATCACGTTGTCGATTATTCCAAGACCGATCCAGACGAATGAAATGAAATTGATCCAATAGGCAAGAGCAAGGCCCACGGCTGCCAAGAATAGCCCCCAGCTCAGAGCCTTCCCTGGTGCAATTCGTCCGCTGGGTATCGGACGACGCTTCGTACGATTCATCACTGCATCGATGTCCCGGTCAACGTAGGATGTGATAGTATCACATCCTGCACTTGCTGCGGTGATCGACACCATTGCGACAGCAAGCAGTGTTGGGGTTAGCGGGAGGAGGGTGTGCTTCCAGGCAATGATCATTGTGGCCAAGGATGTGAAGACGAGAAGAAGTACTATCGGGGGTTTTGTTACCTCAACGTAGTTCTTCACAGTCTGTGTAGCGGTTACCTGCAACCGTTTCCGCATCCAAGCCGCTCAGGGTAGCACCGTGAGTGTGCCACGCATGTTGCCGTGGCCTGTTCCGCAGAAAATTGTGCAAATGATGCTGAACTCCCCCGGCTGCGTGGGGACAATTGTGATCGTGATCTCCTGATTAGCGGGAACCGTCACCGGCACTTCCATTATGCCCTGTATGAAGAATCCGTGTAGGTTGAAGGAGGGGTCTTTTTCAAAGGTGGCTTTCACGCGAAACGTAACGTTATCCCCTACATGCACCACAATTGGCGTGGAACGTGCGTCGACGGTTCCGTTCCACAAAAAGGACCATTGATCTGCCACTATGTCGATTACGATGTTCTGAGGTACGTGTGGCGGTCCTACGGTGGCAGGCAGCACAATGTATTGGTAGTAGAACATGCCGGTCCCGATAAGTAGAACCAAGAGCACCGCTGAGGCACCTACCCAAGGACCATGCACAGTTTCAGGCTGATTCATTTACATCCCAGCTCCTAACTCGATTCAGCTCCAATTCGATAGAGGTGAACGAGTACACCGAAGGCGATCAACCCCACGCCGATCTGTAGAAGCACCACATTCTTGAAACCCGACAGGAAAGCCTGTGATGAGTAGATGTCGAACAGTACCTGGAAACCGAGCAACGATATCACCACGGCGCGCCACTCATTTGATGTCATCTTGTAAACCGGAAACTGCTTCCGAGCATGCATTGGTCGGGCACCTGGAGGCGGAGCGGTGGCTCTGAACCAGAGATAGATACCGGCGAACGCCACCGCCCCGATGAAGACCACAGAAGCGAAAAAGATGAATGGGTCTATCTCCAGCTGAGGAATGTTGTCGAGGGCTTGGAAGATGTTGTTGGCCCGGAACCCCCAAACTGTTGTCAGGGCGACCTGACCCAAGCCTGCCACGCCCATAGCGGTGTAGAACGGTCTATCGCGGATTGAGAGCTTCTTACTCGTGTCCAAGAACGGAACGACAAGGAACACAATCACGAAGATTAAAGGGATGACAGCCCCCGCGAGGAATCTGTCGATACCAGTCCGTATGATCGCGTACATTCCAGTCAGGTACCATTCTGGCATCGTGATGCCGGCTTCTGCTGTTGGGATAAACTTGGCGCCCAACTCGACTGGGAACATGCCGCCGACTACCATTACCGTGCCGGCGACCATTGAGACAACTGGAATATCCAGGACCATATAGCGTGGGAAGTGCACTAACATTATCAGAATCATGATCAGGGGAAAGATGAACACGTGCACAGCATAGAATCTGAGAACGAGGTCGGCAAGTCCTGTCCCTGCCATCAGGCGAAATGCTTCAGGTCCCATCAATGGAGTGCTACGCGCGAGTGCCCGCCCAATGTTAATCGCAAGCATTCCTCGAACATTCAGTAACAGATCGTATCCAGTGTACGCTTCGATGATCGTCAGGATTCCCAGAATTATCCCGGTCACCCAGAGGACTTCATAGCGTAGTTTGTATCGTCCCGAGAAATACTGGTAGAACATGTGCGCGACGGCCAGAAGCACCATAGCGTTCGACGCGTGATAGTGAATGTTGCGCAGCGCAGACCCGAACGGCACGACTGTCTCGATGTTCCTTACACTGTCGAAAGGTGTTGTTGATGTTCCTGTCACGGTATTGAAGATCACAGTCGGACTGTAGTACAGCATGAGCAACGCCCCTGAAATTCCTAAAAGTGCGAACATGGAAAACGTGAGGAAGCCCAGAAAGCCGAGCGGGCTTACGAATCTCCGCGGGAGTGTGAACTTGAGTCCCATGAATATGGTTCGCTCAAGTCGCTGGTTGAGCCAGTCGATCATGAGCTGGACTGGGTTTTCGTCTTTACTTTGCTGGGGGCGTTGTGTTGCCATAGCCAATATCATCCAAGTTTATGTCCACTGCATAGATGTTGTCGCCATCAATGCGCAACTGAACATTCGGCAAGTAGCGACCAATTTGAGCTGCGGGCCCAGAAATCGGCCATCCGTCGGTTGGTCGATATATGCTGCCGTGACATGGGCATCCGATCTGTTGGGAGTTTGAGAGGTAGGATACCAGGCATTGTAGGTGAATGCATGTACGATTGTAGGCCACAAATTCCGCGCCCACCTCTTTAGCTAGATTGGGCGGCAAATGAATCAGCATGTTCGTGTAGTTTGGGTCAGTGGTGAATGGGAACCAGAAAACCGTCGATCCGTTCACAGGAACATCCGCCGACCTCCCAATCAAAAGCGGCTGGAACTTCCTTGGGACGGGTGGAATCAGAAACTGCCCAGCCGCGATGAACGGAGCGCCGGCTAAAACAGCTGAAACTCCACCCATGACTTTCAAGAAGTCTCTTCTGGATAAACCGGGCTTCTTGGTGGGAGAGGCTCCGTCGAAACCCGTTTTGAGATCGCTACCGCAACAATTCGCGGGATCTGAGCACGAAAGGCATTGGTTCGAAAAGGTCTTACCCCGATACGGTATGCTCCTCCTGGAAAAGCCTAGTGACTTGCTAGGAGGGGTCATGATCAGCGCCTTTTCATTTGGCAAGACTGAAAGTTTCGTGCGACTAACAAAAGGTGTTCCAATTTAAGTCTTTCAGGATTCCGAAATCGCATCCGACCCAAATGATTGTGTTATGCCAGCGTGTCAGTTGGCTCTGTGAAGTGTTCGCTAGTCAGATGGTTGCGCCGTTCAACACGAATAAGTTCAACCACATACCTCTTCATTGGAAGAGGGATGCTGAGCAACTTGAATTCAATGAGAACGGTCTTCGTGCCAGATCTTGCACTTGCCACCGACCTATACGAACTCACGATGGCAGCTGCGTATTACGACAACAAGGAGACAGCTGAAGCCACCTTCGAACTGTTCGTCAGAAGTTACCCCAAAAACCGTTCCTACCTGCTCGCCGCGGGACTAGAGCAAGCTGTGGAATACCTCAGCCAGCTGCGATTCAAAGAAGAACACATCGCCTTTCTCAAGAAGCATCCAACCTTCAAGAACGTTAGCAAGGAGTTCTTTAACTACCTCAAGAATTTCAGATTCAATGGTGACATGTGGGCGATTCCTGAGGGGACCGTCTTCTTCACAGATGAACCAATACTTAGAGTCACTGCACCAATAATCGAAGCACAAATCGTAGAAACGTACCTGTTATCACTCATCAACTTCGAGACTCTAATAGCTACAAAAGCGACGCGCGTTGCTCAAAGTGCTCGCGGAAAAGGAGTGGTAGAGTTTGGCTCCCGACGCGCCCACGGCCCTGAAGCAGCCGTGCTCGCGGCGAGAGCCAGTTACATAGGAGGATGCATCGGAACCTCTAATGTTTTGGCGGGATATTTGTTTGACATCCCAACGTATGGGACGATGGCGCATTCGTTTATCATGGATTACGATTCCGAGGAGGAGGCGTTTGAGAGGTTCTGCAAAGTCTTCCCAACAAGTCGGGCTCTTCTATTGGATACTTACGATACGATCGAGGGTGCCAAGAAAGCTGTCTCGTCGGGCGTCAATCCGACACTGGTCAGACTTGACAGCGGAGACCGTTATGATCTCAGTAAGAAAGTGAGAAAAATCCTTGATGAGGCCGGTCTGAAGGACACCAAGATCTTCGTGAGTGGAGACTTGAACGAGTATGTATTGGACGATCTGACGTCACGAGGAGCTCCGATCGATTCTTTTGGAGTAGGAACTGAACTAGTCACATCGCGTGACGACCCAGCATTATCTGGGATCTACAAGCTTGTGGCCGTGAGGAGGAGTGGAACGATAATCCACAGAGTCAAGACTAGCGAAGGAAAACGGACCATACCCGGCGCGAAGCAAATCTACAGAAAATACGGACAACGCGGCGAAATTCAAGAGGACGTTTTGACTCTTGAGAATGAAGACCGACCACCAGGCACAGTCCCGCTAATGCTCAAGGTCCTTGACAAAGGTAGACTCATCTACAAACTGCCAACAATTAGTCTGATTCAGGATCGGGCTAAGAATGAGGTTGCAGCTCTCCCCTTAAGCTTCAGAAGTCTGACAGGCTCCGAGAAACCACCAGTCAAGTTGAGTAAGGAACTTGACAACCTCACGAATTCATTGTGGGACGATCCGGTTTAGCTTACGCGCGTGAAACAAGGCAAAGATGAGACTCGGAAAGGTATAATTACGGGCTGGCTTCAACGCTACCAAAATCCTACGCTAAACGAGAAGAGGTCTCTTGAAACGCACCGTTGCAGCATTCACAATACTACTCGGGCTAACGACACTGATGATCGGGCTCTACCTTGGAGAGTTCAAAACCCTAGCTGCAATACTGCAGGGTTACACAACTCTCCTCCCATGAAGGCTGATTGATTCTTGGAGAAAGAAGAGGATCTTAGGCGATTCAAGTTCAAGTGGACGCTCCCACGCCTAATTGTACAGTTAATCTCTCTTCTCGCAGTTAACGCGCTCGTCTTTACGCAAATCTATCCATATTTGAACCTGAAATCGATTCCATTTGGGTTGCCGATTTTAGCGAGCGTGAATTCGTCATTTACGGCGGTCTACAGTTCCCTCGATCTTATTCAAATGGAGTTGTCGCAACCCGAGTTCCCGTGGATCGTCCTAGGGACAATCTTCTTGATTGGGGCGGTCGTTGGACGTGCATTTTGCGGATGGGTCTGTCCGATCGGGTTCATTCAGGACATAATCACCACACTGAAAGGAAAACTCAATTTCATCTCGCCGAGAACTCACAAAGCTGCGAAGCAGGTCAAGTACCTCGTACTTTTTGTCACATTTCTGATCAGCGGGAGCCTTGGTATAACCCTCTACCTGGGGGGTGGCTCTGACTACAAGAATGCGCTAGGCATTTTCGCATCGGGACCTTTCATCGCCATCTCGCCAGATGGTACGCTGTTCGGGACTATTCCGGCACTTCTGACGATGGTTCGGGAGAATTTTGGTGCTTTAATTGCGAGACCTCCCACGATTCAAGAAGTTTGGGCAGGTCTCAATCGGATCCCGCCTTTGCCAGCACTTCGCATAATCATACTGGTTGCGTTTTTCGCGGCAGCTTGGAAGGTTCCGCGGTTCTGGTGCCGATACGTGTGCCCGACAGGGGCCCTGATGGCTGTATTTCAGAAGTACAGCTACGCGGGCATAAAGAGAGACCCGGTCAAATGCACTAAGTGCCCGCACTGTGAGGTCCGCTGCCCGATGCAGATCAACATCCTCGATCTGCCCTGGGAGAAGTTCAATGACCCTGAATGCATCATGTGCATGGAATGCGTGGACGCCTGCCCGCACGGCTCGCTAAGTCTAAAGTTCCCTTGAGTCTATTTGACGTACCTTGATGGGTTTCTGTCGAATTCAGTTTTACAATTCGGAGAACAGAAGAAATAGGTCGCGCTCAAGTAAACACTTGAACCAGTCGCTTTCTTCTCGGTGACCTTCATGCCGCAAACAGGGTCTCTAGCCAAGCAATTTCACCTCAGCGTTCTTCAGGGTTTGAACCTGTTGAGTAGAAGTGAATTGCTTACAACAGTGACTGAACTGGTTGCCATCGCCCCACCGGCTAGGAACGGGAGGAAATCGTAAACTCCAGGTCCAAGGAACGGGACAAGCGCCCCCGCAGCAATTGGGATCAATGCAACATTGTAGCAAAACGCCCAGAACAAGTTCTGTTTGATCTTTCTCACTGTCGCCTTGCTCAACTGGATTGCGGTGACCACGTCTCGCAAGCTATCCCTAATCAGGACTATGCCACTTGTTTCTACCGCAACGTCTGTTCCGCTTCCTATTGCAATGCCCACGTTCGCAGCAGCCAGTGCTGGAGCATCATTTATGCCGTCTCCAACCATGCCGACGATCATGCCTTCTTTCTGGAGTTCTTTGATGATCTCCTCCTTCTGTTCAGGAAGCACGTCGGCGATTACTCGATTGATCCCGAGCTTCCCCGAAATTGCCTTCGCTGTTCTCAAGTTATCCCCTGTCAACATCACAACTTCAATCTTCATCTGCTGCAGTTTTGTGACGGCTTCTGCAGCGTCTTCCTTCAATGTGTCCGCAAGGCCGATTATGGCGATGGGCTTCTTCTCAGAAGCGAGGATCATAACCGTTTTGCCTTTCTCCTCAAGTTCCGTTATTCCCGTCTCAACAGTCTGCAGGTCCACGTTTCGGTGTGCCATGAGTTTGCGATTGCCTAGAAGCCAGGTCTCACCGTCGTACTGGACTACGACGCCTTGTCCCGGGACAGCTTTGAATGAGTTGGCCTCAGGGATGTTGAGGCCTTTCAACTCGGCGGCATGAAACACTGCTCGTCCTAAGGGATGTTCCGATCCCCTCTCAGCCATTGCGGCGAGTAGTAGCACTTCCTCTTCCGAATGGCCGCCGTCGGGGATAATATCGGTTACAGAGGGTCTACCCTGTGTCAGTGTTCCTGTCTTGTCGAAGACTACCGTCTGAAGCTTGTGAGTCGTCTCGAGATACTCACCACCCTTGATGAGTATCCCATTCTGCGCGCCTTTTGCCGTCCCAACGAGGATCGCGGCGGGCGTGGCTATTCCAAGCGCGCAGGGACAAGCGATTATGATCACCGAAACAAAGGCAAGAAGCGCAAAGTTCACCGGGAAGCTTCCGAAAAAGTACCAACCTAGCGCCGCTCCTGTTGCAATCAAAATGACTGCGGGCACGAAGTAGGCCGACACTCTGTCAGCCAGCCGTTGAATGGGTGCCCGTGCCATTTGAGCCTCTTCCACGAGGCTTACGATCTTCGACAGAACAGTATCAGCGCCCACCTTCGATGCGCGTATTTTGAGGAGCCCTGATGTGTTGATGGTTGCACCGATCACTTCATCGCCAACACTCTTCTCAACCGGTATACTTTCCCCTGTGATAGCGGATTGGTCGACGGCTGAGTTGCCTTCCATCACGATAGCGTCAACAGGTATCCTTTCGCCAGGTCGGACCACCAAAGCATCTCCTACATTGACAGATTCAACCGGCACCTCGACCTCAGCGCCTTCTCGGATCACATGCGCCATTCTAGGCTGCAGATCTAGGAGCTTTCGCACAGATTCAGACGCCTTCCCCTTCGTGATGTGCTCAAGCAAATTACCAAGGAGAATCAGCGTGATGATGATAGCGGCGGTCTCGAAGTATGCACCACTCGCGGGGAAAGCCGAAGGAAAGAACGTAACGACCGTGCTGTAACCCCAGGCTGCGCTTGTTCCGATGGCGATCAGCAAGTCCATGTTTCCCATGCGATTTCGAATCGCATCGTAAGACCCTCTGTAGAACCTCCATCCAACTACGAATTGAACGGGCGTTTCGAGCAGAAAGAGAACGTAGTTGTTGATGCTCACAGGCAGGACCGACACCCACGTGAATAAGGCCGTCGGCAATGTGAGCAAGATGCCCGCAATGACGAGACGCTTAAGACGTTTGATCTCGACTTCTGGTTTCTCGAAGGTTTGAGCGCAGGTCTCACTGCAGAAATACCATTTGGTGCCGCGGATGGTTCGGGTTATAGTCGCAGTTTTCTCGTCGACGAACATTCCGCACACAGGGTCTTTGGCCACTCTAATTCAACATCCTCAGTTTGAAGCGCCTGACGTCAAGTCTGATTAAAGTGAGTGGTGCACAAAGAAACACATTGTGTTGCTTCTATCCGTATGACAAATATCGAGTGTGTGGAACACCTAGCATTTGATTCAGGAGTGGATCGGTTCGACCAATTGACCACCAAAAACTAGCCCAGAAACTCGAAGGGGGGCGGTGTGTATGATTGTGACATTGGTTTGAGTATTGGTGAAAGGGTGTCCGTCTGTTCCTTGTTTCCTTGCTTGTTCATGGTTCCTTCCGGTTCGCTCCAGGGCCAAGTGGCCCTACGCTCGGCCTGACCCGTCATGGTAGGCCGTAGCTCTTCGAGCTAACCCAGAATCCAGGCCTCGCTACCCTAAGATCGGGAGTGTTGTTACAGGTTTGCATGTTCCATACGGATGACGCTAGATGTGATTTCCGGGTAAGTCGATTGCTGAGCGTATGTCGGAACTCACAGGAATACCGGTCACAACAATTCGACTGTACCTGCCTGCTGACATGGAGCAACCTCAACTCAAAGGTAACATCGATAAGCACGATGATGATCCATCCATAGATCACATTGACAGGGCCGCCCAAAGGATTTGACATCTGTTCGCAGATCCCTTGGATTTGCGGATCCACGTTCGGGATTCCTAACTGGGCGTTGCTGGCGCTTGGCTTGGTTATTCTGGCGATTCCTTTCACCCGTAAGGGTGCTGCGCAGACTGTCGTTGTGACTCGTTGCGAATATGATCTCA
>MEMY01000075.1:660-2182 GCA_001768965.1 archaeon RBG_16_50_20 | reverse complement strand
GTCCCAGCGTATGGCTAAAGTCTTTAATTCGACATTACGAGATGCAGCGACGTGGCTCTAGTCCTTGTCTTCTGATTTACGCGAAAAGTTGATTCAACTGGGCCAATCGAACCAGCAGTTCACAATCACGCCAGGACAGGATTGCGACCTGTATTTGCAGCATAGCATCGTTGATGCGAAATACTACGGCATTGCCTCGAAGGAGCAGGTCAAGAAGCAATACGCTGCTAAGATCTGGATCGTCGATCAAGAACGAACTGTGAAGTACAGGGAAATAATCCAGGAAGCATCCAGCAGCGCTGGTGTTCTTCCAGCGCCCAAGCTTAGCTTTCAGAAGAGTGCGTTTAAGGGGAAGGTGCTTTTCAAGAAGGAGAAGGAAGTGGCATTTGGCTTCAAGAAGCCCGCTGACCCTTCGAGCTTCGGAAAAGTCTACCAGTACGACTTTGATGTGAGGAAGATCCGAGATCCAGTTAAGGAATTAGTGGAGTCTAACGGTTGGAAATTCGAACAGATACTCACAAATTACCACGCTTGACTCTTATGGAGACCTGTTAAAACGCTGCTCTCCGCCAACCTCTTTCTTGCATCAGTCTTTCTGGAGCCAAGCGCCCAGATTGTTTGATTGTGACGTTCTGCTTTACTGGGTTCTGAGTGGACTGTTGGGAAGAATCAGTGGGCTTAAAATTCGCCTGAAGCGTTATCGATACTTTGTAAATCTTATCAATAGGCATCCTTGTTGATGGAGCCAGAGCGCCGGGAACCTTGATCAAAACCAACGCCGTCGCAACGCTCGACAAGTTACCTCGCGGGATCTTCCGCTAAAGTTAGCGGACGTATTTATGGCAGCTTTCCCAAGCTCGTGGCAAACGCAACTACAACATTGGAGTCAAATCTCGCCTTCAAAGCCTTCGGGTCAAGTATTTGGAAATATAACATCTGACATATTTATCCGTAGATATTGCCTGCCAAACCTGCAACTGACTTACCTATCTAAAATCTGGAGGGATTCGTCACGGACTAAAGGCGATCTAAAGTTTGACTAGAAGATCAAGACGAGGAAATGGTGTGGAGACGGCAGTCATTCCAAATCTTCACGCGCTCTATCATCGCGTTGACGAGATAGCAATACGAATCATGACGGCCAAAGGGCTCCTCTTGCTCCGCGTCTCCTTGGGCATCGTCTTCTTTTGGTTCGGACTCCTCAAAGTCATTGGTGTTAGTCCGGTGGCCAATCTCGTGGCTGTGGCGATTTACTGGGCTCCGCCTGGAGTTACTGTGCCGCTACTTGGAATTTTTGAAGTGGCTCTGGGAATTGGGCTCTTAACGGGTGTTGCTATGCGCCTAACCCTAGGCCTCTTCTGGCTACACCTCGCGGGAACCTTCCTGGTGCTCGTCTTTCGGCCTGATATAGCCTTCCAACACGGGAACCCTTTGTTACTGACAGTTGAAGGGGAATTCGTCGTCAAGAACCTGGTACTCATTGCCGGCGGCATTGCAGTCGGTAGCACAGTAAAACACCAAC
>MEMY01000075.1:346-538 GCA_001768965.1 archaeon RBG_16_50_20 | reverse complement strand
GAGCATTAGGGCTATGGTTAGATTGAAGATCGCCCAGAGCGTGAGATCCGCCCCGAAGATGCTAGCTATCCTTTTGCCCTCCCACCGCAATTTCTACTGAAGTCTATGCTTGGTGCAGAGTCCTTACATGCTTAAACGGGATGCCTTGATGCCCGACATGAAAAGTGGCGCATTCGCCCACCCTTACCTCTC
>MEMY01000075.1:0-168 GCA_001768965.1 archaeon RBG_16_50_20 | reverse complement strand
GCGCAGACCTTCAACCCCGAGAAATACCAAGAAGAACTGGCCGTTCAAGCGTGAGGCAAACGGCGATCCATAGAGCCGTCGCATGTGAACGCTGGGTTCTGTTGAGTTGGATGGGTGGCCATTCGCGTTTTGCCTCGCTGTTAACTTGAGGGGGCTTAGCTACCTCAT
>MEMY01000074.1:3799-6893 GCA_001768965.1 archaeon RBG_16_50_20 | reverse complement strand
CGGGGGTTTGGTCATGTATTGAACCATACAGCTTGGTGGTGTGTGCACACCATATATTCGAGACCGAATGGACATGGAGGCGCAATGGCTCAGCATTTCCAGTTGCTGGGCGAATTTCTACTTCGGTTAATCGAGGTCTTCATCGGAAGCGGATGTCATTTCAAAACGTGTGTGGGAAATGAACCAACCCCTTTGGAAGTCGAGGGATGGCTTAGTCGGTCGCTCTCTTCAATGCAGCCCTAGCCAGTATCCGAGTTGAATCCAATGTCGGTAAACTTGAATCGTCTTCTGTTAGAAGCAGGGGTATCTCAGTACAAGCAAGAACAGCAGCATCGCAGCCTTGATCCTTCAATCGGTCAATAACTTCGTTGAAATATCGACGTGACTCTTCGGTGAAACGGCCCTTGACCAGTTCGTCAAAGATTATCTCATTAATTCGCCGCCGTTCATTCGTATCGGGTATTGAGTGGTTAATCTTTTTGGCGGCAAGCTTCGTTGGATAAACTGGGCCTTCCATCAAGTAGCGCGTGCCTAGTATGCCAAGTCGCCTATAGTTGCGACCCGCGGCCTCCGAGGCAACTTCCTCCGCGATGTGCAGCCATGGTAATGATGATTTATCGACTACCCGATCGAATGCCTGATGGATCGTATTGTCGGGGCATATGATGAAATCCGCTCCAACCCTCGCTAACTTCTCAGCCGAAGACAGCATCAACTCGGCCACGCCATCCCAGCGGTCAACTTCTATGTGTCGCATGTATTCACTAAGCGGATAGGTGTGCATCGTGATCTCCGGGTGAGACTGCCTGCCCATTATCATTGCTCCCTCCAGACAGATTGTCCGATAGCAGAGGGCTGCCCCTTCGGAGCTGCATGCAACTATGCCGATATGCTTAGTCATAGCAGGAAACCGAGAATTAACCCACCAACACTAGCGACAAGAATGTTACGGTTCCCGGCGGGCCCGCCAAAGCTTTCCAGAATTCTCCATATCTGGCTTAATTAGTCAAAGAGTCTCATTATGTAAGCTGCTCTCAGTTGAAACAGCAATTGAGCGCCTACATCGACACTTCAGTAGTTGGCGCATACTATGATACGCGGGACGAACGACGAAGAGAACTGACTCGGGAATTTTGGGGGAGACTGCGAGAGTTTTCTCCTCATGTTTCGAGTTTGGTACTGGATGAGTTAGCTGCAGTTGGTAAGGCGAGTTTGCGCAACAAGCTGATCGGGCTCGTCGCAGGTTTCAAGATCCTTCCGATCACAGGAGACGCGCACATTTTGGCTCGAAAGTACTTGGACGCCGGCGTCGTGGTTGAGAATTTCTACGGTGACGCTTTGCACCTTGCTGTAGCTTCGGTTCATAGGATGGATTACTTGGTCAGCTGGAACTTCAGGCATATCGTGAATGTTCGAACCAGAAACTTGGTTTCTACTATCAACATTAATAACGGCCTTCGACAACTTGAGATAATAGCGCCACCTGAACTGCGGTGAGCTCCTATGAACAGGATCTTTGACATCGAGTCGCTACTCGCGAATTCGGGCTTATCGAAAGGTAAGGTTAGAGCTTTGACGAGGGAGGTTGTAAAAGAGTTCCCCGGCGATGAACTAATGCAGGAGCTTCATGTGGTTCGTGCGATAATGCATGAGAAGGGCCTACGCCACGAGCATGTCACAGCGCAGGCATAGATTCTCAGCCCGCGCTGAGCTTCCACGGCTCGATTGACGAATTAGAATCGCGTGAACGGGAATTCCCGAGTTTGACGGGTTCGTAAACTAGGTGGTATCGCACTGAGGACCTCGAGAATTGGCGAACCACTTCCAGCGACTATTATGTTACGGTTCCCGGCGAATTGGAACCAAGGCCTGTTTCCCGACGATCTTCGACAAGGCATAGATCTTGAAGGCTAGGCATTTTGCATGCTACCACAGGAACAGAGATGCGACTACCGCTGATCCTACTGGGGTTTGTAACCTGGAGCGAAGATAGCGGTAGTTGGTTAGATTTCTACTTCGGGTTCGCCTTTGATTCCTATTTGCTTGACGCCGGCGGCTAAAGTTGCTTGTCTTCATAGAGGGCTTGGCATTGCGTGATCACAGCCTTTGCAGGCTGAGCTCCGTCCCAGCCGAGCACTTTGACGCTCTTTCCTTCGAGCACCTTGTAGGTTTCGAAGAGGTAGGCGATCTCCTTCAGGATGTGTTGCGGAAGGTCTGCGAGATCATGGTACTCTAGGTAGCGTGGGTCGCCAGTCGGAACGGCTAGGATCTTGTCGTCTCTTTTGTCGCCATCCAGCATGCGAAGAAGTGCTACGGGGCGGGCTTTCATTATGCAACCGGGAAAAGTGGGGTTCGTTACGAGAACCAAAATATCCAGTGGGTCCCCGTCCTCGTCAAGCGTTTGAGGAAGGAAGCCGTAATCTCCAGGGAAGTGTACGGCTGAGTATAGGACGCGGTCTAGCACGATAGCCTTCTTCTTCACATCATACTCGTACTTGTTCTCGGTTCCCTTCGGGCTCTCTATTACAGCGTAGATGATTTCTGGAGGATCGGGTCCGGTGTCAAGATCGCGCCAGTAGTCCAAGACAATCTCACGGCCTTGCGCTATCCTTGTCCGTTGCGAGATAAGGTTCCCACTATGAGCGGAGTCCATGTGGATGATGGTTTGACTGTGTTCTACGCGTAGATTGTATGGAACGTCACCGTTTCAGTTAGAGAACATTGATATACCTGCTTCCATGGCTAAAGGCTTTCAGAAGAACCATGACAACTCAAAAACGCCGATACACACTCGCAATAATACTACTCGCCGTCTCTCTAATCGCAGTAGCACCTACGATTACCCGCGCTGACCAGCAAACACAGAACGGAACAATAACAATCGACGCCACCGGCCAAGCCAGCCCGATTGACAAGAAAGCGAGCTGCGGCCAAGCCACCCTAAGCCTAGCAGGATCTGTTCACACAGAAGGAAACGAGCAGCTCAAGATCAATGGCCTTACTGGCAACCTGCAGGTCGGCTCAAACGCGTACCCAATATCCAATGGACAAGGAGAAGCCAACAAGAAGGGCAAAATCGAGATCAACGCAAAGA
>MEMY01000074.1:3623-3790 GCA_001768965.1 archaeon RBG_16_50_20 | reverse complement strand
ATGGCAACCACAACTACGAACTCATCCTACATGGTAACATGCAAGGCAACAGCCTAACCTTTGACTCCAGAGAGAGCAAACTCTCTTCATTATGCTTCCTATCTCTCTCAGGCCAAGCCAACATAAACATCAACCAAAGCGGCAGTAGCTCGAGCAGTTCAAGCACA
>MEMY01000074.1:1580-3406 GCA_001768965.1 archaeon RBG_16_50_20 | reverse complement strand
TGACAGCAACGAGCACAGTCGCAAACTCAACGATCACTCAGACAACAACCACAACGGTCGCTAATACAACGATCACTCAAACATCTACTACAACGGTCGCCAATACGACGATAACGGTCACAACGAACTCGACCGCACCACCGCCCTAGGTCCTTCACCTTTCCTCCTTTTTTCTATTGAAACCTATTCGTCGTGGGCGAGTTTCCGTAGATGTGTTGGATTGCCTGACCGGAAGCGTTACATAGATTTTTCACACCTCTAAATTCAGTTACGTGATTCTGGATCCTAGAGGGTCAATAGGGCTTTGAGCACCGAGATAGGCAACGCTGTGCAAGTGGAGATGCCGATCATAGGGCAGCTGCTGCGTCGTCCACTGAAAGCCGGGAAGGTTCTGCTTTTCCTTTTCGATCCAGATTCACAATGGTCAATGCTCTCGTTAAACATGGTTGCACAACTGCTCAAGGGCGGGACTGATGTTCTCTACGTTGTTACTTCAAGAAAACCCTCTGACGTGCGGGATGACTTCCGAAAATGCGGTCTCGATACGACACCCTATGAGAGCGATGACCGCCTTGTCCTATCTGATGCCTACACATTGAAGACGGGGCATCCCTCCGCGGAAAAATACCACTTTGAATCGTTGAACGTTGCGGATCTAAGCATCATGTCCAGCAAGTCCCTCGATCAGTGGTCGCCCGGCAGTGTCAGGATGTTCGAGAATGTCTCAGAGGTAGCTGAGGCGTCTGAAGAGAAGAGCTTCCTCAAATTCTACCGCACATGGATTTCGAGGCTCGTCACTACCAGAAGAATAGTGATCGACGGATTCGTTCGCGGAATTCACTCGGATGCTTTGTACAACTCGGTAATGGCAACAGCAGATGGAATCTTTGAGTTGAGGACCGAGGAAATCGATGGTAGATTGGAAAGCGTTTTGCGAGCTAGGAGTTACAAAGGTGGACCTGTGGACACGTCAAAATACATTCTTCACGTAGACGAGAATTTGACTGTTAGCTTGGAAAGCGTTGCAGGGAGGAACTGAGGTTGATGGACCGAATCCCGACAGGAATTGAAGGACTAGATAGGTTGATCGAAGGGGGAATACCGAAAGCAACTTCTGGCATAGTCATCGCTGACAGAAGAAGCCCTGGTGGGATCTTCGGGCAGCAAATACTTTGGAACAATCTCAAACGCGGCCTGAGATGCACCTACTTCCACACAAGGTATGCCTCTGAAAGAGAGCTCTTGGATGAAATGGCCGGGAATGGATGGGACGCGACGCCTTTTGTCGAGAAAACAAACTTCAGAGTCACGGATTACATCGCGTTAGCTGAACTGACACCCGAGGAACAACAGCGCGGTGAACTATCGCAGGACGTCAAAGAGGTCGAGGGGCGCTTCATCTCTGTGCAGAAACTCACAAAACTCACAAGCAAAGCGGACTACGACTTCGCCATCTACGACGACATAGACCTGTTGCTGCGTAGGTTGGATAAACCGCAGTTTTTCGATTGGGCTGGGACGGTGGCTAAGCTCCAGAAGGAGCGAGGGGGCCTGGCACTTGCGCTTGTCTATCAACAGAATCTGCCTGACGATGTAATGAGCCTTGTAGATAGGCTAGGTAGCGACTGTACGATAGAGCTGCAGACCAGCGAGACGCCTGACGGTATGCTTCAACACTTCTTTAGAGTTACCAGGATGAAAGGGACGCAAATAAGCAGACACGGCTGGGTACCGTACGTCATGGGTAAGGAAGGAATAACCGCAATTTAAAACGGGATCAACTGGCCGTTCGGAAGCACTGGGGTGACACTCGATGAAATGCCCTA
>MEMY01000074.1:889-1567 GCA_001768965.1 archaeon RBG_16_50_20 | reverse complement strand
AATGGATTTCATTGCCAGATACATCCTAGAGGTGCGGTTAGAGAGCGCAGCTCCTTCTCATTTGAAGGATTTCGAAGCCTGGCGATGCGAAAAGTGCGGGAAGCTATTCGTTGATCCGGGTGATGGTCAGCCCCATGAAACGGAGAGCCTGCCCAAAGGTGCTCTGCTTTAGTCGCCTTTGAATTTGTCCGCGATCGATTTCAGCTCGCCGTGCTCAAGAACTTGAATCTTGGTATCCAGTCGAATATCCAAGCCAATCTGGCGAAGCAAACCGTAGAGCTGCTCGCCAGTAATCTTTCCCTGCAGTTCACCAGCCTGAACCAGTTGAGCCAGCTCACGGAAGATTTGTTCAGCGATTCGTGGATATTGCTGCATCGCGGCGTTGTAGATTTCCCATGCTCGTCCCACGAAAACTCTCTGCAGAACTTGCTTGGGCTCAAGCTTGTTGGTTGCGCCTTGTGCCTGCTGCTGCCTGGCGGATAGTGTCTTCTGCATCTCCGCTAGGCGCTGGCGCTTGATCCGTTCGAGCTCTGTGTCTTCGCTCATGGTTCTGTCACGTGAATTAGGTCCGCTTCACTCGGTTCTTGGCGACCCCTATTGACCATTCGAAGTCATAAACAAAACGCCCCGCTACGACCCACGCATCCAATGAACGTTCGTCCACCTTGAATATCTTGC
>MEMY01000074.1:0-726 GCA_001768965.1 archaeon RBG_16_50_20 | reverse complement strand
GTGGCAGTGGCATCCTCTCAAGGCTCAGCAACGGTTCTCCCTTCTCTGGTACCTGCCCTTCAGCGAAGAGTTGTTCGATCAGGCCTACAAAGCGCAGATAGTTCTTCGGCAGGCGCACCTTAGGATTGATCGAGATCACGTAATCCTCCTGGGTGTGGATGAATGCCCTGAGATGACCTTCCCAGTTGAGTGGCGTTTCGAGAATTTGCAGGAGCGTATTATGGATGATATCCGGGCGTCCCATCTTCTCCGCTGCAAAGCTCCTGCGTGCTCGTGCGAGCTTCTGCATGGCTGCGTGATGAAACGCTCTATCTAAGAGAACTTCTCTCGGTGATTTCTGTCTGCGTTTTGCGTATTGCATGATTTGTGGATGGGATTGAATCTCAGGCGGGACGAGTTGTAGTGCCGATTCGACGAGGGCGAGTGTCAATGTCAAAGGGTCCTCATCTCTGAACGTGTTCACTTAGCTTCAACCCACAAAAAGGTTACAAAGACAGGCAACAGATACCTGCCGATCGACTCCTTGGCTTGGAGAAGAGCAGGAAATATCAGGGAGATTGCCCGCGAGCGAATGGAAATCCTGTTCGACCTAGCGAGGAAAACCTTCCCAAGAGACCGAGCCCTTGCAAAACGCTACGTTGAGCTGGCCCGACTAATCGGGATGAAGGCGGGGGTTCGACCATCCAAAGAGCAGAAGTTGTCGATCTGCAGGAAATGCGGAAGCTT
>MEMY01000073.1:348-6462 GCA_001768965.1 archaeon RBG_16_50_20 | reverse complement strand
ATTGGTCGCGAGTACAGCGCCCATCATACCAACCGAATAGAGGAGAAGGAGCGCGTAGTAGAGCCCGAATTGCTTCTTTTGGTCCCCAATAATGTGTGCCATGTAAGGTATTGAGTAAAGCGAAATCAATGTGCTCAGAAGCGCGATCGTAAACAGAATTGGAATGCTCAATCCGTCCGCGTTAAGCCCGAACAGACCGATGGGCTGCCAATCGTAGAATTCCTGACCTCCCCCCTGCCAGGCGAGCAACAGCGTAAGCAGCGTTGAGTAGGCGAGTGACGCGAAGGACAGGTAGCCTGCTTTGCTCCCCCACTTCGAGCCAACATAGTAGGCTATGAAAACGAAAACAAGTGGGACTAACAGGATTTGAAGAATCTGCATATACATTGCTGCTTCATCCCTTCAGCTTGTTCAGCTTCCTGACATCGATTGAGGAGTTTAGCCTGAACGCGATTAGAATTAAAGCCAAGCCAACAGCGGCCTCCATCGCCGCGGCCGCAATAGAATAGAACACAATAACCTGACCTGAAACCAGGGGTGGATCTAAATAACGAGTGAACGCCGCGAAATTCAGATTCGCAGCATTAACGATAATTTCGATTGCAAAGAGGATTCGAATAGCGTTCCTCTTCACGCTCAGGCCGTAAATGCCAATTCCGAGAAGGGCTGCTGAGACGATTAGGTAGCTTGTTAGAGAAACCATGGGGCTACTTCTCCACCTTTGCCAAGACGAGGGCCCCAAGCAAGGCTGCGGATATCAGAAGCGCCAATATGACTAATGGGATTGGGTACTCGGCGGCCAGAACGAGACCTAGACTTGAGACAGGCAGATTGCCTGCTGGCGGCGCCGCAGGAAGGTTCGGGCCTGCCAATGCTGCCACCCCCGCAATCGCGACAGCGAGTAATCCCGCCAGCCAGAGTCCAACCGCTCCTTGGCCTCCTTCCGGACGGTCCAAAAGTTCATCGGATTGTTCTCT
This sequence comes from archaeon RBG_16_50_20, assembly GCA_001768965.1. GTDB lineage: Archaea > Thermoproteota > Bathyarchaeia > 40CM-2-53-6 > 40CM-2-53-6 > FEN-987. The sequence goes on along the minus strand of MEMY01000073.1, from coordinate 5,485 downwards.
CCGAACCAACATTATTGTGAAAAGTATGAGCACAACGACGGCACCGACGTAGACAGCGATCTGGAGCATTGCAAGGTAAGGTGCGTCCAAGAACACGAAGAACCCGGCTATCCCAATGAAGCTAATGCCCAACGCAATTGCGCCATAGATGAGCTCCTTAGCTTGAAGCGCCAAGACTGCCGCGATGAGAGTTACAGCAGCCAAGATGACGAAGACAAGGTCGGGTGGTATGGCAATTTCCACGGTCTCACATCCCCAAAATTGCTGTTAGACCGCTTGTAATGAGGAGCACAGTCAAGAAGACATTGACAAGAGCGACTATGAGCAGTCGCGTCCAACCTATTCTGATGAGCATGTCAACTCTGATTCGTGCAAAGACGGCTCGTGGTATTATGATGAATGTTGCAACAATCAATGTCTTGATGATGAACCAGACGGGCTGCGGCAAGAATGCCGGGCCCCACCATCCACCCAAGAATAGAACGGTCACAAGTGACGACATCAGGTACATCTTCATGTAGAGAGCCAGGAACTGCAGCATGAAGATCGCACCGCTGGATTCGGTGAACCACCCCGCAACAAGTTCGGGTTCTGCTGTAGGAAGATCGAAAGGTAGTCGTTCAAGTTCGGCCATTACTGAAATGAAGAAGACGATGAACGAGAGAAAGGCTGGAATTATGAACCAAATCCTCGCCTGCGCATTCACGATGTCAACCAAGCTCAGCGAGCCAGCTAACATCACAATACTTAGCGCTGATATCCACATTGGAATCTCGTACGCCACTTGTTGAAACAGCGACCTCAATCCGCCGAGGAATGGATATTTGCTATTGCTGGCCCAGGCGAAAATCAGAATCATCAATGGAAAAAGTGAGATCATTGCGAAGACGAAGACGAGACCCACGTCAAGGTTCGCGATTACCCAGTTCTGTCCGAAGGGAATAACGGCGAACGGCAAAGCTGCCATAACAACGAGCGCGAGCGGGATTGCGAGGAAAAGAGGTTTGTCGGCTTTGTATGGTATCATGACTTCTTTGAAGATCAGCTTGACACCGTCCGCTATGGGTTGCAGTATGCCTCCTGGTCCTCCGGCGTACAAAGGTCCAATTCGAAGCTGAATTCTGGCTATGATCTTTCTTTCATACCAAGTCAGAAATGCGGTAACCAAAGTCACGTGAATGAACCCAGGAAAAAGGATGATCTGGATAAATGTATGAGACGTTATGACTGCAAAAAGGAACGGGATTAGGTCGGCCGGTGTTGCGGGGAGATTCACCAAGTTACCAGTTCTCCCTACGGAGAGCCAGATGCAGTGCGTACCCCAATGGAGCGGCTAGAAGGAATAGGAAAAGCAGAACCGGGAATGAAGCATAGAGGGGAATCTTGGTAAAACTCATCCCCCAAGCGAAAAGAAACATTCCTACGACGTCGAAAGCCACGAACATCAGCAGGTAAGGATAGTACTGCATTACCAGTCGATGTCTTGCTTCGCCTTGCGGGACTTGTCCAGACTCAAATGGCATGTCGCGGAAAGGGTCTGGTTTTCTTCGGGACCAGAACATTGGCAGAGTCAGCATCGGGCCAGTGAGGGCGATCACGACAATTGCCCAGATTATTACCGTCAGCCAAGGGTTCAGAGCCATGTCAAGTCCCAGCGAGAGGCCTAGGATTTTCCTGTGTGACTAAAACTAACCGAATATAAATCATGCGAAAGCGCTGCGAAGCCAGTTTGCAGTGTTTGAAGTGCAATTTTCTTAAGGAACCATAGGCATTAGCGCAGAATGAGGACTAGCAGCAGCGCGTCTTGTGCGTTGGCATTGCAAGATTAGAGGTAGATGATTCATGGCTTGGCATTCGGCTGGAACAACGCACTTCTGGTGCGCGAAGTGCAAGAAACAGGTTCCAGCTGATTCAGAGCTAGTCTTCAGAGAGGGTAAAGTGCTCTGGAAATGGAAGTGTAGTTCGTGCGGAACGGACTACACAACCGAAGCCTAGCCTGTCGCTAGAATTTGCGTTCCAAAGAGTAGTCCGCGAAATCGTCCAACAGCTTCCTTTTGCCAGGATCGCGTAGACCTTTCAATTCCTGCTTTGCTTTCTCGACGTGCTCCCGCGATTTTTTCAGCGCAAATTCGATCGCAGTTTCGCGAAGCACCGCCATAGACTTCTCCTTGTCGTCCAGTATGGAGCTTACCCGTTGTCGCTTTGCGACTTCGTCAAGGTAGTGCATAAGAACTAGATTCATCCTGTCCTGTCTTTCTTTGTCTCCGGAGGTGTCCAGTATGTCGTCTTTAATCTGGAAAGCTATTCCCACGGCCCTGCCGTAGTTGTACAAACAGTCCACTTCTTCCGACGTAGCTCCGCCAAGAACCCCTCCAATCCCTGCAGCCGCGCTGAAAAGCGAACCAGTCTTAAGGTCAGCTATAGTGAGATAATGTTCGACATCAATTGCGAGTTCAGTTATCACGTCTAAGATCTCGCCTTTGCTGAGATCTACCAATCCCCATCCCACCATCTTTGTGATTCTTGAATCCTTGTATTCCGCCAATGTTTGCACACCTTTGGATGCCAGGAACAATCCAGCGCTGATTGCCTTGTCATCGGCAAAGACATGTTGCGTCGTCGGAAGGCTACGTCGTAATCGATGCTTGTCAATGAGATCGTCAAAGATCAGCGACGCAGCATGCACAAATTCCATGGCAACAGCTGCGTCAAGTGCTTGCGCCGATTTCCCGCCAACACTCTCACATGACAACAGGACCAGAATGGGACGCAGTCTCTTACCACCGGTCTTGAATGTATACTTCACTAGTTCGTTGGCTTCGCTCTGTTCGAAGCCACTCGAGAGTAGCTCGTCTATCCGTTTGTTTACCAAAGCCCGTTTTTCTTCGAGCAACGCTTGGAAGTTTGGAGTGTTCATCAGTCCCACAGTTGCATTTTGAAGCGAACCAGTGCGTGAGCCGTTATAAATAGTACCTGAACTCCTCTAACTCTGAACTTTCACACGTACTTTCGAACTGCCTTGCAGAAGTCCGTTAGGACGTCTTCGGGTTTAGGGGCTTTGACGACGCCGCTGGCGACGATTACGCCTTGCGCCCCGAGCTTGAGCGCGGCATACAGATCGTCACCAGTTGTGATGCCCGCTCCACATAGAATTCTGACGTTTTGATTCACCGCACGTATCTTCCGGACTGAATCACTCACGATCTCAGGTCGCTCCTTGGAGACAGCATGACCCGAACCTATCAACTCTGGCGGCTCAATCGCCACCATTTCTGGTTCCGTCAGTGCAACAGCCGCAGCAAGCCTCGAAGTCCCGGCACAAACTGCCGTCGATAGCCCAGCTTCGCGAGCGCGTTGCACCGATTGCTCTATCTCGATAAGCTTAACGTTCCTCTCTGAGTGGTTGATCAGAGTTCCGGATCCTCCCGCCGCCTTGACGGATTCAGCTAGTACGTGCCCTGTGAAAGCTCCTGAATTGACTGGATCGATGTGTTGGGCAAAAACGGGTATCTCGACCTGAGCGGCGACCTGTGCGATGTCACAAAATTGAGGTGCTACGCCAAACATCACATCATTGTTCTTTCCGACCAGCTCTACTCGGCTGGCGAGATCGACCGCGCGCTTTCCAGTGGCCTCCAGGTAGGTTTTGAAGTTGATTAATAGAAAGGGTTCAGAGAACTTGCTCTTTGTCATAAGTGGACACATCTTTCGTTGGAGAACGAGCTGCGGGTAATACTTCGGCATAATTAAATACCGACTTTTGGATATGCCGGCCCGGTAGTTGTGAATTGAGTTCACAAAAGGTTACAGTCTCGGTGATCAAAGCTGATGTTGGTTCTTACCCTGGTCATGGGACCGTTCATCCGCAGCAGATCGAAGTCGCGAAAACATTACTAGAAAAGGCTAGGAAGGATGGCGCGATTGTCGATTTCTTTGTGACTCATGCGGGCGACGATTTAGAATTCATTATGACTCACCGTCGCGGGGAGAATGACAAACGGGTTCACCAACTGGCTTGGGACACGTTCAAGGAAATCACTGACAAAGTCTCGAAGCCTTTGAAACTCTACGGTGCCGGACAGGATCTCTTGGCTGAGGCTTTCTCGGGGAATGTCAAGGGGATGGGACCAGGTGTTGCTGAGCTCGAATTCGAGGAGAGAAGAAGCGATCCGGTTCTCGTCTTCATGGCCGACAAGACGGAACCCGGTGCATGGAATCTTCCACTCTTCCGCATTTTCGGCGACCCATTTAACACTGCGGGACTAATCATCGACCCAGCGCTCCACGACGGTTTCACTTTCGAAATCTTGGATGTGATGGAGGATCAATCTATCAAGATCAAATGCCCCGATGAAACATACGACCTTCTCGCATTGATCGGGACATCTTCACGCTACGTTATATCGAAAATCTATCGGAACGATGGAATGCCAGCCGCCGCAGCAAGTACCTCACGACTTTCGCTCATTGCTGGCAGGTATGTCGGGAAGGATGACCCGGTTTGCATTGTGCGGGCGCAGCATGGTTTGCCTGCTGTTGGCGAGGTCCTTGAGCCCTTTGCTTTTCCACACCTGGTCGCAGGGTGGATGCGAGGATCCCATCTAGGTCCACTAATGCCCGTCAGCATGAACGACGTGCAGAACCGCGTTACGAGATTCGACGGCCCACCCCGCGTAGTGGGTGCGGGATTCCAGGTCTCCGACGCGAAGCTGATTGGCCCTGCTGACCTGTTCGGGGACCCTGCCTACGATCGTACGCGACAGGTTGCGAATGAGATAACTGATTACATGCGAAGGCATGGACCCTTTATGCCCCACAGGTTGGGACCTGAAGAAATGGAGTACACAACTCTCCCAGAGGTCCTCGAGAAGCTCAAGACGAGGTTCAAGAAGTAAAATCGAAAGACCTTCAGCACTACCGTCCTAATCGTCGCGCGTGTTCTATTTTCATACAGCGGTCCATGACGACATCCATTCCGGCGCTTCGGGCAGTCTCTGCGGCATCTTCATTCACAATGCCAAGCTGCATCCATACTACGTTGGGGTGATTGTAACGTTTGCGAAGTTCAGCTGCCTGCTCGACAATGGGTGGAATATCCTCTGGCCGCCTGAAAATGTCTACGACTTCAATTTCGCTT
>MEMY01000073.1:0-272 GCA_001768965.1 archaeon RBG_16_50_20 | reverse complement strand
GTACTATGCGGTAGCCATGAGATTTCAGGTAGTTCGCAACATCGTAGCTGGGTCTTTCGGGACTGTTAGATAGACCCACGACCGCGATGGTCTTCGATTGCAGAGCTTTCGAGATTGCCTGCTCATTATCAAGTGACATTGGTGTGGCATCTCTCGTTGTGTCCAATAGTAGATTAATTCATCGTTGAAATCCACTAGAAGCTAATATTAGTCGTTAAACTCAAATCGGCTCGATTGCTAATATTAGTCGTTAAACTCAAATCGGCTCGATT
>MEMY01000072.1:6260-6400 GCA_001768965.1 archaeon RBG_16_50_20 | reverse complement strand
GCCTTCGCCCGCTGCTAGAACTACAGCTTTCAAAGCCGACGCCTCACCGGACAGAGCCAAGTTCAGTTATGGAGGGCTTAGCGCTTTAAAACCAGCATTTTATGAGGTTTTGTGTCAGCCTAAATCTTAAACCCGGTTCT
>MEMY01000072.1:6066-6173 GCA_001768965.1 archaeon RBG_16_50_20 | reverse complement strand
AGAATAGCCTGAATCCGTTAACGTCCACAAATCCGCTACTTTCTCGGCTCAAATAACATCACAATCGATACTTCTGAATCTGTTATCTTCAACCTTTTTGTCAAATC
>MEMY01000072.1:5069-6043 GCA_001768965.1 archaeon RBG_16_50_20 | reverse complement strand
GAACGGCTTCGACAAGTTCCAGACCTTCAGACTGGTCTATTCGTCCCTTAATCTGTGGACGAAAAATAGGGAAGCGGGGCTGCTGTTGTTTTGCTCCCGTTTAGATACTCTTGTTCGTGTTGAAGAAACTGACTGCCGCAGGAAGTAGTTGTATGTTCAGGAAGGCCAGCAGTGAGGATACTGGTGCCATTTAGTCGCCATTTCCGCTCGATTTTGTAATAATCGCGAACCGTTCGTACTCGAATCTTCGATTCCTGGTTCCCATCTCTACGCCTTCAACGTATTCGGCGTTGCCTGCCTTGATCTCTCGCGCGGCTTGCAGGACTCTTCTCAGTTCGGCTTTTTCCACGCAAGGTTCATTGTGGCTGGGTAGGAGCAAGTCGTAGTGTGATGAGAGTGCGATCATCCTCTCGTAGCTCATGATGAAAAGGTCGATGTCGCTTCCGGGCAGGTGAAGGTAGATCGCGGCTGGGTAGTATGTGTCCCCAGTCCAAAGTAACCTTGCCTCTCTGTCGAGAAGGCAGATTGAGTCAGGGCTATGCCCGGGAGTGTGAATCACTTCGAGCTTCCTGCCTCCGAGATCAATCACGTCGCCATCCTTGAGCCACCATGTCACGTTGAAAGGGGGCACGCTGTAGTTCCCGGGATCAAAGTCGTCTGGAAGAGGTTTCGATAGCATTCCCTCCGCTAGCATCGGCCCCATCACCGCCTTGCTGTAACCGTTCTCGGAGGCCCGCCGGGCGCTGGGGGCATCGAATATCGCCACGTTCTCGAAGAGATGATTCTGTGCGATGTGGTCGTAGTGGCTGTGCGTATTCACCACTGAGATTGGGGCCCGCGTGAATTCTTCTGCGAGCTTCCTTACATTGCCGATTCCCATTCCAGTGTCTAGTAGAACAGCCCTATCATTTCCCACGACGAGATACGAAATGACCTCCTCGAATTGACCGGGCTCATAGAATGCGTAAACATCG
>MEMY01000072.1:4378-4627 GCA_001768965.1 archaeon RBG_16_50_20 | reverse complement strand
TTCTCTCATTTGTGGCAGGGGTCGCGGCAGGGGCGGTCACTGGTGCTTTGGCTGGTATTCTTCACGGACTGGAGAGCACAGCAGATTTACAGGAGAAAGTGCGAGGTGTCACAAAGGAAGTGGAGAAGATGCGGAGTGGGCTGTCTTCGAAGAATCCTGAACTCGGTGAGCAAGATGTGAGGTTGAAGATGGACGAACTCTACCGAGACCTAGACGAAATACACGAGCAAATCAGGCGCATGTACAAGA
>MEMY01000072.1:483-4300 GCA_001768965.1 archaeon RBG_16_50_20 | reverse complement strand
ATTGCGCCAGTAACTAGGCTGCTTTTGCCTGTTCTACTACCTGGGCGGGTGTAGCGACGACTCCAGGCGGAATTGAGAGGAGCTTCGATTTCCTTACTCCCACGTGTCGGAGTGGCGCGATCTTCTTCGCTAAGTTGTAAATGTCCGAGCCAAGCTTACCCAGAACCGCCTCGTGTAACACCTGCTCGTAGGTCAGGTTCGTCGCTCTTTCTTCGATGATCTGCTTCATGATCTGACGTATTCCATGCTCCTGTGAAGCCTTTATTCGATCGCGCGTAAATGCGACCACAGATATCCGGGTCGAGAACTGATCTTTCGTCCTGACTTTGAAGATTCCATCCATCCTAGTAGAACCACGCCTGACGAGGCTTCTGAGATAGTCCGTTGCATATTCGTGTGATTTCAGAATCGTCTCGGCGCGGTGATCTTTCGAATTCACTATCAAGAAATAAAGCTTGATTGACTGATGAGCAAAGTCGTTTGTTATGTCGTATAACGTGGTTTCAACAACTCGCCCTATCAATGATCCCGGGTCCTCCACCGGGACACTGGCCACAACTAGCTCCCCGAAGTATGATGGACTGTAAACATCATACCATTCCTTGAGTCGCCATTTGTCCCTGACCTTTCTTGTGGCTTTCGACAAACGATTTCCACCATTACTTCGGAATTCAGCAAGGTAGCAATTCTGCTCTATTTAAAGAGTTCACAGCAAAAAAAGATCGATACTATCTCTTCGATGAAGTTTTGGACAAGGAAGATTCGGCAGCGCGAATGCAGCGGAAGATGTCTTGTACAGTCGCCTCAAGAGTCTCAACCCGTTCGCAGCCTTTGATCACCACATTCAATCTCCTACCTTTGACTGTGGCGCGTATTTGCATCCCATAGCCGGCAAGCTTGTTGTCTGGAGCAAGCGCTTGCATTACGCTCTGCGCCATTCTTGGAGAGGAATATTCGAGTGAGAGTTCAGCTTCCAAGGCCAGACTTCATCTGCGCGCTTATGGCTTCATCCAATTCCTGGAGAAATTGGTTTGGGTCTTCGACTTTGATGTGAGCACCGGCGGCCACGTTATGTCCGCCTCCGAACCCTGAATACCTCTTCGTTAAGCTACTCAGTGCCGCGCCCAAGTTGACTCCTTGTTTGAGGAGATTTGGAGGAGCACGAGCCGAGAGTTTTATTCCACCTTCTTTTGAGCGAGTCAGAACGATAATTGCGTGATCAGGCGATAGATTTCCCCCCGAAGAAAGAATAGAGGAGAATGCTCCCGTCATGCTTTCCTGTATCTGGTTCTCTCCACGGATAACCCAAATCGATTGGAACTTTTGGATTGCATCAGGCGCTTTCGTTAACCACTCCATATAGCTGGCGAGCGTTTTCCTATAGTTCGCCACTACTTCGTTGGCTTCCTCCAGAGCTGCCCTGCGATCGCCAAGTCCAATGCTGATTCCGATGGATGGGTTACCAGTTCTGCCGCAGGCGTTCAGCAAGGCGGAGAACTCTCGGCCATCACGTGTAGGACTACCCTGAGGTTCGTTGACCAATGTATAGACGGTTCCAACCATGTCGAGGACTACATTGGACTGGAACCCAATCGAGGCGAGGTACGCAATGATCGCATTGAGTAGTTTCTGCTTCTCTTCCTGCGATAGATCCGCAAGGGTACGAAATCTGTCTCCGTCCTTCAGTCTGATGCCGTTGTTTGAGAGTAGAGTGAGACAGTTGTCTTCCCGTCCGCTTAAGTTGGGAAGGTACGGAGTCGTCGTGTAGGCGAGGGCCCTGTGGATCGGTCTTGTCTCACGACCATACATGACGAGGTCTGAGTCCACTCGTACATTTCCGGAGGATATTCCGTCCTCGACAAGTCGCTCGTTCAACCCCATGAGAGCGCGTTTTTCGTTCTTGTCTTGCATATCACCAAGGGCGCCAACAATGGCCAAGGCGCTCAGGTCCTTGTTCTCCGCGGATATTTCTCTCGCAACAAAGTAGCTTACACCTGCGGCGCTCACAAGTCTGGCTCCATCGATGCCGAACTCATGTGGATTGAGTTGAACTACTTTCTTTGGGACCTCTCCATTCGGAGGGTGATGATCTAGGACTAGGCTTGTCTCCGCCTCGAGGTGGGATGAAAGGAGATCGAAATATCCACTACCGATGTCTGTGAAGATCACGATGTCAGGCTTGGCCTTGTTTATCCCGTCTACAATCTCTTCTCTCAGTTCTTCGACTATTCGCACTGAGAACCTTGTCTTTGCACGTGCCAGAGCTGAGCCGATTATGCCAGCCGAGGATAGACCATCGGCGTCATGGTGCGAAATCGCCATGATGAAGGAATCTGATTGAATGTGCTCTTTGATTATGTTTGAGAGTTCTTTCGCTCGGCCTAGGAAAGCGTCCTGGTTAGCGTCTGAAGCCATCCCTAAGCCACTGAGGCCACGACGTGCTTGTATTCCCAGTCTTGTCGAATTTCGCCTTTAGCCCGGTAATATTTTACAAGGCGATGGATCTTCGATTCAATCATTGCCAATGATCGTTTGTTGACGGAATCCTTCCGATTCTTTTCCAAATGTCGCTTTAGGGCGTATGCTTTCTTCAGTAGAGCGCTCAAATCCTCAGGCAACGTCCCAGCCTGTTGGCCTGCTCGCAGAATCTCGTCAACGTTCTTTCCCGTAACGGATTTGACAAGAGGCACAGCATAGCGATCGCGCAACATAACACCGATGATACTTGGAGAATTGCCCTCCCTTGCAAGCTTCAGAACTAGCGCCTCCACTTCTTCAGCGGTGTACTTGCACCATGTTGGTGTCTTCTTGCTGATTGGTCGTGTTGAACCTGACCTACCGCGCTTGCTCGTATACAGTCTCGCCGTTCTTACACACACTCCAAGCTGGAAATCATGACTTGCGTGGCTAGTCACTAAACCTTGATTATTTAACTTGTCTCAGAAGAAACTCCGTGCGATCTTCCCAAGAACCATCTACAAAATCTGGCGAAGGCCTTGGCACGATGTGAATTCAGGTTCTTTTCGTCCGTGCCCATTTCAGCAAACGTCCTCTCATCTCCTCCAGATGGAATGAATATGGGGTCGTAACCGAAACCTTGAGTCCCCCTCTTATGGCGTGCAACTCGGCCTTTCACGATTCCCGTGAAGCAGACTGGACGATGACTCGGCTTACAGTAAGCGACAGCTGCCTGAAAGTACGCTTCACGGTTCCCGACGTTTCGCATCAACCTCAAGATACCTTCCAGCCCTAATGTCTTGAAGACGTAAGAAGAGTAGGGCCCGGGGAAGCCATTCAGTGCCCGCACGAAGAACCCTGCATCCTCGGCAACGACATTCTTGTTTGTAACTTTCGCAGCCTGAAACGCCGCGTGAGAAGCGATCTCAGTCAAGTTCCAAGCCTGGATTTCCTGCTTTTCGAATTTGAGATGCTTCAGACTAATCTTGAAAGAGTCAGCGACACGCGCTGCCTCCAGAAACTTACCTCTGTTCTTTGTTGCGAAGTAAACCCTTGGTTTAGCCTCTTTCAAAGTATCTGCCTCGCCTTTCGATCTCTCGCATTTTCGTGATGGTTTCATCGCATCGCTTCTTGCCGACCGCTTTTGAATATCCTTTCAGGAACGCCTTGAACAGCGGCGCGTGGAAAGCGTAGTGAGTACTTTTGATCGCTCGATTCAGCAGAAGTAAGTCGACTCCCTTGTCTTCAGTTTCTTTTGAGAATTCTCCCAACCCGAAATCGATCATGAACAACCTCCCGTCCTCGGACAAGACGTTTGATATGGTCATGTCCCCGTGTACTATTCCTCCCTCGTGCATCT
>MEMY01000072.1:0-450 GCA_001768965.1 archaeon RBG_16_50_20 | reverse complement strand
ACCGCTTCTTGTTCGCCGGGAGTACGTACAGTTCCTCTTTCAACGTTGGTCCTTGAATGTATTCCATAATCAACGTCCACGATTCTGGATCGATGTGTTGGATCGCGGGTACCGGAACGCCGAGTTTTCTGACTTCCTGCATCATTGCGGCTTCGTGAGCTGTTCTGGAACGGCGTATCGCTTCATCCAGCTCAACGATCCTATAGGGCTTCACAACACGGCTCTTTCTGATGACCAACTGGCCATGCCAGCTCTCCAGATAAATCTCCGCCTCTGCGCCCTTGTAGATCAGTTTAGGCTGAACCATCTCTCCAAGGGATGGCAACGTCTTCCAACCTCCACTTCGGTCTCACTCGCGCTTCACCAATGTCAGTTCTCAGCCCAGCGCGCAGGGCGAGCATCCCAGTCCATGCTATCTGCGGCCCGTTGTCGCCTGTGTAAGGGCTCCCC
>MEMY01000071.1:44116-44754 GCA_001768965.1 archaeon RBG_16_50_20 | reverse complement strand
GAACGCTTTGGGAGCATATCCTCAAACAAGTCCAATGTTTGCAGGATACATCGAACAATTCTGGCGAATCCATCCGACCGCCCTCGACCTGCTTCAAGAAGCAGACTTAGTAGTTTCGATTGGGACGCGCTTCGGTACCCCAGAGGTACGCTGCATCGATCTGGTCTCAGCCCCAGATTGGCTTTTCCTCACTGAGGAAAAACTCATGCGGCAACCCGGAACTTTGAGAGCAACCCATCTAGTGGGCGATATTCGCTCGAGCCTGATCGGCATCACTCAAGGCCTTGACAGTGCGCACTCAAGGGAAGAATGGGCACGCAGAGCATCAGAGCGTACCAGATCGCACTCGGAAGAGCTAGGGAGCATCGTCTCGAGAAATCTCTCCGTCAAACCTATCCACCCTGCGCTCGCCGTGCAGAGTCTATCGCAACACCTGCCGAACGAAAGCATCATTTGCTCAGATTCGGGAGGCAACGAAGTCTGGGTCAGAGAGTACTTGGGGGTTCGGAGGGACTGTGAGTATCTGTATCCCGGAACCTTTGGCGGAATGGGTTTTGCTCTGCCTGCGGCGATAGCGGCCTCGCTTGTTCGTCCTGATTCAAGAATCTTGGCTGTGGCCGGTGATGGTGGGCTTCTTA
>MEMY01000071.1:43236-44066 GCA_001768965.1 archaeon RBG_16_50_20 | reverse complement strand
ATGGTCGTTCTAAATGATTCAGCGTATGGCATGATGTGGGTCCTCCAACAACGCAAAATTGCGAGCCTGCTTCACCCAGTCAATTTCGCCGAAGTAGCTGAAGGCTTTGGCATCAAAGCATGGCGTGTAAATGACCCGTCTGAGTTGAGTGACAGTTACGCCCAGGCATTCTCTATGAGCGGACCCGCGCTAGTCGATGTTGCCATCGACTACAAGCAACGATTCCCTTACGAAACCATAATGGAGGATTTTAGAAGAAAATATCCCGGGGACTAAGGGGAAAGAGAGTCTGACTACGAATATTCCATGTACTTATCCACTCTACACGGTCGCCAGACTCTCGTCAAGTATTGCCAATCCCTGATCGATCTGGTCTCGAGTGACATTCAAAGGCGGTGCTAGGCGTATTACTTGGCTACGCATGCCGCATGGATACATCAGCATCCCTCTTGAGAGAGCTTCATTCAGGACCTTCTTGGCGGCTGTGCTGTTTGGCTCGCGGTCCGTGCCTGGAACAATGAGCTCCATGCCTATCATTAATCCAACGCCTCGCACGTCGCCGATCACCTTGTACTTGGACTTCAGCTCTTTGAGTCTGCCGAGCAAGTACTCACCATTCTTCTTCGCTTTGTCAAGCAAGCCCTCATTTCTGATAGTGTCTATAGTCGCTAGGGCCGCGGCGCAGGAAACAGGGTTCCCGCCAAAAGTTGTGCCGTGTACAGTCGGAGTCCAACGACTCATGAGCTCCGCTTTAGCGCAAACAGCACCGAGGGGGAAACCTGAAGCTATGCCCTTAGCGATAGCCATGATGTCAGGTACAAGATCGAATA
>MEMY01000071.1:37252-42903 GCA_001768965.1 archaeon RBG_16_50_20 | reverse complement strand
GCTCCGTATGTGCGACCATGAAATCCGCCCGTGAAAGCGATAATGCCCGGTCTTCCGGTTACATTCCTCGCTAGTTTGATGCATCCTTCAACGGCTTCTGCGCCACTATTTCCAAAGAAGAACATGTCCAAGCCGCCTGGAAGGATCTCTGGCAGAGTTTCCGCCAAGCGAAGTACAGACTCGTGTAGCGTTACGCCGACGGCTCCATGAACTTGCTTCTCCATCTGTTCTCGCGCCGCCGCCAGCACTGCGGGATGATTGTGTCCAACATTCACTGCTCCGAAGGCTGCCATGAAATCCATGTAGCGCTTTCCGTCTAGTCCATACAGATAGAGCCCCTCGGCTCTAACCACAGGCAAGTTCGGCCAATCCTGCGAGAATATTGGAGCAAGTAGTTTCTCGCGTCGGTTCACGAGATCGCCAAAAGTGCTTTTCTTGGAGTTTTCCATCCGTTTTTCAGTCGCTAATGTTTTTGAAGTCAAAAGGCCTCAACCTTTCGCGAATAGTCCTCACAGTATCAATGAAGAAAAAGCCTTCTCGACTCATACAAAAGTGGTAATCAGGTCGGATCTCTGGAAAGTGGTGATGTTGAACAGTGAGGTCCACCGAGCATGTCGAGGTAGCTATCGTCCCATTTCTTCACGCGAATCCCATGCTCCGTTAGGGCTTCGATGGTTGCGGTCGTGCGTGCATATGAGATCACTGTTCCCGACTTTATCGTCACAATGTTTGTCGCACCTCGTGTCTGTTCCATGAGTGCGAGCATCAAATGCTCCACGTCGTTCTTCTGCTTTGGTTGACCCCCGACGTAGATCAGGCCGTCTTTGTCGATTTTGTCTTCCTTGATCAGGAAATCTACTAGACTGACGTCGCGCCTTAGGAGCTCCGGTTCGTTGTTCTTCCCTCTGATGTACACGTAGCATTCCCCGGCTCTCTCGAATGCGGCGGGACTGACTACTTCTTGCATGGGTCTTGCGTCACGTTCTGATTGAATCCTAGTTGCCGCTAGCAATTTGAGAAGAAGCTTCTTGGGGGGCATGTCTTTGACGAGTTCGCTTTCAAAGTAGTAGGGCATGATGAGCGCTTTGCGGTTAGCTGGGAAGTTCATCACCACATCCAAATGCATGTAATCCACCGCGGGATAATCCGCATTGTAGACGGCACACACATACTTGACTTCGCGATTCGCATCGGTTGAGAAAATCTTCTTAGCGAATTCGATGAAGCCTGTGAATGTCGACCTTTGGCCCAAACCGACGGCGATGGTTTCCTCGTCGATTATCTCGGTGTCGCCGCCTTCGATGTTGGAGGGTTCGGTGTTGGCTATCGTGACCTCATTAGCGTCCCATATCAGGTTCACGTTCTTCTGCAGCACTGGATCGGATTCGTATGCGAGCTTCACTACTTGTGGTTCGAACCGTCTGCTGTATCTCCTCATGTTGCAGATCACCGTTCCTATCTGAGTGGTGAAGGAGGTGTCTCTGGTGTACGTCCAGGCAGCCCTTTTGAAATCGGGCAGAACAACCTGATCGCGAGCTTGATCGTAGTATGGCCTCGGCGGATATCCGTCTGTAAGATGCTCGACTCTCAGTTCGCTGGGCGACGGAGCTTTCTCGTTTGCGCCCCAGAACTTCCTGATGATGTCCTTCTTCTCCACCTCCGAGGCGCGTTCTATTGCTTTCCTGAGTATCGAGACGACTTCGAAAACTTGGACGCCTTCCCCTTTCAGGAACTCTCCCAGCTGCAACCATTGGTCGTGTCCTCCTGCGTTGTAGTCTGCATGCGAACATCTGTGGAGATATTGAAGGTTGGACTCCCCACCCACAAAGGGTAGTTTGTTCTCCCAGAAATTGAGAGTTGTATCCTGGATGAGTGCCGCATGAAGCGTTCCGGATTCAGATTTCACATTCCACAATCTGATATCAGCGCCTCACTTGTGTCGGGCTTTCTTTATGACCCTATCCCGACCTTTCACATGTACGAAGACATGCCGCCGTCAACGTTGAGCACATGCCCCGTTACGTAGTCAGAAGCGCGCGAAGCTAGAAACAGGGCGGCTGCTTTGACGTCGTCTGGGGTTCCGAGTCTCCTCAAAGGAACTCTGTCGAGGATCTTGTCTTTCCTGTGTTCGATGACCCATTCGGTCAGGTGGGTTGGGAGAAATCCTAGTGCGAGTGCATTCACTCTTATTCCGTACTTGGCCCATTTCACAGCGAGGTCTTTTGTGAAACTGATCATGCCGCCCTTGCTCGTGTTGTAGGATATCGAATCAAGTATGCCTGCATCGGTTCCCCGATGCGCTACGACAGAGCTTACGTTGATGATGACCCCGCCACCGTCCTCGATCATTCTTCTACCGACTGCTTGGCTGCAAACGAACGCTCCCGTCAGGTTCACGTTCATGACCTTGTTCCAGTCCACTAGTGTCATCTTCTCGGGAGGAGCAGCCCATGCTATCCCTGCGTTGTTCACGAGAATGTCAATATGGCCAAATCGTTTGTGAGCTTCAGAAACCATCGACTCGATTTGCTCGGGGTCTGTGACATCAGCGCTTATCGGCGCCACGTCACTCCCTAGCTTTCGCAATTCGGCAGCTGCTTGTTCACAGCGCGAGAAGTTCCGTGAACATATGATGAGATTAGAACCAGCCTCGGCCAAGGCTTCAGCAATCATGTAACCTACGCCCATCGATCCTCCAGTTACGATTGAGGCCTTTCCCTGCAGACTGAAGAGATCCTGAACTTTCACGTTTCCTCCCCTATACCGTGAATGTGGTCTTCAGCGAATACGAAAGGGCATGGATCCCCTGAACGAACGAGTTACATACGGATGACATAGCCTATTGACGAGTAGCCCATCACTTTCAATCCGATTACGGACGCGGCGAGGGCTACGGTTGATATTTGCGCTATGTAATCCCCACCTCTTAGCTTGGTCTCCTCCAAGTAGGTTCGTGTTGTCGGTGAACCGAAGGCTCTGCATTCCAAGGCAGTCTGGAGGGTAGTCGAGATTTGCAGAAGATATAGCAAGACAGGCGTAAGCACGCTCGTGTACACGCCCGCCTTCTTGTATAATGGAAGCTTGTCAATGTCTCGACCCCTCAACTTCTGCGCTTGAAGCACATTGTTCCATGTCTGGAATACGAGGGGTACGAATCTGATTCCTGTGACGAATATCAGTGTGAACTGGTATGGGAGCTTCATTTGTCCCATGTTTGCGGCTATCTTCGTCATAGGGGTGGTCATTGTTAGGATGGGAAGGGAGAAGACCACCGCAAGGACTCGCATGAAGATTAACGTTCCCCAAAGGAATCCTTCAAGCGTGTATGCGGCGTAATTTCTCGGTCCGATCATGAGCACGCCTAATCGGAAAAGTTCCGTGGATCCGAAGCGGTATGTGAACCCTTGTAGAATTATCAGAAAGAGGTATGTCCCGATAAGGACCTTCATGATTATTCCCAATCTTCTGATGTCAATTCCAGCAACGACCCACCAAGCGAGCAGGAAGACGATCCAAGCGCCCAGCAGAACGAAATCCAAGGCGAAGAGGCTGACTGCAAGGCTCGCAACTGTCAGAAGCAGTTTGCTGCTTGCTTGCAGGCTGTGAACAGCCGTATCTTTTCGAATGTATTCTAACGTCGCCATTTCAGCTGCCTCCCTTCAATGAGTCTACTAGTGAGTCAACGGTTAACGTGTCTCCTGGGATTCCATAGGGTTCGAGTTCCCTGGCCAGAAGTGAGACTGGGGGTGGTTTTATGAACGTCTTCTTGAGTGTCTCGACCTCTGTGAACACTTTCTCAGTCGGTCCATCCAACAGAATCTCACCGTTGCCCATGACCACTGTTCTGTCAGCGTATTGAGTGACCAAGTTCATGTCGTGAGTAATCATAATCA
The DNA here is from genome assembly GCA_001768965.1 of archaeon RBG_16_50_20. Taxonomy (GTDB): domain Archaea; phylum Thermoproteota; class Bathyarchaeia; order 40CM-2-53-6; family 40CM-2-53-6; genus FEN-987. The sequence continues at coordinate 39,010 of MEMY01000071.1, read as the reverse complement.
CGGTGTGGCCCGCAGCGTTCAGCTTCTTGGCGAGCTTTGCGATTCGGTGTCTGCCAAGATAGTCCTGCGCGGTTGTTGGCTCGTCCATTATGACAACTTCAGGTCTCATTGCAATCACAGCTGCAACCGTGAGACTTCTTCGATCTCCGAAGCTGAGCCTGAACGGGAAGAACTCCTTTTGCTCCTCAAGACCAACAAAGCCCAAGGCCTCGTCTACTCTGATTTTGATCTCATCCTCGGGTAACTTCAGATTTCGAAGCCCAAACTCGACTTCGTCTTTGCATGAAATGGTGAACAACTGTTCATCGGGGTTTTGGAGCACGAGGCCTATTGAGGTTGCGAGTTCACCTGTAGTAAAGCCCTTGATGTCTCTACCTTTGAACAACACTTTACCCTTAGTAGGTATTAGCAGTTTCAGGAACTGCTTCACGAGCGTCGTCTTGCCTGAACCATTCTGCCCAACGATGCCTATCATCTCGCCCTTGTGCACCTTCAGATTCACATCTCTGAGGGCGGTCACCGGTGGGTAGCCGGCGTAATTGAACGTGAGATCCACGCATTCGAGGACGACTTCGCCTTGAGACATGGGCTGTCTGGGCGGGTTCGCTTTTCTCGGGGTGAGCTTCTTCTCTTGTATTAGATTGAGGATCTGCTTCTTGCTTTCTTCAATTGTTAGAGGCGGAGGCTGCTGCGGAGCGATCCTATGCCCAATTGCTGCGAGCTGGGGAACTTGAACTCCGACCTCATCCAATAGGTCAACTTGTGCGAATATCTCTCTCGGAGTGCCCAGCGCAACCATTTTTCCTTTGCTCACGACAACAGCGCGGTCAGCAAACGACGGCACATCTTCGGCCGCGTGTGTTGTCAAGATGGTTGTCATGTTGTATCTCTTTCTCAGGTCGCCCAGCACTTCGAATACTTCTGTAGTGCCTATGGGATCGAGTTGTGAGGTCGGCTCATCGAGGACGAGCAGTTCTGGCCGCATGCTTAGACCTGCGGCGAGTGCGAGCCGTTGTTTTTGGCCGCCGGAGAGCTCCATCGGCGAACGCGACTCATATCCATCAAGTCCAACGGCTTGTAGGGCCCACTTTGCTCTCCTCATAATTTCATCTCTTGGCAGGCCGAGGTTCTCTGGGCCGAAGGCTACTTCCATTAGAACGTCTGGATTGACGAGTTGGCCCTCTGGGTCTTGAGTTACGAAGCTTACTTTCTGAGCGAGTTCATGCACGGGATGTTCGTACACGTCCATGCCCGCGACGACCACTTTTCCCTGCGTCGTGCCCTGATGCACGTGGGGGATGATACCAGTGAGGTGACGGCATAGTGTAGTCTTGCCGGCACCGTTGGCACCCATAACTGCAACTATCTCGCCCCGGGAGACTTGAAGACGAATATCCTTGAGGGCTTCCACCCCGTCCGGGTAAGCAAACGTCAAATTCTGAATGTCGGCTATGACATCGGTCATGTCCGTACTCCCAGCTAGTATGCGCGAATTCCATTGTGTCGAAATTCTAGAAAAAGGAGGGGTAAGGGATTTACCAGACGACGTTCGGTGGCTTCGCCATTCCGTCTTTCCGAGTGCTGTCGCTATAGGAGCCGCTATCGCCGTTACGAGAATCGCAAAGAGTGGCATGTACCATGTGTATACGAACGCGGCTTGGAACCATAAGAGTGCTGCAGGATACTCGTAGATCACCCAGAACGACCAGAATGTCGGAGTGATGTAGAATGCATTCATCCCCATCCAGACCCCCAGGA
>MEMY01000071.1:23316-37232 GCA_001768965.1 archaeon RBG_16_50_20 | reverse complement strand
GCGCGCCCACTTGTAGATGTACTTGGTTCCGAGTGGTGATATGAGTACGACGGCGGGCAAGAGCCAGTAGTACAGTAGTACAAGGAAGTATTCTGTTGGCGAAATTGGTGCCCAGCCGCCAGTCATACACGGAACACATGGATAGACGAATAGCACTATGTGGAATGAGAGAACCGCAATTGCCAACACTCCGGAGAACAGAGCGAGGTACTTCTTTGGTCCCGTGTTGAGGGCTAATCCAACCATGATGGCTGGGATCGTGGCGACTTGGAAAGCGTCGAATATCCCAAGCGGGTAAGCTCCCGGAGCAAGGAACATTCCTATCAATCCGCCAACGAATGCGCTGATGATACCCGGAATCGGACCTAGAACAAGTGGAGCGACACCTGCAAGTACTACAGCCAGCGGCCAGTATCCTCCTCCACCCGGGTACGGCAGCAGCGGCACGAAGGATGTGACTCCGACTAGAGCTCCGTATGCTGCGATCCATGCGATTGGCGTTCCGAAGATATACGAGCGGCCTTTTGGTTGTGTTGCCATTTTTCTTCACTCATCCGTCCAATGGAGTTTCGTGCTAGTCCTTGAGTGCATAGGATACGCCGAAGAGCACTAGTCCGAATACTACCATCCCGGTGACGTACACCCAGAGCATGTCGCTGCCTGCCCAGAAGTAGTCGACAACTCCTTTGTGCGTCTCCCACCAGGAGGGGTCTCGAATCATTCTATTCGCTGCGTCCATGATGTAGGGTATGATGAACATGACAATGCCCAGCAAGAGTGATGCGATGCCTACGAACTTCACAATGGTTTTTGTTCCCTTAGCCAATTTTCTACTAATCCTCCATCTAGCGGTAGGGCCTAATCGACTCAGATACTATATTAAACGGTAGGTTGCGCGTCAAAGCTACTTCCACACGAATCTGGTATAGCGGCGACTTCTTTTGGCCAATGAAAATCCCCGGTTGGCTATCACGGTATCTGCCTGGGTCGAAATCAAGACAGGTCTCTCAAGACTGCAACCTAGCTGTCCAGACCTTCACGTCGGGCTTCACTATATTCAGCGAGTGCACGCGCGCTCGCGACGGCCGTTTCAGGCGTTAGGTAGATTGGCAGCTTCAACTCAGCAGCCCTGGAGAGGAGGTCGCTATGAGTCTTGGGCGTTATGGCTGTGAACACGGGGATGAGTGGTTTTCCCAATTCGTTGGCAATCTTGTACAATCTTCCCAGCGCTTCGAGTGCTTCGAAGAATACTGTCCGAGGCCAGTAGCTCACACCTAGAATCAACATGTCACACGTTTTGTCATTGAGCATAATGGGACCGATCGATTCCAAAATGCCCACGATTTCTTTTGGTCCAACCAAGGCCGTGATGTCAAGCGGGTTGGTTGCTTTGGCCTTGGAAGGCAGGACCTCTGCTAACCGCGCTCGTGTTTGCTCCTCTAGATCTGGTATGGAAAGGCCTTCCTGTGAGACCTGGTCTGCGAAGAGAGCTGCCATCCCACCTGAATCCGCTACTATGCCTACTCGATTGCCTGCGGGAAGGGGTTCCCAAACCAATGCCAATGGTAGTTCGATGAGTTCCTGCAGGTTCCTCGCTCTGACGATTCCTAGTTGCCGGAACAGACCCATGTAGACCCCAAACCTGCCCGCGATCGCTCCGGTGTGTGTGAGAGCGGTCCTGCGGGCGCGTTCAGATCTGCCCACCTTTAGGATAACTAGGGGTTTCTGCTCCTCGAACGCTAGGCGCGCGGCGCGAATAAACTTCGGACCATCTCGTGCGGCTTCCAGAAAGACCGAAATGACTTTCGTCTCATCGTCTTTGGCGAAGTATTCTATGTAGTCCGCAACCTGAAGGTCCATCTCATTACCCGAAGACACCCATCCGCTCGCGCCCACTTGCCTCTCCCACAGCTTGTGGAGCACAAACTCGCCTACGCCTCCGCTCTGAGTAACGAACGCGATCTCGCCTTGAAGGGGTGATGGATGAGAGAGAAAAGTGGCCCAAGTGCCGGTTTTGAGGTATATGACTCCCTCGCAGTTTGGGCCACATATCCTCATGCCGTTCCTTCGTGCTTCTCCCACGAGCTCGATCCGTTCTTTGTTTGGGTCGGATGTTTCATACTGAATCTCGGATGTGATTATGATGGAAGCTTTGACGCCTGCTTTGATGCAATCAGAAAGAATCTGCTTCACGCCAGCACCGGGGATTGTGATCAATGCCAGCTTTGGGACTTCCGGCAGACTCGATAAGGATGCGTAGCACTTGAGACCTGAGATCTCTGAGCGCTTCGGGTTGATCGGGTAGATCCTTCCCTTGTAGCCCACTTGGAGCATTCCTGGAAGTATCCAGCCGCTGAACTTCTCAGGATCATGCGACGCGCCGATGACCGCGATTGAATCAGGCTTGAAAAGAAAGTCAAGAGCACTGAGCTGTTTACTCGTTGCAGCTAGCGAAATCCGCATTCACCCGTGATTGCGTTCTTGTCGCATCAGATCATTGTCAGGGTCAATACGGCTTTCTCGGTATGCATGCGATTCTCGGCTTGGTCCCAGACCACGGAGTGTGGGCCTTCAACTATTTCTTCAGTCATTTCTTCCCCTCGGTACCCTGGCAGACAGTGCATGAAGATGTAGTCCGGTTTGGCGCCTCGAGCGACTTCGGAGTTGAGCTGGTAGGGAGCAAAATCCTTCAGGCGTTTCTCTTTCTCTTTTTCCGGTCCTCCCATGCTGTGCCATGTGTTCGCGTAAAGGACATCGGCTTCTTTCACAGCCTGCTTGAGGTCATCTGTAATGACGATCTGCGCGCCTGTGGCCTTGGCCCTGTCTGTGGCAAATTTCATGATTCTATCGTTGGGTTCGTAGCCCTTGGGTCGTGCAACGTGTAGTGTGAATCCGAAGATGGATGCAGCGACGATCAGGCTGTGGCATACGTTCCATACGTCGCCTGCGTAGCAGACTTTGACTCCGTCCAGTTTCGCTTTGTGCTCGGTTATTGTCAGAAGATCCGCGAGCCCTTGGCACGGATGAGTGAGGTCTGTCAACGCGTTTATGACAGGTTTTTCCATGTATTTCGCGAATTCTTCTATTCGATCTTGACCGAATGTGCGCATGACTAAGGCATCGCAGTATCTGTCAATCACTCTAGCAGTATCTTTTACTGGTTCTCCTCTCGCAAGTTGGAGTTCATCCGGCCGCATGTAGAAACTTTGGGCGCCGAGATGCGCTATGGCCGCTTGGAAGGATATTCTGGTCCTGGTTGAAGGCTTCTCGAATAGGACTGCCACGGTTCTTCCTCGAAGATATTCATGAGGTTCACGTCGCCTCCACTTCTGTTTCAGATCTGTCGCCGTGGCAAGTATGGTTTCGATCTCAACTCGCGAATAATCCATCAGACTGAGGCAGTCTCTTCCACGAAACATTCTCCTCTTCTCCTAGTTGGTCTTTCTGAAATCGAACATGGCACCTACTTGAGTGTATTGAGCGCCACGACGTTTCTTGAACTCCTCGAAGAATAGGTCCGGGTCGATTGCGTCTGGTGGGAGAACACCGTAGTCCTTGATTTTGCCTTCTCCAAGCATCATTGTTGCTACGAAAAGCGGCAGGATAGTTCCGCTTGCCATGGTTCCAACAGAAGCATGAACGTGGGTAACACTCTCCCCCCCAACTTTGCCAACAATCTCTATCCTCTGCGCGGCAACAGCGGGCAGGTCCTTCTTACCTTGCATGATCTTCATGGCAACAGATGTAAGGAAATCAACTGCAGCGACGTTAGTCCCGTCAACATCATAGTCATCCATCAAGCTAGCGCCGGCTTTGACCCAACTCTCGATGAGATCATGAATGTCTCCCGGGAATATGCCTCCCCGTACTGTCACATTCTTGACACCCTTCACATACATCGGAATTGTCAGGACCTCTGGATGGTCAAAGTAGACAACGTCAACTTTCCCGACAGGAGGCGGAAACTCCACCAACTGCCTACCCGAGAATGGAGCAACCTGAACGAGTTGACCGTCGATGAATTGGTGCGGTGAACTGTAACAGTGTAGACAATGTTTCATGACCGATGGGCCGAATGGATCAGTTTGACTTGACGTCCAAGCAATGTGCACGTCGCTAACGGAATCCATTCTCTTTGCGCTGTACTGGACTTGTATGTTGGACAGGCCGGGACTGCTGCCTAGCGAAGTAAGGATTGTCGTCTTCGCCTTCTTAGCATCCCCATCGAGTTTGACTATTTCCTTGGCCGCGACTAGTTCATCGCAGATGTCGGTGTATCTCACGCCGAGCTCTATCGCCGCTTTGATCGTGTTTAATCCGTACTTGTAATAGGGCCCGACGCAGTTGACTACAACGTCAGCATTTCGCATCGACCGTTTCAGATCATCCTTGCTTTCGACGTCTACTGCTTCGGGTTTCACCAGAGCGCTACCGATTCGCTTGTTCACCTCATCAGCAGCCTTCTTGGCTTTGTCCTGCGATCGGCTAGTGACTCGAACCTCCGCCTTTCCATGTTTTGCGAGTAGGTACGCGGCAACTCTGCCCATGTAGCCTGCTCCTCCAAGAACTAAAATGCGCATTTCAATCACTACCTATCTGTGCATCCAATCTTGTGTTCAAACCGCTCTGGGGTTGTCGGATTCTTTCTACTTATTTCTTCAAAGAGTACATTCGTCCGATTATTCACTAGGCTAAGACTAATTCTCGAAGCTCTCGACGGCCAGAAAGCACATAGCTTTCCATCAAGGGTGAGACCATGATGCTACTCGAGGTCGACCAGTGACGTTGACCCAAGAGACCCTCACGTCCCAGTTTGCTGCTCAATTGCAGTCAGTCGGCAGCCGTTTTACCTTGGTTTCAAAACTGTCCGAAGTTCGAGACTATGTCGGCAAATTGGCTGAGGTTGTACAGGCAAAGCGGATAGCTGTGTCTGGTCATCGCCTTTCTTCCCTGCTCTTCCCTCTTGGTTCTCCCTCGCCCAGATTCGAAGTTGCAAGTCAAGCGAACATGGGACGCGAAGACTTTTTTTCAATGCTGAAGATTGTCGAGATCGGAATATCCGTAGTTGATCTAGCGGTCGCGGAAACTGGTACATTAGTCACAACCACCTGGGACGAATCAGAGCGTTTGGTGACCGCCCTTCCGAAGATACACGTCGCACTCGTATCGCGTTCGAGGCTAGTTTCCTCGCTTCGTGAAGCTGAAGCCTATGTTTCCGAAGTCTTGTCACAGAGCGGCGGAGGAGTGACCGTGTCACTTATCTCGGCTTCAAGCAGGACTGCGGACATCGGCGACATGGTAATTCTCGGAGTGCACGGACCAAGAGACTTGCACGTCCTCCTTATCGACGAGGAACTTCCGGGAGACTAGCAACTTTGGACCAAGTGCGCTCCGAAGCTCACGAACAACTCCTCGCGAAAATCAGGGCAGGCCTTGCGGACACACGCAGAAGGACTGCACTCTATGTTGGAACGGAGGGGGGAAGGGAGAGCGCCGAGAAGGCATACGCCCAGTTTCCAGAAAGCCAAGATCTTTTGCGCGAGGCAAGGCGAATCAAACGGGAAGCGATAGATCGACTTGACGAGAACCTCCAGAGTTTCATAAGAAACGCTAGGTCGTCGGGAACCATTGTGCATCTCGCACCAGATGCGGCCACCGCAATCAGCATAGTCATCGACCTGGTGCGCGTAGCAGGTGCGACGCGAATAGTGAAAGCGAAATCGATGACCAGCGAGGAGATTGACCTTAGGCAACATCTGGAGGCAGCGGGTTTTGATGTTGTCGAGACGGACTTGGGTGAGAGGATAGTTCAATTAGCTAAACAGCGCCCGTCCCACATGGTCGCGCCTGCCATCCACATGAGTGTTGAAGAAGTAACTGACCTCTTCTCAAAGAATTTGGGCAGGGAGATACCACCCGACCCCGCGCAGATCACGGCAGTCGCAAGGGAGTCACTCCGAGAGGACTTCTTGAATGCAGATGTGGGGATAACAGGCGCTAATTTTGCGATCGCTGATTCGGGTGCCATCCTCCTAGTGACCAATGAAGGTAACGCGCGACTAGTCACCGCATTGCCTAGAATGACAATCACCATGTTTGGAGTGGAGAAGATCATTGCTAGCACAACAGACGCCTTCACGCTCATGCAACCCCTCATCATGAGTGGTGCAGGTCGCAGACTCACAAGCTACGTTACCCTGATGAGAGGGGGGAGCAAGCTCGCGCAGAATGGACAACAGCAGGAACATCACGTCGTCCTCCTCGACAATGGCCGCTCTAGAATGCGTGCGGATCATGAATTCCGAGAAGCACTGTACTGTCTACGTTGCGGAGCGTGCAGTGACATTTGTCCAACCTTCCGGATCTTCGGCGGTCACGTTTTCGGCCACATTTACACAGGGCCTATCGGAATTCCATGGACCGAGTACACCGCAACCCCAGATGACGCAGGAAAATTCGCACCTCTATGCATCGCCTGCGGTCTCTGCCAAGAAGCCTGCCCGGTAGACATCGACATCCCACTACTCATTGCTCGCGTCAAGGAACGCTACACAGAAAGTCACGGACAGACATCGATTAACCGCACGCTCTGCAGCTACGAAACATTCGTCAGCCTTGCAAGTGTGATGGCGCCGTTATCCAACTTTATGTTGAGAAGACAGATCTTTCGACACGTTCTTCAGAGCCTCATTGGCATAGACGCGAGAAGACCATTTCCAAAGTTCACGCGACACACCTTCAAGAAATGGTTCCGTCCTCACTTGGGTAACGCTTCTCGAACCGTTGCGTATTTCGTTGATACCTTCGCTGACATGTGTGAACCTGAAATTGGAAAAGCCGTCGTGGGAATCCTAGAGGCTAACGATTGCAAAGTGATTTTGCCCGAACAGATTGGAAGCGGGATCCCTGCATTTCTCTACGGTGACGTGAAACGAACGACGCAAGCAGCAGCATTCAACGTTCGTCATCTTGCAGACGCCGTTCGCAACGGTTGCGAAATAATTTCCTCCGAACCAACCGCAACCTATTGCCTTAGAGAACTCTATCCACGCCTACTTGGGTCTCCTGATGCGAATCTAGTGGCGGCTCACTCGCACGACCTCTTCGAATACCTCCTTGAGCTGCAGAGAGGAGGAAGCTTGAAGGTAGCTCGGCCGAAGACCTCTATCGAGCCCGCCGTGTACTATGCACCATGCCACACGCGAAGTGTCTACGGGACCTCTCCTTCGTTTCAGGTTCTGAGATATGCGGGTCTGGATTTGCAGACAGTCAGATACAGCACTTGCTGTGGAATTGCGGGAACATTCGGATTCAAGGTCGGAGTCGAGGGCTATGATGTATCGATGGCTGTCGGTGAGACATTGTTCACGCGACTCAAGGCAATGAACCGCAACCTGATCATAACCGAAAGCAGTGTCTGCAAGATGCAGATCGAGCACGGCACGTCGCTTCGCGTGCTTCACCCGGCCACAGTACTCTGGAAAATCTATCAGGCTGATCGAGCAGAATGAAATGGGGCTTCGGCGGGTCGAGGTGGTCGCACGTGCGACCAGTTCTAGTTACATAGAATATATAGACTGCCCATCATCCTCGCTGTAGACGCGACGTCTCACAACTCTAAAGACAACCCTCGTCTCGCTACATGCAACCATTTTGAGATTGAGCGAGAGCAATCCCTCCACGTAGCCTCTCACGAATTCCAGATTATTGAGAACAGAATTACGCAATTCGACAGCTCCTCCGAGGAGTGTCAGAATTCCCCAACCCGAACGGATATTGAACTCGCGAATGCGTTTCTCCAAGCTGAGCACTCTGGACTTCTTGGATCTGTCCTTTCGATTGCCAAGAGACATCTGTTTCAGCGTGCTCCTTCCACAAGCCGTTCCCGCCGGGTGCGCACGCTCACCCAATGCATCGGCCATTATGTTGAAAGTCTCCGAGCGCAGAACAGCGACACGTCCATCCGGCCCTGGAAATATTCCTTCACTCCAACGTTCTAGGTTGAATGTCTTGAACCTTCGGATTAGCTCGGGTAACCCCAGGTGATGCTCTCTACGCGACCTGTAAAGTGCGATTATGCGCTCCAGCTCGCGAACGCTGACCTTTTCACTTTTCACCAAGTTCGCTAGCTCAAGTTGCTCATCCTGATTTGAAATGTATGCAATCCTAATCGCGTGGGACGCCGTAAGATGAGAGTTTGTAGCAGCCTCCTTTGCTATGTCCGGTCTAAGCTTGTCAACAACTCTTACTCGGTCAAGTACGTAACTATCGCTCTTCCCAATTGCTTTTGAGACCTGTGAAACAGTCCAGCCACGTTGCATTAAGCCCTTGTAGGCTTTTCCTTCCTCAAGTACATTCATGGACGTATTCCGTTGAATGTTCTCCACAATTCGGAGAAGAAGCACCTCTTCTGAACTCATCTCCTTAACCACAGCAGGAATCTCAGCCCAACCTAGAGATCGGCATGCGAGTACTCTGTGGAGCCCAAAAACCAGCTGATAGCCATCCTTCTCAGGCTTCACCATTACGGGTTGAAGAATACCGGAACTGGCAATTGATTTGGCCAGATCGTTCACAATGGCTTGGCTGACAGGCCTTAGTTTCACGCTCGGTTCGGAAATTGAGTCAAGTCGTATCTTTTGAATTTCCATCATGGAGTACTACTCAGAAATCCTCGACCCTAGGGAAATTTAACGGTTACCTGTGGTGCGCAATCTCGGAAAAGGCAAGTTTGAAGGACTGAGCCATTTAACCTTGAATTTCAGGGCAAATGGCACTTGGAGGCTTTATGGGTAATCTCGAATCCGGTAAGCATGATCCTCTATTGAAAGGCTCGGCCGACCGAATCATCAAGAACGCTCTTGACGACGGAAGAACAGCACTTTTGGAGCATGAAGCCAAGCGGATCTGCAATGAATATCACATAGATACCCCGAAATTCCGCTTAGCCCAGAACGCATTAGATGCTGGCATAGCAGCGAAGCGTCTCGGTTTTCCGGTTGTTATGAAGATTGTGTCTCCCGACATAATTCACAAAACGGATGCGGGGTGCGTGATAATGGGATTGAGAAATGGAAGCGAGGTCAGGCGGGCGTTCTCAAGGATCATCGCGAACGCAGAGCAGCAGAAACCCAACGCGCGAATTCTAGGTGTGCTCGTGGAAGAGATGCAACCTCCAGGTATCGAGGTCATAGTTGGAGGCATCAGGGAACCACCCTTCGGTCAGACACTAATGTTTGGATTGGGGGGAGTGTTTGTCGAATTGTTCGAAGACGTTTCATTTAGAGTCGCACCGCTTAGCGAACGTGCAGCAAAGCGAATGATCAGAGAAATCAGAGGATACGAGGTCTTAAAGGGGTACCGAGGAAATGCTCCAGCTGACGAAGAGAGCTTGGTAAGAATTCTCCTCTCGTCTTCGAAACTCATGCAGGATCATCCTGAGATTTTTCAAATGGATCTGAATCCAACGTTAGTCTATCAGAGGAACGCTACCGCCGTAGATGCGCGAATCGCTCTCGTTGCTTGAGGAGTGAGTTCGAGAACTCTGTGGAGGTCCCATGGACAATTTCTTGGAAGGATCTTGAGGTTAGAGTTGTTTTGATTCGATAGCCATACTCCGCTTATATTGAATGTAGAGCCCAGGTTTTTCGAAAACTATGGTCCCTCTTGAACGAACGTTAACCGCCTCCGCGGTCGGGGAACGAGCACTTCTGATGACAAATCAGGCAATAGCACGTGCCGCAATAGAGGCCGGCGTTAAGATTGTAACGGGCTATCCAGGTACTCCTACGTCAGAAATCATCGAGACACTCGCTTTGGTTGCCGATTCTCTGGGTATCCATGTCGAATGGGCTGTGAATGAAAAGGTCGGGTTGGAGATTGCTTCGACCGCCGCTATCGCGGGCGTTAGAGGGATGACGGTGATGAAACATGTGGGACTCAACGTTGCGTCGGACATTTTGATGGTCTTAGGTTTGAGTGGAGTCAACGGGGGTATGGTGATTGTTGTCGGCGATGACCCTGGAGGCTGGGTTTCTCAAAACGAACAAGACAGCCGGCTCTTCGCTCGAATGGCCGATTTGCCAATGTTCGAACCGTCCACGCCTCAAGAAGCTCTCCGAATGACCCTGAGGGCGTTTGAGCTCTCAGAACGTCTGAAGCTCCCGATCCTCGTAAGAACGACTTTGAAGGTAAGTCACAGCAGCGGGATTGTCACACTAGGCCCCATCGCCAAGTCGAAAACAAAAGGTGAGTACGTCAAGGACACAAGTCGCTACTACGTAGCAGACGTGGTAGCCCAAGCTCGACATGAATGGCAACACAAACAAATGCAACAGGCGCGCGCGATCCTGAAATCACTCAACCTAAATCCTCTCTATCTTAAGAAAAGCCAAAAACTCGGCATAGTTGCCTCAGGGGCAGCATACAATTACGCCGCTGAAGCCGTCAGGAATCTGAACCTGCAGCACAAGGTCGCCTTGTTGAAAGTCGAAACGTCACATCCTCTTCCTGATGACAAAATGAAAAAATTGCTTAGATCGACGAAGGAACTACTTGTCGTCGAAGAGACGGAGCCTTTGATGGAAGATCATCTCCGGATGCTTTCCTACGAGCTACCTCAAGGGCATCATGCAATCATTCATGGCAAGAGAGATGGAGCTCTTCCCGAAACGAATGAACTCAGCTACGAGATTGTCGCGTCCAGATTTTCGCGTTTGACTGGCGTCCGCCAAAGGCAGAACAAAGTGGAGTCTGATGCTCGCCTTGCTATTGCGGAAGCAGTTCCTCCCAGAGGATGGACCCTGTGCGCTGGTTGCCCCCACATTGGAACTTTCTATGCGTTGAAGATGCTTGCAAGGAAGACGACTAAAGGGCGAATAGCCAACTTGGGAGACATTGGATGCATTGGCCTAGCAGCCCTTCCCCCATTGGAGAATGTTGATTCGAGCTTCTGCATGGGCTCCAGCATAGCGCAGGCATCTGGCTTGGCATACGCTGGTGTGGACCTGCCGATTGTTGCGTCAATAGGAGATTCAACTTTCTTCCATTCCGGAATTACACCGTTGATCGATGCCGTCGTCAACAACGCCCACGTTTGCATACTGATTTGCGACAACGAAACCACAGCAATGACTGGACACCAACCCCATCCCGGCATCGGGGTGTCTGCGACAGGAAAATCTACGCGGAAAGTTGAGATTGAAGACGTAGTTAGGGCGATCGGCGTCGAGCACGTCGAGACAACCAACTCCTTCGACATCATCGAAACCTATCGTGCCATAGATCGGGCCTTGAAACACGATGGCCCATCAGTCGTCATCTCAAAAGGGCGCTGCGCCGAGATAACAAGGCGCGAAGCAAGGAAACTTGGAGCAGCTCTCCTTTCGTTTGTGGTCCACTCTGAGAAGTGCAAGGGTGCGGCTTGCATGGTATGCATCAGAGAGTTCGGCTGTCCTGCTATAATTTGGAACGGTGCGTCAGGAAAAGCTGCGATCGAACCAAGCCTCTGTGTGAGCTGCGGGCTCTGCGCTGATGTATGTGTGTTTCGCGCCATAGGACCTGGATTGTCATCATAGTCTGAGGGATCTTTGGTGAGAGACAGATTCGATCTGGTGATTGCTGGAGTTGGAGGTCAGGGAAATCTTCTGCTCTCCCGCATCATCGGCGAAACAGCACTCAGATCTAATATTGATTTGCAAATCTCGGAAACTTTCGGCGCAGCCCAGAGAGGAGCAGCAGTTGTCAGCCACGTGAGATTGGGGAAAAGCTATTCTCCAGTAGTGCCGTTCGGCATGGCGCAAGCGCTCTTGGCCCTCGAACCAGCTGAGGCGCTAAGGCAATCTCGTTTCCTAGCACCAGACGGTTTAGCCTTGGTGAACATCAAGCCGATAATGTCCGTGGAAGTTCTCTCGGGAAGAGCCACGTATCCCTCCCTTGAGGTAATTCGAAATCTCCTCTCGAAACTTACATCAGACCTCCACATGTTCGATGCACAAGGGTTGGCTGTGGAAGCAGGCGATCCAAGGACCGTAAACCTCGTCATGCTTGGGGCTTTGGACGCCTGCAGCGTCCTTCCATTCAGGACAGAGAACCTGAGAAACAGCATTTCCAGTTTGGTTCCGAGCAACATGATTGAAGTAAATCTGAAGGCCTTCGATCTAGGACGGGTAGCTCTACTGAGACTCGTGAAACTCGAACCGAGCGACAGTGCTCTGTTATCCTGAAACCAACACGGGCATGGACGTTGCAGCGTGGGGTAGGATTAGGGTCTCACATGATCTTCCATGTGCTGCGATTGCTGCATCAACCGTTTCTTGCAGATTGTTGCTCTTTTTGAATCCGATCTTTTGTAGAGTTCTCGCTCTGAGTCCTTGACTATAAGCAACAACATCAACCCGCTCCCTGACCAAAGCAATTTGATACGCCACCAAGGCGGTTACGAGATTTCTATTCGGATTCTGTTTTATCGAATCCAGAATCGATTCGGATGTAGGTCGTGAGAGGAAATAGGCCAAATCCTTGGAGCCAATTCCTCCCTTGCATGGTGACACTAGAATTACTGTACTCCCTTCTTTCAGAATTCCCCTAATGTTCTCAAGAGGTTTTGAGGCATAATAGAAGTCATGATCATACGGAAACGCACTCGCCACAAGAACGTCGGGTCGTGTTTTCACTTTGATCGCGTATGTGTTTGCGCAGACTCGGACTCCCTCCCTATGTGCCTCGATTGAGTCGCCAGCAACAACCTTCAACAGCATTCCTTTGGAATTTTGTACTGTGTTCACGATGAAGTCAAGATCAAGCATTCTTGCTGCCTCATCTATCTCCTCCCGTACAGGGTTGTTCTCCATTTGGCCAATGTTCAGGTCTGGTTTCACCATGAGGTGATTCTGTATGATTGTGTCCCGACCGGCGAGACCCGGCATGACAGCTTTGCCTCCTGCTGAGAAACCAGCATAAGGGTGCGGAACAATATCCCCGAGCGCGATTTTGACATCAGCATTGGCCATGACTCGATTGATCCAGATTTCATTTCCGAACTTCGATTTTCCAAGGAATTCGAGATTTCGTTTTGCATCATGCTGAAGTACTCGCACTGTTCTCACGATTCGTTCTCCAACTTTCGCCCGAATTTCTCGCAGTTTCATCTTCGCGTGAAGCCCTCCGCCAATGATTATGGTGATGTTGGAAGCTTCTATGCAACCAACATTCAATTCGCGCAGTACTTCCGGAAGTATATCACGATCCAGTGTTGAGCGGCTGAAGTCTGAGATGGCTATGGCGGCGGTTTTCTTTCCCTTTGCTATCTCCGAAAGTCTGGGGGTTCCAATTGGGTTAAGCATGGCTTCGCGTATCGCTCTAGTTTTGTCTTTGACTCCAACAGCTTCCGATATGTCGCAAACACAGACGGATGAACCGCGCTTAAACGTGAGAGTTACTGTTCTTTTTCCGTAGGGAATTCGCGTTCGAATCAATATGGGGTTAAACCCTGGTACGTCTTATCCGACAGACTTCTTCAGTTCTTCTATGCGCGCTTGTCATCTATTCATAGTCGCCTTGGGACTCGTATCCGAACATTGCTATGATCGGTCGAGGCAGGCGGCAAACGAATATTAATCTTTGAAGTCGTCGAGCCGAACGATATCGGATTTCGATAGCTTGAGAGTTGATGATAGCTGTGAATCGTGTAGCCATAGTAGGTGTGGGCCATTCGAAGTTCGGTGATAGACGAGACGTACTCCTCCCGGAACTCGGTTTTGAAGCCACCAAGCCGGCGTTTGAGGACGCGGGACTTACTCCGAACGATATTGATTTCGTGGGTGTCGGAATCTCAGGAGTTTGGTATGATGACTTCCTGCCGGCTGTCGTCGTCTCAGAGTACACGGGCTTGGCGGGGAAAGGTCTGATGCGATGTG
>MEMY01000071.1:18068-23303 GCA_001768965.1 archaeon RBG_16_50_20 | reverse complement strand
TTCTGGAAGCGCCGCCATTACGTCCGCGTACAACATGGTCAAGACCGGGGCAAGCAAAATAGCTATGGCAATTGGGATCGAGAAAATGATTGGAGTCGAACCCTTGACGATGATGGAAGTCATCGGTCGTGCGGGATGCTATCTTTGGGAATTCCACAATTTTGGAATGACTTTCCCAGCCTATTACGCAATGCACGCGACCCAACACATGCACCGATTCGGGACGACTGAAAGGCAGCTCGCGGCAGTCGCGGTCAAGAGCCACAAGTACGGCGCGATGAACTCCTACGCTCATTTTCAGAAGGCAATAACAATTGACGACGCCCTTACATCAAGAGTCGTTGCATGGCCCCTGAAACTATATGATTGCTGTCCGGTAAGCGATGGTGCAGCAGCTGTAATCTTGGCATCCGAGGATCTCGCAAGGTCACTTACCGACAGTCCAGTATGGATTGAATCAATTGGAATCTCATCCGACACAGCAAACATGAGCAAACGAGCCGATTATGTTGGACTTCGTGCTACAGTTACCGCAGCTCAACAAGCCTACAAAATGGCGAACATCACACCGAATCAGCTAGACATTGCAGATGTGCACGATTGCTTTACAATCGCCGAAATCTTGGCGTATGAGGATCTAGGGTTCTGCGAGAAAGGCAAGGGCGGCAAGTTGATCGAAGACGGGCAGACTGAGTTAGGGGGAGAGATTCCAGTCAACATAGACGGAGGGCTCAAGGCGAAGGGCCATCCTCTTGGTGCAACAGGGGTATCGATGATGGTTGAACTGACACGCCAACTGCGACGACAGGCTGACAACCGCCAAGCTCCAGTTAAGAACGGCCTCGCCCTGGCGCACAATGTCGGGGGAACAGGTCACTACTGCTACGTGACAGTTCTTAGGAGTTGAGAAATTGACGACCAGCCCAGGGAAGCCTAAGTTCATTTCAAAACCAATTACGTTCAGCCTTGAAATATCAACGAGAAAACTCTCAGAGTTTTGGAAAGGACTAGAAAACGGAAAAGTTTACGCTTCTAAGTGTCGCAAGTGCGGTAGCCTGTCTTTTCCGCCTGTAGCGGACTGCTCGACATGCCTGAGCTCTGAACCAGAGTGGATGGAAATTGAAGGAGAGGGAGAAATCGAAACCTTCACGCACATAATGATCCGCCCAAAGAACTTCGCAGAGAGTCCACCATATACTGTCGCCGTTGCCAAGATGAAGGAGGGCGTGAAGATCCTAGCATGGGTAACAAATCCCGAATACAGTAAGCTGAAAACCGGCGCGAAAGTCAGGCTCGTCACGGAGAAGAGTGAGACCGGAGCAACTTACGCGTTCACCCTTCACTGATCATAAAACGCCGGGACCAGTAACACGAGAATCGAACGCAATGACTGGCCGAATAATTGGGATACCCAAACAGGCAAGACAAAACGCTACAACCCCCAACACTATTTTGCACTATGACGCAATTCGACCTTGGTGGGTTCCCTCAGCGCAAAGTAACATGCTTTCCCCACAAAATTACACACACCCTCCCTCGTTCAAGTAGGCTGAAGGAACCAACTTCGAACCCTGTCGTCCGAGCGCGGCCACCTAGAAATCTCAATAGAAGGCTGGCGGGCCCGCCGGGATTTGAACCCGGGACCCTTCCCCAAGACCGCGAGTTGTCGCGTGCTTTTCGGGTGGCTTCCCAGAGATTCGTAATCCCAGAGGTAAAAGCATCACCGACGTTGCTAAGACGTCACCGATGCTCTACCTGACTGAGCTACGGGCCCCGACGCTGAAAGCTCCGACCCGTATCTAAAGCATTTTGCAGAAACAAAATCTCTGTGTTGATTGACTATCGAGGCGCTTCCGCAAGCACGACATTGATTTTGCCTTGGTCTCTATCTCGTCCGATGGACAGTTCGAGTTTGTCGCCGACCTTCTTGTTCTGAACTAGATGTTGCAGGTCTTCCCAACTCTTGAGTGGCTGGCTTTCGGCTTCAAGGATAACGTCGCCTCCCGATACTCCGCTTCGGTCTGCCGGACTACCTCTCCCAACTCTAACCACAAGGACACCCTTCTCCTGCGGTATGTCGTAGGATTGGGCGATTTCATGGCTCAAAGTCACACCCGAGATTCCAAGGTACGGCCTAACGACGTGGCCATGTTCTATGATCTCTCTGGCGATCCTTCGTGCGGTATTGATTGGGATGGCGAATCCAATACCTTGAGCGAAAGGTATGTTCGCCGTATTCACCCCGACAACCATACCAGAACTGTCAACCAATGGTCCACCGCTGTTGCCCGGGTTGATGGAGGCGTCGGTTTGTATCAGATCCTCGTACATGTGATCTTCAATGTGGATGTGGCGTTTGAGTGCGCTTATCACTCCAACCGTCGCCGTCGGTCCTGGGAGTAGGAAACCGTATGGGTTTCCGATCGCAATCGCGATCTTTCCAACAACTAGTTTGTCGGAGTCTCCTAGTTTCACTGCTGGCAGATTCTCGCCATCCACGCGGACGACGGCGACATCAGACGTGGCATCTGACCCCAAAACCTCACCATGAAACTTCTTGCCATCAGTCGTGACCACTTCAACCCGGTCCGCGTCGTCAACTATGTGATGGTTCGTGAGGATCCCACCGTTCGAATCGAAGATGATCCCAGATCCAAGACCCCGTAGCGGGATCGTGTCAAAGAAATTCTCTCGGATGACTTTCAGAGTCGCAACGGAAACGACCGCTGGACTTACCTTCTGTATAGCCGCGACAATATCCTTCTCATTTACAGGCAGCAATGCACGTTACACCTCGCCGCAGAAGAATCGCCAATCTATTTAATGACTAAGTGACCGCAGAACACAGTCAAAGGTTGAGAGCTTGGACAGAGCGGCATATTTCAAGTGCGGCGACTGTGGTTATGAATTTCTTTCGCAGACCAAGAGCCCTGCATGCCCACACTGCAAGAGTACCACACTCGAGAGCAAGGATATCAAAACGTTAACTGGATTGAACGAGTGACGGAACGCGGGTTGGCGCCCCTCGCCAGGAGAAGATTTCGCTACTCCTTTGGGCGGGATTCGAACCCGCGTCGACGACGTGACAGGCCGTCATCCTAGACCACTGAACGACCAGGGCCCGGTTACCCACAAATCCGCGAGCCAGCTTAAAGCATTACTGAGTTTGACGATCTCACCAATATTCCACAGGATATTCTAGATCCCCCGCACTATTTTCTTTGAGCCTTCAGTTCTGCTTGGAAATCGCTTTCGAAGTACTCGTCCTTCGACCTCGCGTTTTTGCTTCTGAGGTCAGTTTCGGTTTTCCTGAGATCCGTGCGTTTGATCTTTCCACTGACCGTCTTTGGCAATTCCTCAGTGAACTGTATGATTCTCGGTCGCTTGTAGGGAGCCACTCTCTCTCGTGTGAATTTGAAAATATTGTATGCCAACTCCTTTGAAGGAGCAACGCCGGGTTTTAGTGTTACATACGCCTTCGGCACAAACCCTCTCAAAGAATCAGGACTTGCGACCACAGCCACCTCCGTCACCGCCGGATGAGCCATGATCTCGCTCTCGAGTTCAAAGGCGCTTATTCTATAATCAGAACTCTTGAACACGTCGTCGGCTCTCCCAACGAACCAAAAGTATCCTTCTTCGTCTTGAGAAGCCACATCGCCCGTAAGATACCAGTCGCCCACGAAAACTTCCCTGTTCTTCTCTCTCGGATCGATGTATCCTGCCATTACTCCCACAGGTCTTTCCGGTTTGACTCGTATGGCAACCACGCCGTCGGTCTTGGCTGGAACTGGCGAGTAGTCGTCATCCAATATACTGATGTGAAACCCCGGCGCCTCGACCCCCATTGAACCAAGCCTAGGCTCCATGCCAGGAAACACTCCAATCTGAAGCGTTGTTTCAGTCTGACCGAAACCCTCTCTCAACGTGAGCCCAGTCGCGTCTTTGACTCGCTGAATTATTTCCGGGTTTACTGGTTCCCCTGCGCTCACCATCTCTCTCAGCGAAAAGTGGTACTTCTTGAAGTCTTCTAAAAGCAGGAATCGCCAAACTGTGGGAGGCGCACAGAAAGTGTTCACTTGATATCTCTCGATCACTTCGAGAGTCTGTTTGGCATTGAATCTGCCAGTGTAATTGTACACGAAGCTAGTGGCTTCCGCGTTCCAAACCCCGAAAATGCTACTGTAGGCGTATTTTGCCCATCCCGGGGCACTTACATTGTAGTGCAGTTCTCCCCTTTTCACGCCTATCCAGTACATTGTTGTCAGGTGGCCAACCGGATAAGTTCGGTGAGTTTGAAGTACCAGCTTCGGTTTCGCAGTCGTCCCAGATGTGAAATAAATGAGGAGCTCATCATCCTCTGAGAATTCTTCTTCGGACTTGAAGTTTGCAGACTGTCCATCAATCTCATTATAGTCGACCCAATTCCTCGGTCCCGCTCCCCAGCTTACCTTAAACACTGAGTCAGTTGGCCGAACTGCTGCTTGATCAACTCTGCTGGCTAGCTCTCCATCCGTGACTATGCACTTGACCCTACCTCGGGCGATTCTGTCTCTGATGTCATCCGCGGTAAGTAGGGTCGAGGCCGGAATAATTGCGCATCCGAATTTCATCGCGCCTAGCAGAATTTCGAACAATTCGACAGAATTGGGCATCATCAACATGACTCGATCCCCCTTAACCAAACCTAGGTCGCGGAGGAAGTTCGCGGCCTTGTTCGACCTATCTTTCAATGTTGGAAAGCTGACTTTCTTTTCAGCTCCTTTGTCATCAACATAGACAAGGGCTGGATTTGTGCAATGAACAGCCAACGTATCAAAGTAGTCTCGAGCCCAGTTGAAATTTGCGAGCTTGGGCCACACGAACCCCTCTTTCGCTTCTCGATAGTCATGAGCCTTCAGAAGGAAATCTCGCGCAGCGATGAACTCCTTCAGGCTTGACAATTCCATCTTTGGCGAGTCAGAAAGTAGCTTCTTCTAAGCATTGTTTTCCATTTCTCTCGTTAGCAACAAGGAAGAACACAACTTCACCGCTGAAACATTCATTAGGAATTCTTGGGTATACTAGAAATCTTGTGTTCTGCCCGTGGTGGACATTGACGTCGCATACATACCCACTCCTAAACACATTGTCCGTCAAATGCTCCGATTAGCGCAACTACGACGCGGCGAAATACTCTTCGATCTTGGGGCCGGCGACGGTCGTATAATGATCGAGGCTGCGAGAAGATTCGGC
>MEMY01000071.1:2499-18058 GCA_001768965.1 archaeon RBG_16_50_20 | reverse complement strand
TTGACCCCCAACGCGTTGCAAGAATCAGAGAACGCCTAGAATCAACCGGAGTCAAGGCGGAAATCATCCAAGCTGATTTCATGAAAGCCGACTTATCATCCGCTAACGTAATCGCGATCTACCTTTCGGATTCCGTCAACGCGAAACTTGCTCCCAAATTGTGGCGCGAGCTCAGATCGGGCGCGCGAGTCATTTCATTAGACTACGGCCTGCCGGATTGGAAAACAGAAAAAGAGTTGCTCGTAAAGGGCGCCGTTCCACGAAGATTATTGCTCTACAAAGTTTCGAAAGTAACGAAATGAGGCTTCGCTCTTTTGTTTTTCTAATCTCGACCGCGGAATTTGTTGGACGATACTTTATACTTGAACCATTCTTCAGGGTGAAAAAGGCCTGAAGAATGCTTCGAGCAGAAAAAGTGCGTCTAGCAGATTGGCACAGCGAACTCAGGGACCTCATGAAGCGGCTAGACGGGACAAATATCAAGATACTTTCGGCAATGTGGAAGTTTGGCCCTAGGAATCTGCTCGAAGTTTCCCGTAAAACGGGGATACCTTTCACATCGGTGTATCATCGCGTTGGGAAGTTGGAGTCTGAGACCGGGCGGGTTGCGTATCTGGTCCCTAAGAAATCAAAACTTGGCATGGTCCAGCTCACAGTTCAAGTTGCAGCCAAACCGGGACGCGAGGACAAAGTCACAAAAGCTCTCAAGATCCCCGGCTGGTGGCAATCAATATCCAGATGTGAAGCACCCTTCACACACCACTCAACGCACGCAGTCCCAGCCAAGTTTGTGAATGAATTTCGGAAATATCTGCGACGCCTCCCCCAGATTAGGCTAGTAACACAACAGCGAATAATTCCCACTGGAGACTTCTATCCCAACTTTCCAAATTTCTCTTACTATAACGCCACCGCAAAGGAATGGAAATTCGAATGGAACAGATGGCTCTCAGCCCTCAGGCGACACAAGCCCACAAGGACGATCGAAGACCCACATGACTACCAAACTATGGTTGACAGGAGAGATCTGCTGATCGTCAGGGAACTTCAAAGAAATGCCCGCTCGACTTTCGCTGACATGGCCCCTGTCCTGGGCATATCCCTGCAAGGGGTCAAATATCACTTTGACAAGAAGCTCGTGCCATCTGGAATCGTAGAGCAGTTCGGTTTCGACATCACTCCCTACCCGCACGATGTCTCAGCAAACCATGAAGTCATGTTGGTTTTTGCAAACAAGCTTGCGATGAACCAGTTCTTTTCACTGTTGAGGGACCTGTTCTTTGTGCAGGGCGTTGCGAAAATTCTCAAGAGCAATGCGCTACTGATCAGGACATACGTTCCTCAAAGCCAACTCCGGAACATGTTCGACTTCTTCTCAGAATTGGCCAGAGCGAGAGTCCTGCAATCCTACTCTACAGTCAGGCTCAGCGTTGCGGGTGGAGAAGTCCAGACAATTCTGCCTGAACTCTTCAAGGATCAGAAGGGGTGGGATTTTGACGTCAGGAAAATCAGTTCTGATCTATCCAAGTTACGTTAGTGGTCCCGCGGGCCGGAATTTCATAGAGCTTTCAGCCCTATTTTGAATTCGCCGAACCTTAAGGTAAGGCTCTCCAGCGACACTCCGGTTTCCGTTGTTAGCCTAGTAGGCTGACATGGGTACGCCTTGGGCGCACACCTACAGCGTCTCCGTCACTCTTCAAGAGAGGGACTCGGAAGCTCTACCAGGCTGAGCTACCGCGGGACCGAATCAAACCCAAGATTCGGTAGCCTATAAGGTTTAACGAGTTCGTGCAGACCAACGCGAAGAAGAGTCATGGCATTTGTGATGGAGAGCAGCCCTGTTAAATCCTGCATGTCCAATCCTAGGGACGAGGTTGAGCGTTGTGACGTTCAAACAGAACTTTAGAGTGCGTTGGGTCGACACGGATATCGCAGGAGTGATGCATTATAGTAATTTCCTCAGATATTTTGAAGCATGCGAAGAGGAATTTTACAGATCGCTGGGGATTCCACTCAATGCGATCCGGAACAAATACCACATTATGTTGCCAAGAATTGAAGCACACTGCCAATACAGAGCTGCTTGTCGATTCGACGATCTCTTCGAAGTTGCTTTGAGTGTCCGCGAGGTAACTGAGAAAACGATCACCTACGACTTCCAATTAACCAGGTCAGAAAACAGCAAGCTCGCGGCTGAGGGATATCTGAAATGCATCGCAGTCAACCTGGAATGGAAAGCTGTCCCCTTACCAGACGAGTTTGCGAAGCTCATTCGTGAAAATACAGTATAGCCGAAGCGTTTTTCCAGAGTGCTCCCATCAACGCAGCCTGTGAAGCCCACAGTTGCATGTATTCGGAAACATTCCCACCAACACCAGTCGAGTTGTGTTGGGTGCAAGTCCGTTAGCTGTGGGTCTGGGCTTCTACGGAGTTGCAATAGCAGTTTTTCTTCCGTTGGAGGGCATGTCGGTCACAAACCTAGGAGCCATATTGACAACATTTGGATTGACAACGGTCATATTCAGCATTCCCTTCGCCATCTTTTCCGACCGTCACGGCAGAAAAGTCCTGATGCTGACAGCTCGTTCATAGCGTCAGTCATCCTCATACTTCCAGGTTGCACCTCCGATTTCCTTCTACTCGAATTGTCTGCGGTTCTCGGCGGAATGGGGAGGTCATGTTCCTATCAACCTGGAACGCTTACCTTGCAGACACAACCACAGAAGAATCGAGGCCAGCAACGTTCAGCCTATCTTTCGTAACATTCACAATCGCATCAGGTGTGGGAAGTTTTCTGCCGGGAATCTTTCCGCTAATGCCATTGAGCCTCTTTGATGCTCATCGTGTGACTTTCGTCACATTGGGGCTCATTGGAATAGGGACACCGCTCTCGGTCTTCAGGTGGACTAGTGATGTCAGACCGAAGACTCCGCGCGGCGGAATTCTGCCGCGAAAATCGCTTGGCATCATCGTGAAGTTCTCGACAGCAAATATGATGATCGCGCTCGGCGCCGGACTAATCATCCCACTCATCCCAACATGGTTTTACCTTCGTTTCACCGAAACCGATGTCTTCTCAGGACCGCTTATCGCAGTTTCCAACATCGCCATGGGTCTCGCCGCAGTGACCTCACCGGGCATATCAAAACGGCTGGGGTTGGTCAGAGGCATCGTGGCAACCCAGCTCTTTTCAACGCTCTTCCTATTTGCTATGCCATTCAGTCCTACAGCCCTAGTCGCAGCTCCCCTTTATGTGGTTAGAGCTATGCTCATGAACATGTCCAGTCCGCTCGCTGATACATTCTTGATGAATATGATTGCGGATGACGAGCGAGCTACCGCTTCCTCCTTCAACGTTGTGATATGGCGCCTACTCAACGCGGCAAGCACTGTCGTAGGAGGTTCAATGTTAAGCAGCGGAAACCTTAGCCTTCCTTTCTACATCTGCACAGTACTTTACATAGCCTCGATCGCTCTGTTCTACACACTATTTCGACGTGTCGATCAAAAGCCCTCGCAGTAAGCAAGGCTACTTTTGAGCGCGACCACACTTTTCACAGAACATCTGGTCACCTTCAAGCTCCGCACCACAGAACTTGCACTTCAGGCCCTTCTGAACAAGCAGTCTAGGCTCGCGCTTCTTTCCAGTCTTAATCCCAATGATCGTAAGTACGAAACCGAGCGTGAGCAATTCGTATCCAGCATAGCCTACCAGTGGATTCAGACGAACTGCACTCTCCAGTACGCTCAGATTGAAGATAACCGTCCGTCGAGTCGCATCCTGATTGTCGAAAACGAAGTAGTAAGTACCTGTAGTTTGTGGCGTAATTGTGAAGTTGTATGAGATGGCGACAGGCTTAGCAAGTATGACCATGCTTGGCCGTCCCGTTCGCCATAGCGTGAAGTTCCCCTCGTTCATCACATACAACGCGGCCTCCCTCGCATCGACAACTTGCAGCGAACCCTTGACCTCCACTCCACCCTTCAAGTCCGCTGACAGAAACGTATAGTTTGAAGCTGGAACAGTCAACAATGTTGGACCGATCAACGACCTCTCAGTCTGAACCCGGGACACCAGACCGAAGGCCTCAGCAACCGGAGTGAGAAGCTGCACTCCTTGGTCCAAGACAATGACCCCCGCGAGTACGAGTAGAAGGCCGATGGTTAGCACATATCTTCGCATTGTCCTTATCCCTAAAGCGTTCTTGTCCGTCTGGCTTTACCTTGGAGTGTTTTCGCAAAGCACTGAGCAGTATTTGAATGCATTAGTCGTAGCGACGAATCAGGTTAAAGCGCGCCTGACGAAGTGTTGGCGGGCCCGCGGGGATTCGAACCCCGGATCCCAGGCTTTCACCGCATAAGCTCCGAAGGCATACACGATTTGATTTTCTCTGTGTCTTAATCCTGGCTCGACTACGGGCCCGCGGTGACCAATGCTACCCATGAATGAATGTATATCGTTTGACTTGGTTACTGGAGAAGAAGTGATGCTGGGAGAAGTAAGATAGTTAGGTTCGAAGTAACGGATACTGGTCAAGAGGACTGAGCAGCAAGTTTGACAGTTTTGTCCGACTCTGAAATCGAAGGACGGATCAAGGGTAAGTCACTTGTTTTGGATCCTTACGATCCGAGGTCCCTGAATGGGGCGGGATACGACCTTCGCGTGGGAATGGATGTGGCCATACCCGCTGGAACGCACCAACTCGTGGCTACTCTTGAGAGAGTTGAGCTTCCGGACGATTTGGCTGGAACGTTGCACATTCGCTCGTCACTTGCACGCGCGGGGATCGTCGCGAGTCTAGCTTTGGTCGATCCGGGTTTCCGAGGCCAATTGACGATTTCACTCTTCAATGCCGAGATTGAGGCTTTCCGTATGAGCAAAGGTGATAGATTCGTGCAACTGGCGCTGCACCTGCTTAGCAGAAAGACCCAACATTCGTATCGAGGAAAGTATCAAGATAGCCAAGGAATTGTAGATAGCAGGCCGTAGTACCACCACTCTTTGTGTCAATGAGTGTCGAAAGTATTATTACCGTTCAGCATGGGCATGTGAATGTTCCTACTTGTCAAAAACGACTACAGAAGGCGGCAAATTGCGATCAGGTTCTCGTATATCAGACCTGAAATACAAGCTGATGACCATCGAGCTTCTCAACCTCGCCAAGAACTATTACACGTACAGGGAACTCGCGCAAATCATCGGCCTCCCCGAGACCGTTCTGAGCAGATATGTGAAAGGTCACGTTCTACCGACCATAGATAGGGCGCAAAACATCAACCGAACCCTCCAGAAGATTATGCGCCTTGAAGGAGAGATCCAACAGAGAATTCGTTTTGACGATACGGGCTACTTCGATAATACCAAGCTGATTTCTGACACCCTATTGCTTGAGCGAGCCGTTCAACATGCTGTGAACGCCTTCGCTGGCATGCGTATTACAAAAATCTTGGCAGCCGCCGTTGATGGCGTGCCATTGGCTGCCCTTTTAGCCCACAGACTTGGAGTTGGACTTGTTATCGCCAAGAAGCAGAGGGAAGTTGGAGTCCGCGAATTTATTGAGGAAGTCTACATTCCCAGCAAGACAGCAATAATGGTAAGCCTCTACGTTCCGAGAGACGCCTTTAGGAAAGGTGACTGTGTGCTTATAGTGGATGATGTCATCGACAGCGGCGAGACACAGATCGCGCTAACGCGAATCGTTCAGAAGGCCAAGTCCGAAGTCACAGGAATGTATGCTCTGGTCGGCATGGGATCCGACTGGAAAAACAGGATAGAAGCAGTTACCCACTGTCCTGTAGAAATCGTTTTGCAGGTAGGCAAGAAACCGCTACAAGAAGTCTAAGCCATCCTTCGATTGAGCTTCACGTACCGAGCACGCCAGCTCTGACCATATCGGCGCGGATCACACCTTTCTCTGTGATGAAACCCTCAACAAGCTCTACTGGCGTAACATCAAAGGCGGGGTTGAAGACTTTGACGCCTTTCGGTACGATTCTTTTTCCTCCAATATGGGTGACCTCCTGAGCATTCCGTTCTTCAATCTGAACCTCGGAATGGTTAGATCGAAGATCGAAGGTTGACGTAGGAGCAGCCACGTAGAATGGGATCTCATTTGCTTGTGCAGCTAACGCAATGAGGTATGTCCCAACCTTGTTTGCCACAAACTTCTTGGTTACTCGATCAGCTCCCACAATCGCCTTGTTGACAAGGCCTTTGTTCATCACATAGCCAACAGCACCGTCAACAATCAATGTAACAGGAATCCTATCACGGAGAAGCTCGTAAGTCGTGAGCTTTGCTCCTTGAAGCCTGGGGCGAGTTTCAGTGGCGATTACCTGCAATCTTTTGCCTTGCTTTATGGCTGTACGAATCGGAGCTAGCGCAGTACCATAGCTCACAGTCGCTAATGTTCCAGTATTGCAATGAGTCAGGACCTTGTCACCATCATTCAGCAGAGCCGCACCGTGCTCGCCGATCCTCTTGTTCGCTTCAATGTCCTCTTCCGCAATCTTTAGCGACTCTTCCACAACCCTGGAAGCTATCTTCTTAGGCTCGCCTGCGGCATTTCGCGCCACCTGCAAAATCCTATCAATGGCCCAGAACAAGTTCCAAGCCGTGGGTCTGCTTTTCCGAAGGACTACAGCCGCAGCCCCAAGTTCGGAAATTAGCTGCTGTTTCGTTTTGGCATGAGATGAATCGGCTGCAAGGGCAATCCCCATTGCCGCTGCAACTCCAATAGCCGGTGCACCGCGGACTACCATTTCCTTGATGGCTCTCGCAATCTCCCTATAGTTCTTGTAGCTGACGTAGACAAATTTGTATGGTAGTTTTGTTTGATCGATCATTCTGACGCGGCCATTTGTCCATTCGACCGTTCTCAGCTCAGACATAGGTTGCATCGGGGCTCACATCTCTCTCGAAACGAGCTTAGGGGGCAATTAGCTTTCCTCAGCGCAGCAAAGAGGGTTCTCGGTTGTCGCAAAAGCATTAATTGAGGCACCCCACTGCGCTCCCGCAAGGGAGCCCTCTTGGAGGCAAACGCAGATGTTCCGGCGGAGGCAAAGACTCCGCAAGTCGAGGAGAAACAACAATTTATTCCTTGGAACGCTCTCTTAGAGGGCAAAGGGGTTTACATACCTTACAAATCCGAACTCATGGAGTTGAGGGATCGGGGCTTCGGAGCTCTGAGGAATGAGAAGCTCTACTTCACGCCGTATGAATCATTCTACCTGATCGAAAAACAGAGAATTCGAGTGTTCGACAAGAAGAGCGAGAAGGAACTGACACTACGTGATGTGGTTAGGAAATTCTCTGTTGGCAAACCGGAGATATGGATAAAATACTTGGTCTATCGTGACCTTCGAGACCGTGGTTATATCGCCAGGGAATCTGAACGAAATTTCGACTTCGATATTTATGGCAAGGGTCCTCTGAGGCGTCTCATCTCAATTGTGTATGAGGGCGGCGAAGCAAGTCTCCGGAAACTGCAGAGGCTGTTGGCATTTGCGGAGAAGGAGAAAAAAGAACTGATTCTCGCCGTCGTGGACAGGCGAACAGATATCGTATACTACACGCTGGCGTCGCTTCGCGTCTGAATACAGCCCTTCATTGGGGTTGCCTAGCATTGCAGTGAGTGCAAATCATGGCACCAGAAGGCAATTGAGCGCCGCATTGCACGCAATACCTCACTGGTCCCGCAGCCGATCCTGGTGGAGGTGGCGGGGGAGGAAGACTTTTGGGTGGATGATGGACCGCGCTGAGAATGACGGCTCCTATAGCACCTGCGATCAAGTTCATCATGAGTATAACCACAACTGCCGCCTGCAGCTCAGACAGTTGAGGAGTCGGCCCGGAGGGGAGAGGGATCACCTCAAAGATCAGGAGTATTTGCGACACACCCAAGAAGAAGGGTGTGCCCAGTGCGCCTGAAAGTGCACCAGCGATAGCTGATTGACTCGTCTTTCCGTAAAGCAAGTAGGCTGCTACCAAACCTCCGACGAATGCGCCGATGGCAGTTGAGAAGGAGATGTCCGCCATGCCTAGAGCTGTGGAAACTAGGCCACCAGCTACTAGACCGCCGAGAGTCGCTGTTCCAAGCTCTCGATTCCTGTTTGCCATTCTGGATCGTCTGGCAAGGAATCACGCTTCGCTATAAAACGTTGTATCTTGAGCGTCTTGATTTCGACTCACAACATTATAGGTTGGGGTCTCGTAACTTCGCTCATAAGCTTGTGATGAAGGTTGGAGTCAAAATCCTTCACACTCCCCCGCGGGATGAAAGATGTTGAACCGGAAGAGATGAACCGCCGCTTATGGCTTTATGATAAGATCCGGGAAGTCGTTCGCAGATACGGCTTCCAAATCGTTGAACCCACCACAATCGAGAATTTAAAGACACTTGAGGCAAAAAGCGGCCCAGCGATTCGAAAAGAAATCTACTGGTTCAAAGACAAGTCAGGTCGCAGCTTGGGTTTGCGATTCGATCTGACCGTCGGCATCGCACGAATGATTGCGAATCGCTATGATTTGCCGGAACCAATCAAGTTCGCCACAATCGGTGGAAACTGGCGGTACGATGAACCGCAATTTGGAAGGTATCGATACTTTGCCCAATGGGACATTGAGATCTTCGGCTCAGAAAGTCCGGCCGCTGATGCCGAAGTAATATCAGTTGGAGCGGACATACTAGGCAACGTTGGGCTAAGAGATTTCGTAATACGAATCAGCAATCGTAGGCTGACAGAATCATACCTCAAACAAGTTGGGATTCGATCCCAGATTCAACTGGAACAATCGCTTAGGATCATAGACAAAATCAGGAAAGAACCGCTTGACCAACTCCGCGGAGAGTTGAAGGCCATCAAAATCAAAGAGAAGGCCATGAACGACATTCTCTCATACATAGCATTGAACGGGCCGCCAGCGAAGGTCTTGGACGATCTGAGCGATTACGATTTTCGTGAAGAGAATGCGAAAAAAGGTCTAAATGAATTGAGAATCCTCGCCGGAGAACTAGAATCCTTTGGGAATGTATCAAGCTGCGTTTATGACCTGAGTATTGTGCGCGGGATAGGCTACTATGATGGAATTGTGTTCGAGGCCTTCGACAAGGGTGGAGACGATGTGGGCTCGATTTTCGGAGGAGGGAGATATGACAAACTGTGCAGAATCTATGGAAAGCGAGACCTCCCAGCTACCGGCGTTGCGGGAGGAATCGAACGTCTCATGATTTCATTGGAACGTGCAAATCTGTTCCCCAAGATGCGAATAGGGGCCAAAGTCTTCGTTGCATCTGTCCAGGAGGGAATCAGATCTGAGGCAATCAGGTTAGCACAGACGCTCAGGAGTAGTGGAGTCTCCGCAGAGGTCGATTTAAAGGGGCGGAATCTGAGCAAGCAACTTGAATACGCCAATTCGGCCCGGATACCCTACGTGATCGTACTGGGCCCTAAGGAAATTCAAACACAAAGTGTGAGAATCAAGAGCATGGAGACACGAGGCGAAATCGAAGCATCCTTCACAGAGCTCGCAACAAAACTCCGAACGCTGGACTAGTCGCCACCGACGAAGACTTCCTTTTCGTGCGATTGCAGAATGGCGTTTAGTGTAGCCCGCTCTCCTACTAGGTCCCGCATCGAAACTACTCCCATCGGGATGTTGTGATCATCAACAACGACCACATGCCTTATGCCGTGTTTGTTCATGGCTTTAGCGGCCTCTGCCACATCAGAATCGGCTCTGACTGTGACGACATTCTTGGTGCTAATCGCGCGGACATGGCTAGGCAGTATCTCGCCTGACGCGATTGACCTCATTATGTCCCTCTCCGAAATCACACCAAGAAGCTTCGTCTTATCTTTCGCATCGCACACTACTAGCAGGCCGACGTTGTTCTGGACCATCAGCTTTGAGGCTTCGAGTACTGTCGCATCTGATGAAACAACCGCCAACGCTCGAGTGACTATGTCTGAAACTTTCAACTCAACCTACTCAAACTACTCTTGTCGGGAGTCAATCGGGACATATGGCAGCTCCTTCTGTCCCACATACAGCGCTTTTGGTCGGATTAGACGGTTGGCTTGTAGGTACTCTATCGCATGCGCGGTCCAGCCTGCTATTCTGCTCATGGCAAATACGGGGATGAAGAGGTCGGTGGGAATACCTAGCGTGTGGAAGACGATTCCGGAATAGGAATCAACGTTTGGGAAGATTGGGGAGCCTGCCAAGTGTCTCAATGCGCTTTCCTCTATTGCCGTGGCTGTTTCAAAGAGTTTTGTCTCTCCCTTCTGTGCGGCCAACTCTGCACCAAGCTTCTTGAGAATCACATACCTCGGATCCCAAGTCTTATACACTCGGTGGCCAAAGCCCATGATCCTTTTCTTTTCAGCGAGTGCTCTCACTACATATTCGTCTGCTTTCGACGGGTCGCCAACATCTAGCACCGTTTTGAGGGCTGCCTCATTGGCGCCACCATGCAGCGGCCCTCTCAATGTCCCGATCCCTGAGGTAATTATGGAGTACATATCGGCCAATGTTGAGGCTGTCACTGTGCAGGAGAATGTTGATGCGTTCATCTCGTGTTCGGCATGGAGGATCATAGCCACATCCATGATGTGTGCGTCATAGTCGCCAGGTGTTTTACCGATCAACATCTGAAGAAAATCCGCGGCATGACTGAGTTCGGTCCTTGGAGGCATCGGTTCCCTTCCATTCCGTAACCGATCGAAGGCCGCGACTATTGTGGGCGCTTTGGCCATTATTCGAAGCGCCTTGTCGATTCTATCCTCAATTCTGTCGGATGCTGGTTGTGGGTCGTATAACCCGAGGGCTGATACTGCTGTTCGCAAGACATCCATGGGATCACTTGTGATCGGAAATGAGTGAATCAGCTGCAAGAGACTAGTTTCGAGAGATCTATAGAGACTAATCCGCTTCGTGAAATCCTCGAGTTGAGACCGAGTCGGGAGTGATCCGTAAATCAGAAGATAGGTGGTCTCTTCGAAGGTGGAATGTGAAGCCAAGGCTTCTATGCTGTAGCCTCGATAGAAAAGCTTGCTTGCTTCTCCGTCGATAAAGCAAATCTTGCTTTCCTTGACATAGACATTGTCGAGTCCCTTGTGGATTACGACGGGGTCCTTGACGGCACACAAATCTGACCGGCACTGCTTCTGCTCACGAGTTTATACGAATTGCCCCGGCAGGTCTGTCGTCTAATGTCGTCTAGAAAATAGGACTAGACGGTTGCGTTGGTTGGTGTCTCACTTGATTGTTAGAGTGCTGTCTCCCATCCACCATATTGGTGGCAGATAGCTGGAATCTAGGGGATCCTCCATTCTCTGATTGAGGAATCGGGAGATCGTGTTCCAGACAGAATCCTTCACGGTGACACCACTAGCCAAGTATTTTACGACTAGTCTTGTCACGTAATCGATCATGTCAAAGGTTAGACTGAATGAACCGTAGTAGTCGATAATGGATTTCACGCCAGCATTCAGCAAAACCATGGCGATTGAGAATGACGAGCTTGAGATGAGGATTGCCAGTTTGACGTTCGATAGGGAGCCTGATGTGAAGTGCCTGCGGAAGAATCCCTCGCTCACCCCTAGGATCCCGTTCGTGTTGTCAATCAATCCAGCAGCAAAGTCTGCGGCATACGCTTGCAGCGTTGCGGTCTTGCTCGTTTCTCCGACGTACCAGTAGGTTGTGTGATCCCATGAGTACACGTTCGTTCGCCAAATGATCAAGTCATACTTGTTGAGCTGTGTTGTGAGGAAGTTGATTGTTACATCAGTGTCTTTGACAAATGTAACCTGATAGCCCGCACTAATGAGATAGCTCTCTACTTGGGTCGCGTACCCCATCGGGACGTATTTCTCCAGCGATGAGATGATCAGAGCCTTGCCCTGAGCTTGAGCCGAAACAGGGGTTAGGCCTAGAATGGGGAGCGAAACTATTAGGACCACAAATGCGGCGAAGTAGAGACGTCGCAAACTTTGCACCTTTGGAGCACTCGACCGGTCGAGAAAAAAAGGATATCTCAGGTCGAATACAAAGTCGAGTAAAAAGTGTAATGGAAATTTTTCGAAAGTTGCGGCAAGATTACAACATGGACGTAGACAAAAACACTGCAATGTCGAAAAGTTACCGGTCTGGTAACGAGCATTTTGTAATCGTGAATTCAATGCCGGGTAAATTCGGGAGACTCATGTAACCTACTTGCTGACCGCTATGAGAAAGAATCCTACTGCGATTAGAAGGCTGCCCCTTACTAGTGTGTCCCACGCTAGGTCGAAAGGTGTGAAACGCCAGTATGATGCACCGTACCCGTTTCCCAAGTAGATCCCGCCTACGGTGCAGATTATACCGCCAATGTATCTGCTGACTTTGGGGGCAGTTTGCATGAGCATTCATCGGCTGTGTATTCATTCTCCATCCATGTAATGCATTGGCCTCTTGTTCCACTGAAACATTAATATACGCAAAATGGTACATTGTTGTTTCGGCGTCCGACATGTCCTTGCCTTTCCCACCGCAATACACAACCTCCGATTCCGACATTGCTTCAGATACCTATCCAGCCCTCCTCCAACTACCACGCCCAATTCTCGACTACCGAATCATAATCGCAATAATCAAGGGAGATATCGGGGCAGTCAACATTCTAAAAGACACTCTAAGAATTTCGAGAAAGTTCAGGATCAATCACTTGCTCTTGGCCTTAGGACCAACAACACCAGAAGCCCTTCAACCCCCACACGGTTCACGAATATTATGGGCCACATTCACAGACGGATCAAATCTACCAAATGGACCTCACCTAACCATTGTGCCACCAAATCACCTAACCGACCTCAGCCTCAGTCTCGAAAAACTCTCCAAAACAAGATCTGGGCGCGTACCATTCCTTGTCGGTGACTTTCTCGATAATGTTCTCTCCGTTTCCAGTGTTCCACCTGGACTCTATGCCTTCCTGTGCAGGCTCTTCACCAGAATAAGAACCAACAATCAGACAGCGTTCTTCCTAGCCACGGAAGACATGCACGACCCAAAGAAAACCGCCATACTGAAAAGGTTTGCAGACGTCGTTATCGAATATCGCTCCTTGCGAGAAGACGGCAACCACAGACTCGAAGCGCGCATCCTCGACCATGCGGAGAATCATTACAGTGTCTGGGACAGCAGCGAGAATCCCGGCCCGGAATATGAAAGTCGAGCATTCCTAGATGATACATTGCCGGGAATCGGGCGCCATCAAGACTCCCCAATGCAGGAAGCGGTCGCTACCTACTGATTTAGAAGGAATTGTCTTCCTGTGAAGATAGACTGATAGTGGTCTAATCCTTCGAACGCGGTGTTCGATTACCTAGACTTTAGTCCCGCGCTCTTACAGTATGCAATCGCGGGAGTGCAATGAGTTGAGTCAACATGGAGACATTGCCAGCAGAAGGGAATTCGCTCTGTACTGGGTTGGGTTCCTGACACTCATAATTGGCTCGGTATCAGTTCTGATGACGATCTCTGGCCTACTCGTGGACGTAGTGAGCTATCGGTGTTGGTATCCGATCATCTCGCCTTTGCTCGGTGTTAGAGAACCTCCGGTGAGTACCTACGACATGCCAGTTTATTGCGGGGATCCAGTCGTGGCTGTGGTTCGATTCATTTTCAACTTCTTAGCTAGTCTTGTCGTAGTCGGTGCAGGCGTCTACACGATGTTAAACGGAAAGAGGCGTTAGGCCGTTTTGATTGCCCCTACTTCTTCCAAGCCCAGCTCTTTTGTTGAGACCTCTCTCATTCTGAACTTCTGTATCTTCCCAGTGACTGTCATGGGGAAGCTATCAACGAATTTGAAGTAACTTGGGATCTTGAAGTAGGCGATCTTGCCTTTGCAGAATTCCTTCAGTTCTTCAGATGTTGCGGTTGCGCCGGGTTTGAGTTTAATCCACGCCATTACTTCCTCGCCATATTTCCGGCTTGGGACGCCGATTACTTGGACATCAGATATCTTTGGATGCGTATAGAGAAAGTCTTCGACTTCTCTCGGAAAGACCTTCTCGCCCCCTCGGCTAATCATGTCTTTAGTTCGGCCGACTATGTTCACGTATCCATTCGGTTGCATTACCGCGAGGTCGCCAGTGTGCATCCAACCGTCAGGATCGATCGCCTCTCTGGTTGCGTCGGGATTATTCCAGTACTTTTGCATCACAAGATAGCCACGCACACATAGCTCCCCAGCGGTTCCGTGTGGGAGTGTGTTGCCGGTCAGATGGTCAATGATCTTCGCTTCAACATGGTGATGCGCTCGTCCAACCGTGGATACACGAAGTCCTAAGGAATCGCCTATACGCGTTTGGAATGAAACTGGTGAAGTCTCGGTCATCCCATAACAGATCGTAATCTCACTTATTCCCATCTCTGAGATCACTCTCTTCATGACCTCTACCGGACAGGGGGAGCCTGCCATGATACCGGTTCTCAAGCTTGACAAGTTGAACTTCTTGAAATCTGGATGCTCGAGTTCTGCGATGAACATGGTAGGCACACCATGGAGCGCCGTACACCTCTCCTCCTGAACCGTTGTGAGCACAGTGTCTGCGCTGAATGCATCACTGGGGAGAATCATGGTAGCTCCATGCGTCACACAGGCTAGATTGCCCAGAACCATTCCAAAGCAGTGGTAGAAGGGTATAGGAATGCAGAGCCTGTCGTGGTGGGTGAACTTCATCTCTTCGCCGGAAAAGTATCCGTTGTTTAGGATTCCATGGTGAGTCAAGGTTGCACCCTTCGGGAACCCTGTCGTGCCTGACGTGTATTGGATATTGATTGGGTCTCTGAAGCCCAAACTTGCCTGCCTCTCCTTCAGATCGCCGCCAGTGCATCTCTTGGTCCCGACCTCCAAGAAATCGTCCCAGGAAATCATACCCGGAGCAGCGGGAGCCTGCGGGCTGCCGAGTGTGACGACTCTGCGCAATTCAGGAACGTGGGGTGCGCGAATTTCATTCTCACCTACCTCCACTGGTAGTCTTCTCATCTCAGGCGCGAGCTCGTAGATCATCGAGTGATAATCAGATGTTTTGAATTGTCTCGCTGTTATCAGGAGACTCACTCCGGATTGATTGAGCGCGTACTCTAATTCTGACACGCGATAAGCCGGGTTGATATTTACGAGGATCGCTCCGATCTTGGCCGTTGCGAATTGAGTTAAGACCCATTCGGTGTTGTTGGGGGACCATATTCCCACTCGATCTCCTCTCTCTACTCCAAATCCAAGTAGTGAAATTGCCAGCTCGTCGACCTTGCGCTTCAACTGTGCGTAAGTGAAACGTTGCTGTTGATGTTTGGAAACAAGGGCTTCATTATCTTCGCATTTCGAGACGATTTCATCAAAAAACTCGCCTATAGTCTTCCCGATTAGAGGCTTGTCGATTGGTCCCTCCGTGTAACTCTGAGCATGGGTGGGCTCTGGCAAGTCGATCGTGTGTTTCCTCGGCTAGAGTAAGAGAAGAATTCTTGGTATCTTCACTACATACAATAATTGATTGATGCCTTCTGGATATGTTC
>MEMY01000071.1:228-2374 GCA_001768965.1 archaeon RBG_16_50_20 | reverse complement strand
CAACTTATGAAGTGTCGAGGTCTCAAGTGCCGGACTTCAAAATGCTCCTGAATGGCAGCTGGAAGTCGCTGGATCAGAGGATTGAAGTCCGTAGCCCCATCGACGGAGGTTTAGTTGGGACAGTTCCGAGCGGCTCCGAGCGAGAAGCGGATCAGGCTGTTGATTCATCCTACGCTCATCGGAGCGCGATTAGAACCATACCGGCTGTGGAAAAGATCGAGATATTTCAGCGAGCCCGCGAACTGCTGCTAGAGAACAAGGGGTCCTTCATCACCGTCCTGACCTTGGAGGCGGGAAAGCCCCTGTCGAATGCCGAAGGCGAGGTGAAAGCAACTGCGGAGCGACTGAAACTCACCCCCGAGGAATACGGAAAGATCCGAGGAGAACACATACCAGGAGACTGGTCAGATGAAACTGTTGGAACATCAGCAGATGTTTTGAGGGAGCCGCTTGGAGTTGTCCTAGCGATCTCGCCCTTCAACTATCCGCTCTACATCACAGCGACAAAGGTGATCCCCGCGCTTTTGGCTGGCAATTCGGTTGTTGTGAAAACATCGAGTCAGGACCCATTGTCCTTCCTGATGTTTGCACGAATCCTCGAGGTGGCTGGAATCCCATCAGGAGCTATGAACGTCATAACGGGCAGGGGTCCTTTAGGCGAGTATCTAGCCAGCCAAGAGAAAATCAACATGCTGACCTTTACGGGTAGCACGGAGGTTGGCAAGAGGCTTGCGCGGGTTGCTGGCCTGAAGAGACTTCACATGGAGTTGGGAGGGAAAGGCTGCGCGATTGTCTTGGCGGACGCTGATCTCGACCTCGCCGCAAAGGAGACCGTGAAAGGCTCATTGAGTTACACCGGCCAGAGATGTGACGCCGTAAGCCGCGTTTTTGTTGAAGAGACTGTGGCAGACAGCTTTGTGAGGAAAGTTCTGAAGGAGGTTGAAACGTACAAGGTTGGAGACCCCAGGGATCCAGATGTCAAGCTCGGCCCGTTGATTAATCACAGCGCCGTCGAAAGAGTGCATTCACTGGTAACTGATGCTGTTGGCAAAGGCGCGAAGTTGCTTACAGGAGGAAAACATGAAGGAAATTACTACCATCCAACCGTACTCGATAAGGTGCCTGACACGGCAGAGGTTATGTGGGAGGAGACTTTTGGACCTGTGATTCCGATAAGGCGCGTGAAGGATGTTGACGAGGCGATCGATCTCGCAAACAGATCCAAGTATGGCCTCGATTCATGCGTATTTACCAACAATATCAATTATGCGAGGAAAGTTGCAAAGCGCCTCGAAGAAGGCGAAGTGACCATAAACGCAGCTCCCCGCCACGGCGTAGGGTACTATCCCTTCGGAGGAAACAAGGAATCCGGATTGGGCAGAGAAGGGATTGGCTACAGTATTGAAGAGATGACTAGATTGAAGACGATTGTCTACAACTGGCGACCGGCCCGAGTTTGGGCCGACCTCCTCGAATCACAAACAGGGTGACCCTTTTCGCCGGGATGAAGAGGAGACACTCCTGACACAAGAATATTCGATC
Source organism: archaeon RBG_16_50_20 (assembly GCA_001768965.1). GTDB lineage: Archaea > Thermoproteota > Bathyarchaeia > 40CM-2-53-6 > 40CM-2-53-6 > FEN-987. The sequence goes on along the minus strand of MEMY01000071.1, from coordinate 832 downwards.
GGATTGGATCTCGGGACGACCGGAATCAAACTTATCCTATTGGGTCAAGACGGCACGGTCCGTGCTTCGGCTTTCAAAGGCTATCCACTCCTCCATCCCAAAAGTGCATGGGCTGAACAGAATCCTCGCGATTGGACCGACAGGACAGTGGAAGGAATCAAGGAGCTAATCCGAAAGTCCAGCGTCAAATCCGACGACATCGTTGGAATGGGCATCGCGAGTCAGATCGACGGAGTCGTTCCAATAGATGGCAAAGGGGAACCTCTCAGAAATGCGATAATTTGGATGGACCGCAGAGCCAAGCATCAGTGCGACAAAATTAGGACCTTAACCTCAGATGAAAGCATTTACTCGATCACAGGACTCTCCACTGACCCGTCGCATGTTGCACCGAAGATCATGTGGATCCGAGAGAATGAGCCCGTAACATTCGAGAAAGCTTACCGGTTCCTCCTCCCTGGCAACTACTTATTGTATTTCCTGACAGGTGAGCCTTACTCAGACCACTCGAACGCTTCTTGTACGATGTTATACGACATCAAGAATGGCGAATGGTCGAGTCACCTCTGCAACCTCTTTGATATTCCGCGCGAGAAACTTCCAG
>MEMY01000071.1:0-136 GCA_001768965.1 archaeon RBG_16_50_20 | reverse complement strand
GGAGGAGACGAAGAAGTAGGCGCCTTGGGAGCGGGGATAATCGATCATGGAGTACTGTTGGACTTGACTGGCACTTCAGAGCCCATGTGTTTGTGCCTCAACAGGCCCTCACTTGATCCGACGGGCCTGCTGGAGT
>MEMY01000070.1:345-7883 GCA_001768965.1 archaeon RBG_16_50_20 | reverse complement strand
TATTGAGGCAAGGTGTGAACTTCCTCGTGGTCCATGCCATAGACGGGAACCTCACCTATTGGACCCGGGAACCGGTAGATCTCCCTGCCATACATCGCAGAGGTCGTCTTCACTTCTCCGTCCTCGAAGTGGCGCGCGGGGGAAACGGCTTCCTCGAGGAAAACGTCAGGTGCGAAGAGAGCGACGAAGGGATAGGTCTCGCTTGTTGAGGTCTCCCCGTCTCGGATGCGGATCTCGCTTACCCGGTCGAGCATGTCCACGGCCCGCCTTGCCATTATGTTTGACAGCCCTGGATCCTCGCCCATCCCCAGTATGGCGACGAGCCCGGCCTTCTTCCATGCTGAGTCTTGTTTCATCTGTTCCGAGGGGTAACCTGCGAGGTCTATGTAGTGAATTCCCGCCCTGAGCGCCTGCCTCATAATGAGCAAGTTGAACCGCGGATTCGACGAGTTGATCACGACATTCGTCCCTTTGATGAATTTCCTAACCATCTCGGGTTTGCTTGCATCCAATTTTGAGGTTGAGATTTCCCCCAATGGGAGTCTACTGATTTCACGAAGTCGAGCCCGATCGATGTCACCTATCTTCACATTCGCCCCTGTTTTGGCCAAATGCGTAATGATGACTTGTCCTACGCCACCTGCACCAATGATCGAGAACTTCAACAGGTACGCCGGCGCGAACGTATCGGGCTGTCATACATAACGTATCGGTGTAGTTCTCGCGATTTGTCTCGACCTAGACTCTTGGAGAAATCCCAGCTCCTCTTGCGAATCAAGAGGTCAATCTGGCTTGCAAATCTAAACCTCCGACCCCAATGTTCTCGGAAAAGAACCTGAAAATTCAAAATGTATTGAATTATTCAATTTCAATTCTATCGATTGAACTAATGATGGAATTCTCTTGGGTTCAATTTTCTTTTGATACTCTTGAGTCAGAAAATGCATTTTTGAGCCAGAAAAAAGCGAAAAATGAGCGTTTGTACCATAATACTAACCTATATGGCAGAATAAGGTAGATACTGGTGTGAAGGAGATGTTAGAAATGCAAATGATCACCCGGCCTGAAAACGTGAAACTGCTAACGGAGAAGACATTCTCATTGCAGAAATCTGAGCAACTCTTCGAACAGGCCCGGAAGTATCTGCCTGCCGGCGCTTCCTCAAATGTACGGGTTCACATGCACGAACCTTTCCCGGTGATTTTCGAGAAGGGTGTGGGACCAAAGGTTTGGGATGTGGATGGAAACAGCTACATCGACTATCTAATGGCTTACGGAGCCCTGATCCTCGGACACAAACACCCCAAGATAATTGCGGAAATCGAACAACAGCTGCAGCAAGGAATAATGTTCGGGACGACAACAGAGCGCGAGATCGAACTTGCGAAGATCATTGCGGACGCCGTTCCCTGCGCTGAGATGGTTACGTTCGCTAATTCCGGAACAGAAGCAACAATGGAAGCCTTGCGGATCGCTAGGGCAGTAACTGGAAAGGACAAGCTGTTGAAGTTTGAAGGACACTATCATGGCCATCACGACTATGTGCTCTTCAGCGTCGACTCCCCATCACCCGTTTCAGGTCTCGAATCCAGTCCGGCCAAACTGCCATTCTTCCCTGGCATCCCAGATGAAGTTGCGAAGACGATCATTGTGGCTCCATGGAACAATGTAGCTGCCCTAGAACGCATACTGAAGAAGAATCACAATGACGTCGCAGCTGTGATAACCGAGCCGGTAATGGCCAGCCAAGGCGTGATTCCACCCGAGAGTGACTATCTGAAACAACTGCGTGAGCTAACCATCAAATACGATTGCCTATTGATCTTCGACGAAGTTCTCACTGGCTTCAGAATCGCGAAAGGAGGCGCACAGGAATTCTACGGAGTCAAGCCTGACATTGCATGCTATGCGAAGGCTCTGGGAGGCGGTGCTCCGATTGCGGCCGTCGCTGGGAGGAGAGATTTGATGAGCCAGATTGGCCCGGGTAGAATAGGATTCGGCGGAACATACAATGCTCACCCTCTGTCCCTTGCTGCTTCAAAAGCCACTCTGGAAACCCTATTCAAGAATGATGGAGAAGCGTTTCGTCGAATGGCTGACCTCGGTTCAAAACTCAAAACGGGATTGGCGGAGACTCTCAGCGCTGCAGGATACAATGTTGTAGTCAACGCTGTTGGTCCAATGCTGTCGATATACTTCACGAAACTCCGCAAGGTCTCTACCTACAGGCAGGCGCTCCAATCAAGTAGTGAGAAATTCAAGCGCTTCAGAGACGAGATGTTGAAGCACGGTGTGTACATGCATCCTGACGGATTGGAACGACTCTCGATCTCGGCAGTCCATACGGAACGCGAAGTCGACGAGACGATCATAGCCGCGGAGGAGTCTTTGAAGGCCCTCCGCACCCAAATCATTTCCTAGACAGAACGACCTCGCAAAGCCTTAACGCAACATGTCGACACTTGGGCTACGAGCACTTTGTCAGCAATTGAGAGAGAAACACGCGAGTTCGAATCTAGATCCTCGCGATCGAAAGGAATTTTCGAGAAGGCTCGCGAACTCACACCCTTCGGTGTACATAGCAATTACAGATACATTGACCCATACCCACTCTACTTTTCAAGAGCGAAAGGATCGAAAATCTGGGACGCCGACGGGAACGAGTACATAGACTTCAACATGGGATTCGGAGCCTTAGTCACAGGCCACAGCCACCCAATTCTAATCAGGGAAATCGGAAACTGTATTGACAAAGGTGTACTCTACGGATTCGAGGCGGAAGACAGCGTTGAACTCGGCAGAATTGTAACTTCCCGCTTTGGCTATGACATGGTGAGATTTTCAACTACAGGCGCCGAGGCAACCATGCATGCTGTTCGATTGGCGCGCGCACACACAGGCAGAAAGAAGCTGCTTAAGTTCGAAGGATGTTACCACGGGTCACATGACTCATTGTTGGTGAGCGTGAAGCCAACAAAAGAAAAAGTTGGCGACAGGAAATCTCCAAATCAAGTTCCCGCGTCAAAAGGCATACCACCAGAGGTAATCACAAACACTATCATTGCTCCCTTCAACGACCTCGAAGCCTGTGAAGCAATAATCCGAAACCACCGCGACGAATTGGCAGCAATCATGCTCGAGCCCATTCCAATGAACATGGGGTTCGTTCTACCCGAGAAGGGCTTCCTAGAGGGACTGAGACGATTAGCAGATGAGTTCAACTGCCTGCTATTCTTTGACGAGATCAAGACGTGTGGAAAGTTCTATCGCGGTGCTGCAGATCACTTCGGAGTCAAACCTGACCTCTGCACCATGGGGAAAGCCATCGCAGGTGGTTTTCCGCTCTCAGTCATTGCAGGGTCGAAAAAGGTCATGGAAACAATCGTTCCAGGGCAAGTTTCACACGCTGGAACATTCAACTCCAACCCGCTCTCGGTCCGAGCTGCCATCGTAACATTAAGAGATGTACTAACGGAGTCTGGCTTCCATTTTGCGGAGAGACTTGGAGAACAACTTGCGAAGGGATATTACGACATAGCCCGCGACGCCGAGCTGGAAGCCCAGCTTCAATGGATCGGTCTCAGCGGCACGATACATTTCTCCCAAGAACCAGTGAGGGATTGGCGTAGCTTTCTCGAGACTGATACGGCGACCTGGTTCCTGTTCTACCTCTCCATGATGAATCGAGGGATTATCCCTACAGGGACCGGACCCGATGAACAGTGGACGCTCTCAGTGCAGCATACGGAAGAAGATGTGAATCGAGCAATAGAGAGATTCAAGTCAATCGCAGGTGACCTCAAGGACGTAATGGAAAAAATGCCTCTCGTCGAAGCCCTCTGAAACACCTTCCTTCATCACTTCACTCGCCTTAAGGCGAAGATAATCGCAGCCGCAAGGCTTACGCTCGCTGCCAGCAAGTATGGCATTCGTGGCGAATACAGGTCTGAAAGTAAACCCCCGAATGTCGCAGCCAACATGAAGCCAGCTGCACACGAAGTTTCGTAGATTCCCATTGCGTAGCCACGTTTTGATACGGGGACGTTGTCTGAGATAATTGCAACGCTAACCGGGAAAGAAGTGCCTATGCTGAAACCAAGAATGACGACAGCACCCAACAGCATATCGATGCCCGTCGAAAACGCCGCCAACATAAAACCGGCCACCGAACCCAACATGGCTACGATCACAATGGGCCCCCTCCCGTACTTGTCGGAGACACGTCCACCTCCAACTGAGCCAACGATCCTTCCCAGCCAGAAAAACCCGAAAAGCACTCCAATCAAGAACACAGCAACGCTGAGGGATTTTGCGAAAACCGAGAATAACGTCAGCATGACTCCAAGCCCAAATGTGTACGAACCTCCAAGGAAGTAGGCTAGAATAGTCATCTTCGAACTCAAACTACTCGAATCGAGCTTGCCGCTCTCTTCGCGTGCTACTGCTGATTCACTACGGCGCGGAGTTCCCCGAAGGAGGAACACAGCCAAGAAGATCGAAATCAAGGACAGTACAAGGTAGATCATGAAAGTTTGCAAGTAGCCGAAGACGCTCGTGATTGATCCTGCAGCCACTGAGCTGGTAGCAAAAGCAATTCCATAAGAAGCGGATACCATTCCCATTGCTCGGCCTGCTCTCTTTGCATCGACGATCTCCGTTGCGAGAGCTTCCACAGCTGGCCAGAAAAGTGCCCACACTGCCCCTTCGAGAATCCGAATGAGGATGATCTGCAGGACTGTTGAAGAGATCAAGTAAAGGAGCGCAGCCGTCGTGCTCAGAACTCCGCTTGCTATGAGAAGCGGCTTTCTACCGAGTCTGTCAGATAATCTGCCAGTCGCAATCGCCAAGAACATGAGCGTCAGCCCCCAACTCGTCCCCAACAATCCAATCTCGGTCCAAGACGCCCCGAGACTTGACGCATAGAGGGGGATGATTGGGGCTGCGATACCTACGGCAAACATCAGTACAAAAGTGAAGATACTGAGGCCGAGTAAAGTCGTGTTCTCCGAAAGCGTGAACGGCACCAGCCCGCTACACGTCCTGAGACGAATATCTTTGCCTTGCTGGTCCGATGCAAGATTCGGGAATTTCGGTTAAGGTTAAGTTCCCTGAGCGTTACGTGCAGGTCTGGGATGCGTTTTGAGTTATCAGAATATACTCATCACAAAAGAGGGCCCGATTGGAATTGCACAACTCAATCGCCCAAAGGTCCTCAACGCGCTGAACTCCGAGACTATGATCGAGCTCGTGAACGCTTTCGAAGAGTTCGACAAGGATCAGAGCGTTAACGTAATCATACTCACGGGAGGTCAGAACGTTTTCGCTGCGGGCGCCGATCTGAAAGAAATGGCTCAGGCGACCCCCGTGGATCTCGTGCTCGGAAGACGCTTCGAACTCTGGGATAGGATCAGAAAAATATCGAAACCGATCATCGCCGCCGTAAGCGGATACTGCTTGGGTGGAGGAAATGAACTCGCAATGAACTGCGACATAATCATCGCCTCAGAAACCGCAACCTTCGGCCAACCCGAGGTGAATGTAGGTATTATGCCTGGGGCCGGTGGGACGCAGAGGTTGACTCGCGCGGTTGGAAAATACAGGTCCATGGAAATGATTCTGACTGGAAAATCAATCTCAGCCGAAGAAGCACTTCGAATCGGCCTCGTCAACAAAATTGTTCCTGTAGAAAGTTTGATGGATGAGGCCAAGAAGATCGCTAGCGAAATCGCCTCCAAACCTCCCATCTCCGTCCGTGCAGCCAAGGAGGCAATCGTGAGAGCGCAGGACACGACGCTTGAGGTGGGTTTGGAGTTTGAGCGGAGAGCCTTCTACTTGCTGTTCGCAACCGAAGATGGCAAAGAAGGCATGAAAGCCTTCCTCGAGAAACGTAAGCCAGTATTCAAAGGAAAGTAATGGGACGCTGGACATGTCCGCCCCCAGCTATGAAACAATAACCTACGAGAAATCCGAAGGCGTCGCAATCATCACGCTCAACAGGCCCGACGTGCTTAACGCCGTAAACGAGAAGATGGGTCAAGAGCTTCTTGACTCACTCCGCGCCGCCGAGCGAGATAGTGAAGTCAGATGCGTTGTCATAACTGGGAAGGGGCGGGCATTCTGCGCCGGGGAGGATATCCAAGACCTTCGCGGCGACTATGAGCGGGGCGTGAATCCTAAGCTCGGCCAACGCCTCCTGCACAAGTACAATCCAATCATAAGACGAATCCGCCAGATGGAAAAACCCGTCATTGCAGCGGTGAACGGAGTAGCCGCAGGAGCCGGGGCAGGCATAGCCTATTCATGCGACCTGCGGATCGCCTCCGACACAGCGAAATTCATACAAGCCTTCATCCGTGTGGGGCTTGCGCCGGATTCAGGAACGAGCTTCTTTCTCCCACGCTTAGTTGGCTTTTCGAAAGCCATGGAACTCGCTCTCACCGGAGAAGAACTGGCGAGCAAGGACGCCGAACGATTCGGACTCGTGTCCAAAGTCGTTCCGACAGATCAGCTGATGACCACGACAAAGGAGACTGCGAATAGACTGGCGACTGGTCCTACGAAGGCAATCGGATTGACAAAACGGGCTCTCAACAGGTCGATATCCTCTGACCTTGAGACAGTCTTAGATTACGAGAGCTACATGCAAGAAATCGCAGGCGCCACATCGGACCACGCAGAGGCAGTTAAGGCCTTCTTTGAAAAACGAAAGCCAATCTTCAAAGGAAAATAACAAGCATTAAGGAAAATCACCGTGGTGGTTGCAAAGTCAGGGCGATCACGAAGAGCAGAATGAAGATCTGAATTCTCAAACTAGGTCAGAACGGCGTCGCTATTGGTTCGTCTTTGCGAATGTCGACCTCTTCTCCTTCTAAGTTGATTTCGGGAATCGCGGGTATCAGTACACCGAGTTTCTCAATCTGCTCTCTTCGTCTTAGAATGGCATCAAGCCATCCCTTGCTTTTCTCCTCCAATGTTGGTACGCCGAGCCCCGAGCTGCGTGCGACCTCTTCCATCTCACGGTCGATATCGTAAAAGTCCTTCGGCAATTGCCAGAAGACCTGCATTGGCTTGTAAAGCAAAGGTGAGAGGAAGATGAAGCCATGTTTCATTTGGCGGGTTATCATGAGCTTCTGGTCGGATTGGAAATCCTTAACAAGATTGTCGAGCAGCGAGAGCGTCCCAGCCAGATGCCTCGACTCATCTACAGTCACATTCTGGAAGGCTTCTTTGTAGACTTGTATCTTCGAGAACTCACTAACCGTTTTGAAGATTAGCTGAGCGCCGATCTCGGCGAAGAAGAAGCTTGAAAAGATCAACTCCAGTGGGTACTTCTCCCAAGCGCTCATAAATCCCTTCCAGTAACGTTTGCCATTATCGTAGAGCGCTGTAATGTTCTTTAGCGCCTTCTTCTCGAAGTCGGTTGTGGCCTTGTATCCGTAGGGGAAGTTTGGACAGAGCTTGTTGCACGCCCGACGACAGACCTCATCGTGTCTACACTCATCGAAAGTTACCGAGGCCAGAAATTTCTTCGTCGGATC
>MEMY01000070.1:0-162 GCA_001768965.1 archaeon RBG_16_50_20 | reverse complement strand
CTCGTAAGTCCGAAGCAGTTGTTGCGTTTTGATTGTCCAATTTCCCGGGAAAATGTTCGGCTCCGTTGTAGAAGACCCTGTCAAGCTTAGTCAATCTACCGGGGAAATGGCTGTGCCTTTAAGCGTTCCGTGTTTTGACGCGAATACCTAAGCACAACTTCT
>MEMY01000069.1:9994-10758 GCA_001768965.1 archaeon RBG_16_50_20 | reverse complement strand
TCAAGGAAAAGCACGGAGCAAAAGTCACAGTCGTATCAGTGGGCTCCGCCAAGCTCAAAGAGACCGTTCTGGAAGCACTGGCGATGGGCGCCGACGACGCGTCCATAATCATTGACCCAGCTTGTGATGGTTCCGATCCAGCAACCACCGCATTGGTGCTGGCTGAGGCAGTCGGGAAAATCGGTTCATATGAGCTCATACTTGTCGGAGAAGGCTCGGCTGACAATTACTCTGGTCAGACCGGGTCCAGACTTGCGGAAATACTTGGCATTCCCCAGATCACATACGTAAGGGAGCTTTCGGTTCAAGGGAACACGGTCACTGCTGTACGAGATATGGAAGACGCGCTTGAAGTCGTGAAAACGAACATGCCACTGGCGATCTCCGTAACAAGTGAGATCAATAAACCACGCAGAGCGCCGCTCACGCAGATCCTGCGTGCCTCAAGGAAACCGCTCAACGTCTGGTCCTTGGAAGACCTCGGAATGACTCCCGACAGGCTCGGTTCTGCGGCGTCAGGAATTCAAGTCATTAGTAATGTTGCTCCAGAACAGGAACGAAAAGGGATCATTTTCGAAGGGGAAGTGGATGAAGCGATTGCAAAACTTGTTGATGCCCTTCAGAAGGAGGGTGCCGTATCATGAACCCAGGGATCCTAGTCTCATCACACCATGATAGCGGAATCTTCGAGCTCCTAACAAAGGGCCGAGAACTCGCCAAACAGCTCGGGTTAAACATCTCCGCCTTAGTCGTTGGAAATGTTA
>MEMY01000069.1:9633-9939 GCA_001768965.1 archaeon RBG_16_50_20 | reverse complement strand
TCCCAACATCGACCCGTCAGGCCTTGACGCAGAGACATATTCGCACGCCCTTTTCGAGCTCACTAAGGGGAATGGTCCAGATATCGTGCTGATAGGCTCAAGCAAGCTCGGCAAAGAGACTGCAGGGCGGGTAGCTCAGAAACTTCAAGCAGGATGCGTAACGGACGCGATTGGCCTGTCGACGAAAGAATCCGCTCTTGTCATCGAAAGGTACTCGCTTGGTGGGAACACGGTATCGACGGAAACCATCAAAACCAAGAAAAAAGTGGTCTCCATAACGCCAAGAACATTCGAAGCTAATCCCGC
>MEMY01000069.1:3896-9579 GCA_001768965.1 archaeon RBG_16_50_20 | reverse complement strand
GCAGGTTGTGGAAAGAAGAAAGAAGGCTGGAGAGGCGGTCAGCATAGAATCAGCTGAGAACTTAGTATGCGTGGGTCAGGGCATAGGGAAGAAGGAGGACCTGGCGATGATCAACGAATTCTGCACAGCATTGAAGGCGGAACTAGGCTGCACACGCGCACTCTCATCAGACTTTCACTGGCTCTCCGAGGACAGGATGGTCGGAATTTCCGGAAAACGGTGCAAGCCGAAACTTCATGTTTCCGTTGGTATCTCAGGCCAGATCCAACACACCGTCGGCATAATGACCTCCAAACTCATCGTCGCGATCAACAAAGACAAGGAAGCACCAATACTCAAGATAGCCGACTATAGCATAGTCGGAGATCTTTACCAGGTCATCCCGAAACTAACAGAGAGGATCAAGAGCGCTGGACCCTAGTTCTTGATGCACTGCGCCAAGAAACGCGGGCAATCTATCTGCGAACGTTCATTACCTTTCTTTGAGATGATTCTGAGCCATTTCGATAAACCCTAAAGGCCTTCAACCACTTCTGGAATTGTTTTCTCTTTGTTGGCTCTTCAATCCTGTAGTCGAAGAAATCTATCAAAACAACGAGATCATCGAGATTAGCGACCTGCCATATCCAACAAGGGTATTTTAGATGATGATTTGGATATACTGCCCCTATCTTTAGCTGATCGCGAATCATGCGCAATATTTCCGGAGACTTTTGCACGGCGATAAATCTAGGGTAACCACCGTCTTTACTCGAAACAGTGAAACAGCCTTCGCCCTCAAGAAAACCCCTGACCCAGTCAGGTCTCAGTCTTGTGTTCATCGCTTTGCGACTTCCTGAATTGTGCAGGTTGAACGTTGAAAGAGGTCGGGTGGGCTGGAGGCTTAAATAGTGAGGGTAGTTCTGGTTGCGCTACATCTGTATCAATGAGACGAGCAGTGTCAAGTCTTGCGGACAATAGCGATCATCATTCTACTCTTGGTTCTGGCTTCTGTGTACGCCGCGCCGGTCTCTGCAGCAAATATCACTGCGACCTTCGACAAGGAACACTTTCAAACTAGCATGAACCTCTCCGTTCACCAGAACATGACGAAGTTCGTCAACCAGTCGATCGCTCTTGACGCATCACAGAACTCGAACATGTCTGCTGCCTTCAACGATGCGCTGAGAAAAGTTGATCCCTCTGCATCATTCTCAGCTTTGACGATCCGTGTTTGGTCGAATGCCACTTGGCTCAATTTGACTATCGCGACGAGCATCGTGGGAGTCTCAGAGAGGAAGGGCGATATCGCGGCTGTGAACACAACATGGAGGATGTTCAACGTTTCCGCTGATCTTCGCGCGGGCAATCTCAGTTACAACACAGTCGGAAGAGAATACTTTAGGCCGGTATTGGACTTCTATGCCAACGCGAGCTTGTTCGTGAATGACCCCAACGCAACCATAAGGGCGGTCAACTTCTTCGTCGACGAGACGCAGTCAGTTACTGGTCCAGAGGCCGCAAACTACGTAGGCAACTTTACAGTCCTTGACTTCAGACCACTGAATGTCCCGATCGACCAATGGGAGAGAACCTACAACCTTTCGAATAATACAACGACATGGCGATATACTCCGCCGGTGATATTCGCTGCATCAGTCGAAGCTTCCCAACTCAATAAGAGTGTGACACTTTTCTCAAGCTACACCTACAGCGCTGAGATAATCATTCCAGGATTGGCGCAAGCCGCGGGGAACATACTTCGAGTCGACGTCGGGACTGGGCAGAAGGAATGGATTATGACCGGTGTGGTTGTGCTCTCGTTGGGACTTGTGGTCGTTATCCAGGTCATGTTCAGGGCTAAGAAGAAAGCGGCGAAACTAGGACGTCGCTAAGTGTCAGCCACGCACTCTTTCTTTTGCCATTTTGTCGAGTTCCGCAGGATCGAATAGGCCCTTGAAATGCTCCTTCAGGATCCCGGTGTAAAGGGATACTTCGTCGTCCGTCATGTATTGGAACATATAGTCGCCCTTGTATGGTGCTGGGTTGCCTTCTCGTGAGATATACTCAATGTGCATGAGCGGATCTCCTCGCTTGATCGTAATCGTTTGTCTTCCGTTACTGAGGTTGACCAACTCCAGTGCTAGGCGCCCTACGAAACCGCTGTGAACCTTTGCGGCATTGAGGAAGGACAGCCCCATTCTGCCATACTTACTCTTCGCAGTAAGGTGTGAGACGTAGGTGGGTGGCGTGAAGACGATCTCAAAAGAGACTACATTGCGATGCTCAAGGTAGTGCAGTGTCGTCTCATCCCGCACTGTGAGAACATACCCATCTCCATCCATAAGCGCATAATCGAAGGGGTGTATGCACCTGTACGCCTGAATCATCTTAGTCAGTTGCTCTTTCCCGGCGATCGCCAAAATCGTTCCCTGCCTCTTACAATGAAGTTGACTATTTTTGGATTAGCTTTCTTGCACGGGGAATGGTTCAGCCCAGAGTCGCGGTAAGCGTTGGGACAAAGAAGTTTGTCCCACGTATCTCCTGGTGCTGGCCGGTCAAGACAAGTGTGATTATTGTTTCTCTGCCGGCCTGGACAGTGAAATCAAGGTTCGACTGAATCTGTGAGGACTCAACCTCAAGATTCGTCGTTGTCTTGTTGAAGACCCAGGTTATGTTGGATATCTCCATCCTGACAGTGTCATAATCACCCAGCGAGATCTGCCCCTTTCCGAACAGCGTGGTTGTGTTTTCCAATGTAACTAAGTCCAGTGTTTGCGACTGATTTGAGATTAGCTGCCATCCTTCCGATTCAGACTGCCCCGACCGGTGCACCCACACGCCTCCAATCGTAACGAAGACATAGTCGGCTTTCTCCATCTTCGAAGAGCGAATCTGCACTCCGACAGCCCCCGCTGCGAGCGCAGGGTATACTAAGATGACCAGTAGAGCAACCACTGAAATGGCTGCTACGATCTGTTTGGAGTTCACCGCAAATCAGCGCCCGACCTATACAGAACGTTTTCTTATAAGCGTCTAGGCGGCCCCAATCCGATGGCGCGCCCAAGCCGCGGGAGGGTGCGAGCAATGAATCTCGACGAGATAACCTCTGGACTTGCAAAAACAGAGCTTCTCTACCTGAAACAAATGGAGCTCGCAAAGGCAGAAGCGAAAGTCGTCAAGGTCGTCCCCGAAAAACGAACTCAGGCATATCTTCTCCTTGACAAGACAATTTTTCACCCGAAAGGAGGCGGACAGCCCTCTGACCGCGGCAAGATGGCATCCGACCAGTTTGCTTTGGAGATCAAGAAGGCGATCTTTCATCGAGGCGTCGTTGTTCATTGGGGCAAAATCGTGACCGGGACGCCTTCAACTGGGCACGTTTCGTGCGAGTTGGACTGGAGCTACAGGTACCTAGTTATGAGAAGGCATACAGCTGCTCATCTCCTCGACCATTGCCTCGCAAAAACAACCTTCGCGCGAGTTGAAACGACAGACTCCTGGCTCGACGAACCGTGCTATGTGGGATACCGAGGAAAACCTCCTAATCCACACGACATTCGCCAAGTCGACGATGTGGCCAATGAAATGATAAACGAAGGCGGTCAAGTCAGAATCGAATTTCTCAAACCCGGGGAGGGTAAGGCCGTCCTCGAAAATGCGCCTAACTTCGAAAGGCTTCCCGACCTTGATGAGGTCCGGATAGTGACCATCGAGGGCTGTGAGCCAATCCCCTGTGGAGGCACCCATGTCGCGAACATCAAAGAGATAGGGAAACTGTCCAACCTCAGAGCCGAGGAAATGCCGGAGGGAACGTTCCGGCTGCACTTCTCAGTTGGGGACTAGTGTCTCCGCGACTTGGAGCGGCGCTTGGGTTTCGGTAAACGCCCGAACCTTCGCAGGATTTCTCTGGGCGCACGCTCAACCACAAGTCTCTTGCCTGCAACTCTCACGAACAGTTTCTCGGACCCTCCAAGAAATGGGAAATTGGAGTCTGTGGTAAGCTTGGTGGGCAGGTATATGCGCGGCGACTCGTAGACCCGACCGTTTTGCATCCTCTTTTTCGTTATCACGAAACTTGCGACAGCTTCTTTCATTCAAGACCACTTCGGGTTCAAATTCCGATGTAAATTCTGACGGAATTTCACCTAAAGGGGTTCCATGCAAGTTCTAGTCAATTTCGCGCAGTCAAAATGTGAACTCATGGCAGACAGGTGACAACGTTTAAAGCGGCATTGACGCTTCCGATGAAACTCGTCGTGTAAGCTACTTGCTGCAAGTGAACATCTTTGTGACAAGCATGTCAGCCGAGAGATTCTGGGAAATCGACCGACCCATGCCGCCACAGGTCCAGATAGGGGTCAACATCAATATGCTCGATATCAACCAACGCTCAGACGGGTCGTTGGATGCGCCCTTTATCTTTACCGTCAGCTTCGTACCATCCATTGCTCAGATCAGCATCAAGGGCAAGGCGAAGATTAGTGGCGCAAGTGAGGAAACACAGAAGATCATTGAAGATCACAAGGCGCAGAAAGCTCCGCCCGTCCAATTGGTTCAGGCCGTTTCTAATGCAGCGATGGCGGACGCGATCCTGATCTCAAGAAGTCTGAATATCCCTCCACCGTTGCCACCGATTCCACAGCCTCAAGCCCCACCCCCGCCAACTAAGGCGGACACAAGATACACCGCTTAAGCGTCCAAAAAATTGGAGTAATCATGAACACTCCAAAAAATTGGATAGCTAGTTCGCTTTCTTGGCTATGAGGTAATTGTCCCAATAGGAAGCTAGATCTCTCAGTCGATTTGAGAACTGAACGCTGAGCTTGGTCGGCTCATTCCTGTACTTCTTTTCCAAGAGACCACTTCTCAGCATCGCTTTGTAGGTGTCGCTGAGCGTTGGGCGCTCACCTTGATTCTCTCTAGCACTTTGAAGTGAAGATCCCTGAGGTACATGGCTCTTTTTTCCTCAACTAGAATCTGAATGATTGCTTTCGCCACGCCCTGCTTCTTGACGCTGTGTGAAAAGAGAATCCCACAGAAAATGTCCAAGTCCACGATCTGGTTCAGGGTCGAGTGTTTGTCAATTTTCGGAAAGATCCAGACCCAACGCCTCTGGCGCTCAGCATAGTAGTCCTCTCTAGGAATTTGACCAATCTTTGGTCGATCGAACACAACTGAAGCTCTTGTCTTACTTGCCATTGCCCATCCTGACAGCGACTCCCTGCGGAAGAAGAAAGCGGTTCAGAACACGAAACGGGATAGAACACTCATAACAAAACGACAGAATTTGCTCAAACAGTTCAATTCTGATACGCTTTGGGTTTTGCTGATTTTCCAAGTATCGAAACAATCTCTTATCGATAGTAGAATAGAGGGGTCTGGGCGGCAAAGAATCCTCATCTCCCATGCAAGGCATTCGATTCCTGCCGAATTCTGTATCAAATAAGAATAGAGGTCAACAAGGGCTGATTCAATTTCATAAGATCCCAATGTGGAAGCAGCCCCCTTTCCTTTCCATCGCCGATAATGCATTTGGATCTTTGCCCGTCTGACCCCTAGGTTTCCGGTCAAGAAATCATGCCTCGGAGCCACAGCTTGGGGGTTTACAAGGTTGAACGGCGTGTTGATTGCGGATTTCATACACCATACTAGAAAAGCTGACCACTGTACACTTCAGTCTCGTATTCGAACCTCACAGCTC
>MEMY01000069.1:343-3879 GCA_001768965.1 archaeon RBG_16_50_20 | reverse complement strand
TTGAAAATCTTGGTTAACTTGGCGAGTTTTTGTTCGTACCGTGGTTCGCCAGGTAGTGGTGCGTATGACGAGGAGAGGAAACGGCCAACCAGGCCCTCATAGCCCAATTCCTGGAAATTTGGCAACTTCACGACCCGATGGTCTCCGAGAAAGTTACTTAGAGCTGTGTCATCCAAATCCTCATGCCGCACTCTCCGCTTCTCCTTAGATGCTTCCCTAACCATCTGATCATACGCGTGAAGAAATGGAGTTGAAGTCTTCCGGGTATTCCAGATTAGAATTACCCATCCCCCATTTCTTAGAATCCTGCGAAACTCTACTTTTGCCCGGGGTGCGTCAAACCAGTGAAATGATTGGGCTGCAGTGATGAAATCGACACTATCCTTTGCGAGCGTCGTTGATTCAGCAGAACCATTGATACTTCTGAAGTTGGGATACATCAAGAGATTTGCTTCAGCCATCTTCCGCATGTCTTCGTTGGGTTCAATCCCGAATACCATGTTCCCGTTCTTGAGAAACATCTCAGAAAGAATACCCGTTCCCGATCCCACATCTGCTACTATTGACGCTTGTGAAAAGGATAATTCGCGTTCCAAATAATGCAGAACCGCATCTGAGTATCGTGGGCGATACTTCGCATAATGGTCTGCTCGTTTGGAAAACCGTTTTTTTGAGTCCACCTGCAGTGTTTAGTACACCTACCTCTTTCACCCATTTTGTGTTACACATCAGATTAGACCAAATGCACGCCTCATTAGTGCGTATGCTTGAGTTGCACGCTGATAATCATGTATCCAACAGGTAGAGTTTCGTCTGCGGGTCCAATTTTCTGCCAAGTTCAATATCGTCGTATCTCAGAAGACTAACTTCGAATGTAGCGCCGACAATACATCCTTGCATCAGATGCCCGCCATACGCTCTCCCTTTGGTGTTTGCCAGAGTTATGTGAGAATGAACGAATGGAAGACCGTCCTTGAGACTCACATTTCCGACACATGAGAGGATCTCCAAGGGCCCTTCAATCTCAATTTCGGAGTACTGCCCCTCACCGACGAATATTCCTACAGTGGCCTTTTCGACGGCCCCGATCGCACTGAAACTCCCCGCGCTGACATTGTTCCCTCGTACAAGCGCGTTGAGGCGTTCAAGTATGTCGTCTCCAGTTCGAAACCGTTCGACAATAATCCCGCTAGGTTCTCCCTCTTTCAACTTTGAAATTCACTCCGTACTGCTAATCGTCCAACTACTTCGTTCCTCCCAAATACAAAAACTCCACTACGCTGCAACTACTCTGCCCTCCAACAAATTGGAACTAGTAGGAAAGGGTGGCACGCGAGCGGCCCATGGCATCGTGTACGTCGGGTGCAAATTCCGGTTCAAAACAGAGCCGAAATTCCGACGGAAGATTTCACTCCTTACTCAACCGAGGTGAGAGTTGGGGAGACGAGAAAGAAAGATCGAAAAAAGGCCCGAGAAGATGAACCTGAAGGGCTAGAGAGGCTCGTCGAGGGAGGCAAGATACTCGCTCATTGCCGAAAAGGTGCAGCTCTTCGGGGAGAAAGGGGTGCCACTTCGCTCCCTGCTTTCACCAGTGACTTGAAACTCAACCCAAGTTGAGGCCCACCCTGTTTTCGTTGCGGCCCACATGGGTGGGAGCCACCTTTCACCGGATGGCTCTGTCAACTTGCTCAGCAACGTTGCGGGGGAGCGACATTGCGTATTCAGTGGCGCATTTTCAGTGTACAGTCAGAGGCTCTAATCTCCGCAGGTTCTTTACTAAGCAAGAGTCTTGCGAAAAGACGGTGGCTCCGAGGGAAAGGACTTTGCTTTGCAATGGGGAAACTTCGCTAACAAGGAATATTACGCTCCGTTTTCATTATGGTTGAATGGAAAGAGCGCCAGGGGTCAGTTAGTCACAGAAAGTCAGCATCCGGCAGGCAGGCAATGACACAATAGAATTGGAGTTCAAGTTCATGGAGAAAACGAGCCGCTGCGTCATATGCGGACAGCAGATGCAATACGTCTTCGGTAGACCGCGAAGGCTCTGCGGCAACAAGTCCTGTTATCTGGAGTGGAAGAGGCGTCGTTATTCGAACCTGCAGCTTATTGCCCGCACTAGAAGGCTCTCTGCGGCCGATTTCGAATACGCGGAGCCCATTTGCACCTGCGGCAACGACCGCTTCGCCTGGACGATGGAGGGTGTGTTCTGTTTGAAATGCGGACTTCAGGAGCCCCTGTTCTCCCTAGAACCATGGGTCCCGGCTGAGTTTGCGCCGAAACCCCTGTGCACGTGCACCCAGATCTGCAAGCAGTCGTCCGCATACAAGCTCTGGGCCCAGGCCTGACCGGACTTTTTGCCCACCAAGGCGAGTATTATATGAAGTTCTGATGGGTGTTTCTGCGGCAGTGAACTCTCTTTAGCGTGTAAGTCTTATTCAAGTTGTTTTGAACGCTCTTTGCGTTCGCCACTTTTAATGAGACGGCCTTCTCGATCGATTCTTCCTCGCCTTATTCGAGTCGACGAGATTGGACGGCTGTCATCGGCTAGGATTAGGTCGATGGGATCAATGGCGAGCGGTTTCAATCCTCTCCCCCTTCGTCTGGCGTTGATTTCCCGCGCGGTCCCCAAGGTTCGCCTACTCACAACTAACGCCTGAATCTTGGAGTTACGGACGGTAGGGCCATACCGATCATCTAGAGGGACAATTTTGGAGCGTGATGAGACGCCCCAACGGACAAGCAGACGCGCAAGATCCCGCTTCCTCTTCGCATAGGTGTCGAATCTGTGAGGCTTGTGTAATGTCCTTGCGAACCTGTCTGTGGTTACACCGATCAACACCCTACGCCCCACTAATAGAGCCCTTTTGAGGAGTTTTCTGTGACCACGGTGCAGGACATCGAAAGTCCCACCCATTGCAACAATATCATATTTCTTCTCGAGTCGTGGTTTTGTCTTGGTACGTGCCGTCAGTTTTCCCAGCCGCGAATCGTTGTGCGAGTTGGCATCTTGCCGTGTGAGTGCATTTAGTGCTTTGGTTTCGGATTCGTTGTCAGCCGGACGCCTCTTTCGTCAAGCTGGGTCACAAACACAATCGCCGACGGGAACTTTCTTCGCACAAGTCGAAGGATACGACGAGCCTTCTTACGTTCAGCTACACCATGAACCGCTTTCCCGATCATGTTTTGAGCCGCCCCCACAGCTCCAGCTGAGATCATTGTCTCAATGAGGCTGGTTATCTCGGGACTTTGAAAACCGATTTCCTGGCTGAACTTGCGCGATTCAGCTAGGAATGTTGCCAGGTTGGGCTTCTTGCGGATTTCTTGCATGGCCCTTTGTGCGAGAGGGTTGATTCTGTGGGCCAGATCTGTTTGTGAGAGTACTTCGCGAGTTTGCATTTGTCCAAGGTAGGCACAAACGATCGCGTGATCGGTCGGGAAGATTAGTCTGTCCACAGAACCGATGCCTGGAGCACCTGGCTCAGTGACAAGAACGAAGCCTCCAACAAACATAGCTGAGGCAGTTCCAAGCCCGGTTC
>MEMY01000069.1:255-321 GCA_001768965.1 archaeon RBG_16_50_20 | reverse complement strand
CGTTATCTTCCCAAGCTCATTGAAGGTTACATCCAAGTCCGCTGCCTCGGCCAAAGCTAGACATGA
>MEMY01000069.1:0-214 GCA_001768965.1 archaeon RBG_16_50_20 | reverse complement strand
CTTTCAGATCTACTTGGACATCAAGCGTTGTCTTGTTGTTCTCTATGAGCCGCTCTAGTGCCCATCGTGTCGTGTTCGCTTCAGGCGCAAGTTTGGAATTGATTCGAATTGTGATTCTGGTCCTGGGTGATTTCCGGACTGATATGCGAGCGTCAACGCCGCGCTTGAGTGCGAAACCGCCGCCTCGTGCTCCGATGCGCGCAGGGTCAGTCAG
>MEMY01000068.1 GCA_001768965.1 archaeon RBG_16_50_20 | reverse complement strand
AGATGGCGGAGACAGCTTCCTCTTGGCTCACTTGCCAGCTTCGCAGTTCCGGTCGAAAGACTAGCATGAGCACGCCTCCTCCGATCAGGAACAATCCGTTCAGCAGGATCGCTGTGGGTGTTGAGAACCAGTCGGCACTGTACCCGACGAGCAGTGAGGCGAAAGGTTGTGTGCCGAAGCTGACCGTCACGAAGAGGCTGACCAGTCTTGCCCGCATTTCAGGCGACGCCAAAATCTGAACCAGCCCAAGCGCTGTAGTGAAAACGGTTGGCGCAGCTAGGCTGACCAGGAATATGCTGACCATTGACATTGTGAGGGAAACGGGCCAAGAGAAAGCAAGGAGCCAGAGACCCATCCAAATCGTAGCCCCCGCAACCGCCACCCCAGGACGCCTCACCGTCTGCGCCAAGGGGACAACAAGAATTGTTCCAAGTAATGCCCCCGCACCTGACGCCGCCAACAAATAACCCAACGTCTGCGCATCACCATGAAGCACCTCGCCAACGAACGCCGGGAAGATGTTGATGACTGGGAACACTAAGAAGGTCAGGAGAACGACGAAGGTCATTAGATCCTGAATGCGTGGGTTGCCACGCAGGAACCTCACCCCTTTCTTGAGTTCGCGGAATGAGTCACTTCCCTTCGGGCTTCGAACTTGGCTCGCTCTAACTGAGATTAGGCTTGCGATCACAGCCAAGAAGCTTAAGCCGTTAAGCCAGAATGCGGGCGCAGATCCCCAGACTCCAATAATGAAGCCGGCCAGGGCGGGACCAATCATACGGCTCACCTGAATGATCATCGAGTTCAAGTTCACAGCCTTCCGCACCTCCCGCATCCCGGAGAGGTCGCCGAGGAAGGCTTGTTGTGCTGGGATATCAGCGGCCGTGAAGAGCCCTAGCACTGTACTGATGACGTAGACATGCCATAGCTGAATGGTCCGAGTTTGTAGGAGTATTGCGAGTGCGAAGGCCGAAGCCATTGCGCCGACCTGTGTGAAGATCAGTAACCTGCGTCTGTCAACACGATCAGCCCAGACGCCCGCCCAAGGTCCCAGAAGTAGAATTGGGAATGTTCCGAGCATTGCCACGATCCCCAGTGCCGTTGCTGATCGGGTAAGTTCCCAGACAACCCAACCCTGGGCAGTGATCTGCAGCCAAGTCCCAATCAGCGAAACAGCCTGACCGCTTAGATAGATCCGCAAATCACGGATTTGCAAGGGTGAAAATGCTGCCCGCAAAGCCTTGACTGTTCGACTGGACATGATCCTGCTCACCTAGGCTCTAACAGATTTGATTGTTTTGCACAGGGTGCAGACAACGCTATGTGGCACATTGCGTGGACCGGAAGTGCTTGGACGAGCTGGGAAACTCTGAAGGGATTGTTGGTGTCAGCGCCCGGCTCGATGTTTTCGCAGTTCAACGCCCTGATAATTCTCTTTGGCATAATCGGACGCAAGCTCAAATCAAAGGCTTCTTCGGCCTAAACTCCTCACTGAGCGTTTTTCGACCGAAAGATGTGCTCCAAAAGCCTGTGAATTCAGCTGTAATTGAGCTGAATCATACAAAGAATAATATTGTGACGGGTCGTTAGGTTTCCGCCGATGCTCGGTGTCATCGGTGTTGAAGTTAGCGGAGGATGTTCTTGCTCTTCACGATGGCATACGGGAAGTTCTCATCTTAGAGGAAAGAGCAGGCCAATTTGTGGTGACGGAAGAGGCTGCCAGGGATGATACGTCGCTGCTTGCGGAAAGGATGAATGAGGTCAGCAGAAATGCCCCATTAGTTCCCACCATAATCCTGGGCGCCGCCAATCAGTTTGGCGGAGAGCCCGCAGCCCTGAAACTAGTTGGGATGCTTTACCGGAAAGGAGGAGTCATGTTCAGCTATCTCGACGAGAACAGGGTACTTGCAATAAGCACCACATCAGAGAGCTTCAGTAGCGTTATCGAAGTTGTGAACAAATCCATTACGAGACTCAGGGAAGAATACGAGATCCGAGGAAAGACTGGGGCTGTGAGGTCTGCGGCTGTAGCAGAGGACATCGCGCGCTTTTTCCTCGAAGGCAAAGTGCACGGACCAGCGTATGTTTCAATCGACGACGTCTCCTACAGAGGGATCAATCATCGATGGGAGGTGCACGGTTCATACCGTTCTTCTCGCTCCATAACATCAAAACGGTTCCAGGTTGAAGTCGACGCCGAAAATGGGTCCGTCATGAGGTTCAGTTCCTCAACTTCCGTCTCAACGCTTGTCTACGTTGAGCTCGCGTCCTTGGTGGCTGCTGTCAGTCTTCTGGGTTGGTGGCTCTATGTTAACTTCTGGAGATGACGAGCTGAAGCCACTGGATCGGGTAATCGAGTGTGCGTAGTAGTTGGGGGATTGGGCTACTCTACTTACTCGCTGAGGGAGTTGTAGTGTCGGTTTGCGGATTTCGCGTGCTCGATAAGTTCCCTTGCAATCCTTGCCCTGACTGCTTCTAAGTAGTCGAAAAAGTCGAAACCGCCTATCTCTCCGAACTCCCATCCCAACCTTTCAAATAGCTTCCTAATGATTGCTTTCCCTATCGTTTTGCTGCCCTTGCCAAACGTCTCTTCAAGGAGCGCAAAGAACCTGTCCAAGTCCTTAGGAATTTTCTCTCTAGCAAGCGAGTAATTTCTCTCAAGATGGTCGTAGACTGCTTCTCTGGACTTCGTACCCAGGAGGTCGGACAAGACCTGATCTATCGACTCGAGGAGTAGATCGTCGAGTGTATTTGGTCCCTTGTGTGGAGAAGACAGGTCTTCCGAAGACGTAGCTGTCGAGGCAAGACCGTTCATCGGCCTTTCCTTCAGTTGCATTGCAACATAACCGAAAGAACCCCGCGGTGAAGCGATTTAAGCGCACCAAGAAGCTGAGTGGGACCTTGATGTGAATGCTTCAATAGGAAAACAAGGCAGCGCCGAATTATGTCACAAATGGTGATTCCACGTGACTTACAATAGGTTAATCCATACGGCTTGAAAATTCGACTCTGAGTCTCTCGTTCTGGGGTCTCCTAAGCAGGAACTTGCCGAAAGCAAATTCGTCGAATGCAATTGAAGACTTCCCTTGGCGTGCGCGAATAGAGAGCAAGTCTCAGAATAGGATGCGAAGGTGTCGGATCAGAGACGCATAGTCGCCCGACGCAAGGTACAGTATGGCGAGTACGAGTGGGGTGTGCTTCTCGAGTCTGCTCCGAATTGAGTGCATTTCTTGCCTCGCCGCCTCGTGTAGATGTGTAGTGCAATAACACACATATAAATTTGACCTCCAGAATCAACACATGTTCACATCTACATGCAAACCAATCCATACGGGGGCTGCACAGAGATTGCAAAGTTCGACGAAAGCACAGGTCGTGTGTACACTTCACCAAATGCAGTAGTATGAACTTCGCCATACATTCCGCAAGGCGTTCAGAATGGAGTGACATACGAAATTCGCATGCCAAATGCATCAAAGCTCCATCTGAATCGAAGCCATAAAGGGCTGGGTGCAGGTTCTCGTCAAGAGGGCAACCTGTCATGGAAATGCCTGTCTTGGAAACCATCAGAACCTTGCGAAGCATGCGCCGACTCAAACCCGACCCGGTCGAGCCGCACAAAATCCACCTAATCCTAGAAGCAGCCGGAAAGGCACCATCGGGCGGAAACTCGCAACCATGGGAATTCATCGTCATTACCGATCCGCCCGTGAAGAAGCAACTTCGAGACTTGACTGTGCAAGGGCTTGAGATCTACGCAAAATCCAACCTGCGAATTCCGAAGGACGCGGTTACGGAATTCCTCCAGCCCACCAACCCCGTGACCCTGATGGCTCAGAACACAGACAAAGTTCCCGTTCTCATTCTGGCGTGTTTGAATACGAAACGTGCAAGGAGGCTAACGGATGATTGGGCTTGGTTGGAGGAACAGGCGAACTGGGCATCCGTCTTCCCAGCCGTCCAAAACATGCTTCTGGCGGCTAGAGCTCTCGGACTTGGGACGGCGGTTTCCATCTTCCCACTCTTCCTGTTAGAAAAGTTGAAGCAGCTGCTGAAGGTCCCAGACTATGTGAAACCGGGCATTCTAGTCTATGTTGGTTACCCTGCCACGCGATTCAGCGAAGCCAGTAGACTTCCAATTGAAACTTTCATCCACAAGGATGGTTGGTGAAGATGAACACCCCTCTGCGTCGACTTGATGGAATATCCTACTGGGTCATCGAAGACCCTGATGGAATTCATGATTTCATAAACACCGAGGTCCGCAAGGAATGGGAGCTGGACGTGAGAAGTCTCCCCGGCGACCCAGCAGGCGGCGATTGGCTACCAACCCTTCCCCAGCGAAATTGGACCTTGGAGACTATTCGAACTGATGAAGTTGGACTCAACGAGCGCATTATGAATTTCGTAGACGCGAAGACCAGTTATGATTTTGCAGACCACCTAGCGAAACGCAGGCAGCAACTACGGCATGCAATCGAAAACTACGGAATAGTGATCTGGCCAGTCATAATCAGGAAAGAAGATATGCAGATTCTGGACGGATACTGCCGCTATACAACCCTCAAAGAGATGAACATTCCGAGAACTTACACCTACATGGGCAGCCTCTGACGTGAATCTTTCCACAGGTCGGATTTGGGTAAAGCCTTTTCAAGCATCGGGCACCAATTTGCCTTCATGCCATTTGTTAATCACGTGGAATTCGAAGTCACGAACCTAAGGCGAGCCGCCAAATTCTACAAGTCAGTGCTCGAATTCAAGATCCAAGTTATCCCCCAAATGAAATATGCGCTTTGGTCGGCCGCTCGCAAACCAGGCGGAGGACTCTCGCTAGTGAAGAAAGTGAAGCATGGTGGCACGACTGCCGTCTTCCAGGTTGACAACATTAACCGCTACCTTGACAAGGCTAAGAGGAACGGCGGGAAGATCGTTCAGAAGAAGGGCGCCATAGGCGCCGGCATGGGTTACTACGGCGTCTTCAAAGATCCCTTTGGAAACCTGGTAGGTCTCTGGAGCAGCCACTAGGACACAACGGGACTACATCGAAGTATCTAGGATCAGCCTAGTGCTAGGCGGCGAGAACTTGCCGGGTTTGGATGGTTTTCATTACGTCTCCTCGGGTTACGATGCCTAACAATTGACCATCTTCCACAACTAAGACTCTCCCTGTGTTGTCCCGCGCCATTCTTTGCATAACATCTAGCGCGGTAACTGTTGGCTTGACCACTGCTGCTCTTTCGCATGGGATCATGGCCTGCGCAACGGTTTCCGTAGCTCTCCGCTCTTTGGGAATCGCACGAACACATTGAAGTGTGATTATTCCCAAAATTTGTCCATCCTTCACGACTGGATAACCACCGTGCGGTTGAACAAGGAAATAGTCCGAGACTAGTTGCTGAACGGTCATTTCAGGTGGAACCGTAACGGTCTGCCGAGTCATGATATCTCCCACCACAACTCCCGACAAAGCTTCACCTACGACCGTTTGTCTAAGGCCCGTCTCAGCGCCAGATTTGATGAACCATCCCAGCACGACGATCCAGATGCCGTTTACAAAATCGCCGAGGATTATTGCTGCGAAGCCTCCGAGCATCATTAGAAGTGAAATAGCCTCACTTACCCGTGTTGCGGTTCTAGTGGCTCCAACAAGGTTTCCGGACCGTTTCCAAAGGCTCCCTCGAAACACTCGACCTCCGTCGAGCGGGAAGGCGGGAAGCAAGTTGAAGGCTCCCAAAGTGGCGTTGATTAATGCTCCATAACCAAGGGTTGCTGTAATAGCCACCGGGACCCGAGCCAGGTTCGTCAAGAACCAAAGCCCGCCCAATACGGCGGCTATGAGGAAGCTCATGAGAGGCCCTGCAGCGGCCACACGAACCTCTAACTCAGCGTGTTGAGGCTCCTCGGTCATTTCCGAGACGCCGCCGAAGAAGAAGAGCGTAATCCGTGCAATCGGTAGCCCATTCTTCTTTGCCACATAGGAGTGGGAAAGCTCGTGGATCAAGACCGACGCGAAGAGGATTACTGCCGAAGCAATTCCAATCGCCCAATACGTCATCGCGCCCAGTCCAGGATACTGGTGAGGCATGTACCCGTAAGCCAGAGACCAAGCGATTAGAACGAAGACAACCCAGAGCGTGTAGTGAATGCGCACCGGAATGCCCATGATCCTTCCAAGTTTAACTGACACCGACAATCATCCCAGCTATCGAGAGCGCCTCTTCAAAACTCTAGCTGTTCAGGTACTCGAGTCTCCGTGCTAATGAAGAGAGCGAGCCTCAATTTGCTTCCTTGACTCTTCAACAGCGCGTTCCATTGATTTTCTCGCGAGAGCCATATCCAGCTTGATGAGTTGCTTCACGACTTCATTCTTTCTATCGAGCTCGTACAACGTTGCTCTCCCTATCTTCCTGCTGACGTTCAACGCACCAGATTTCTCGAGTTCCTTCCAGTATTTGAAGAACGTAACGCGGCTCATTGCCAGATCTTTCGCGATCTCGTTCTTTGAGTAGTCTAATAGGGGGTTGTCTAAGAAGAAATCAACTATTCGCAGAATCGGACTGGCCCCGAGATATCTCAGTAAGAGCGTCTCGTCGGATCTATACGACATACTTGAACCATCACCATCATCATGATGATGTTTTCGAAAGTATTTAAGAGTGAACTTTCAAAGTATCAAAAGTGAACTCATGTTTTCAGATGACGAGATCAGAGCTACTATACTGTTCAAGCTTTACAAGCGAGGAAACTGGGGAGGTAGTCATACCGCTTTCGAGAACATGAAAAAGGGATTCAAAGAAGGCGAGCTTGGAAAAGGAGGCCTAAACAGAGTGGACAAGATTGCCAAGGAACTCATGCGTTCAGGGCTGATAGTGCAGAAACCAACGCACTACGGCTTGCAGGTCTCTCTCAATCCAAGGCAGAATGAAACGATAATCGCAATCATGAAGAAATACTTTCCAGAGGTCTAGAGCCCCGCGTTCGCCCCTTTCAGGATCCTCAATCGTTTTTCTCAACGTCCTCCCTGACACGAGTCTTAAGCCTATTCTTGACCTCACCAAGGTAGCCTCTGGATTTCTTAGTACAAAGAAGGTGAAGGGTGTCATTTCGGGTTTTGGTGGGAAAAGGTTTTCAGTCAATGGAATATCACGGCGACGCGAGTGGAATTTGCCTTGGAAACCAAGCAACTAATCATGCTGCCCGGTCCGACCAACATTCCAACTCGTGTTGCGAATGCTATGCTACGTCCAATCATCAATCACAGGGGACCGGAGTTTCGTGAGCTGCACTCTCGCATAATTGATAATGCGAAATACGTTTTCGGAACGAAGAACGATCTCTTCGTGCTAACCGCTTCTGGGACAGGAGGCGTGGAATGCGCCGTTCGCAACATCTCGTCTCCCGGAGCCAAGATCATTGTCGCTGTGAACGGGGTCTTCAGCCAGAGATTCTACGAATCAGTCAACCTGCTGGGTGGAAAGGGCATTGAGGTGCCTGTGGAATGGGGGAACGCCGCCACAGTCGCCCAAATTGAGGAAGTGCTGAAGAAGAATTCTCCCGTAACCGCTGTAGCGATCATTTACAATGAGACTTCGACAGGCGTGACGACGCCTCATTTGAAGGAGATTGGTGAGCTTTGCAGGAAGCATGGTGCGCTCTTCTTGGTTGACGCGATCTCAATTCAGGGCGGCGTCCCATTGCCAGTCGACGAGTGGGGTGTCGATATATGCATAACCGGCAGCCAGAAGTGCCTGATGACTCCGCCAGGATTGGCTCTTATCTCGGTAAGTCCGAAGGGTTGGGAAGTTATCAAGAAGGCTCCACGGTCATACTACTTCGATCTCCAGCTCTGCAAGCAGTTCTGGGATGAGAAGAAGGAAACCCCCTACACTCCTGCAGTGACTCTGTTCTATGCTCTGGATGAGGCGTTGCAGATGATTCGGGAAGAAGGGCTTGAGGCACGTTTCAAGAGG
>MEMY01000067.1:5574-8053 GCA_001768965.1 archaeon RBG_16_50_20 | reverse complement strand
TACTTCATTTTCGTGTTGAGATAGCGTAGGTCGTCGCCGAAACTGTTGTCTAGGAATTGTCTGACGGTTCCTTCCAGTTGTTTGTCGTCCATGAATTGGGACTTCATGTCGCACTCTGTGACCACTTTGGTGCCACCGGCCACTTCGGTGTATGTGTTGACCATCTTTCCGACCATTGGTCCTTCGAGGAAGTCTAGTGTCAGTGTGTTGGGGGGATTTGCGGTTAACTTGACCACGATCTTGGCAATTTGTCCATTCATGTCCCATTGCTGTTCTACGACGTCAGAATCACCTTCCTTTCGGAGGGGTTTGATGGATTTGATACTGGGATGTATGGTCTGGGCGTCGGTTCCATGAGCCTCAATAAGCTTCCAAACC
This sequence comes from archaeon RBG_16_50_20, assembly GCA_001768965.1. Classification (GTDB taxonomy): domain Archaea; phylum Thermoproteota; class Bathyarchaeia; order 40CM-2-53-6; family 40CM-2-53-6; genus FEN-987. Next base: position 7,675 of record MEMY01000067.1, on the reverse strand, counting down.
TTTGCACGCGGAACAGGGAAGAGTCCGTCGTCTGTTACTTTTACCATTCTTATATTTCACCCCCTTGCTTTCAAGCAGGATTGTCAGTCTTAGTGTAGGAGACATCCACGTAGGCGTCTCGCTGGGCAGAATAGTGAATATATGCCATATGTACTTTTTCCGTAATCAAACCCAATTCGAACTGATCAGAAGGGGTTAGCCATGGACAAACCAACGAAAACGATCACGCAAAGGCAACTAATCAAAGCGAAACCCAAGCAAGTCTACGAGGCACTCCTAGACGCAGGGAAGCACGCCGAATTCACGGGTTCGAAGGCCACCTGTGATCCCAGAGTTGGAGGGAAGTTCACCGCTTGGGACGGATACATTTTCGGCAAGAATCTCAAGCTCGAGCCAGGCAGAAGAATAGTCCAGGAGTGGAAGACCAGCGAATGGCCCACTGGTTATCCGCCATCGATCGTGGAATTCACCTTCAAAACCACCAAAAACGGCACCGAGCTAACAATGGTTCATTCCAAAGTTCCAGCAGAACAGGCCGATTCGTATCGGCAAGGCTGGATTGACTTCTACTGGAAACCCCTAAAAGAATATTTCCAGCAGATGATCCATTAGGGACAGGCGTCGATCCCATGACTGATATCAAATCGGGGCCTGAACTTGTGGAGAAAACCTTCGTCTATATGACCAATCTGAGTAGGGAATGTCGTAAGGCTCTCGCAGACAAGTTCGGCCAGACCTACAAAGGAATGCCGTTCGAATCCGTCGAGTCAACGATGAGAAAGGAAATCGAAACCTGGTTCGCAGAACGAGACAAGAACATCACCGTCAAGCATGAGAGAAGCAGCGCCGGCAAGCCCGGGGAAGTCTTGATGACCTATTCAGGTGCCAACAAGGGTGCCCACTTCAAGTTTCACGTTGACGGCCTCTTCACGCTCACAGGGTCTTCACCAAACGCCCCAACATATGTGAAGAACATCAACGTCACGGTCGACAAGAGAGAATTCACGCGATAGACGTTGCTCTGAGTCGTCTGCGGCAAGTAAGAAGCTTTATGTCTAATCCATGAGAGATAGGCCGTTCTAAGGCGTGTGTTAGATGATCAAACAGAAGGTCGAGAGCGCGCTTAACGAGCAGATGAAGAAGGAATTCTATTCATCTTATCTGTACCTTGCGATGGCTGCCCACTTCGAGTCACTCAACTTCAAAGGATTCGCGCACTGGATGCGAATGCAATCCCAAGAAGAATATGTGCACGCGATGAAAATCTTCCAGCACTTAACCGAAAGGGGAGGCAAGGTGGTCCTGCAACAGATTGACACTCCTCCGTCAAAATGGGATTCGCCGAAGGAAGTCTTCCAAGATGCATATCAGCACGAGCAGAAAGTCACGCAATCAATCAGCGATCTAGTCGAACTCTCGAAGGCTGAGAAGGATCATCCAACAGAAATCTTTCTGCATTGGTTTGTCAAGGAACAGGTCGAAGAAGAAGCAAGCGCTTATGAGATCGTTCAGAAGCTTCAGCTCGTAGGCAATGAAGGCGGTGCTCTCTTCATGCTAGACGGCGAGCTCGGAAAACGAGCACCAAGCAAAGAATAGTCACGTAAGCCGGCAACAGCAGGAGAAGGCAGTTCAAGCTAAGCGTTATATCCCATCCTAGCTTATCGTCGGCTCAGTGGGGAAAATGGCAGTCAACATAGATCAGGCAATTCTACACATAATCATCAGCACAATCATCATCGGACCTGTTCTTTGGCTGGCCGGACGTGCGCTCGTAGGAAAACAGAAAGCAAAATTCACTGACGGTCTATGGATTGCTGCTCTTGGCACAATAATCGGGGAGATTCTTGGCTACTTCTTCATATCAGGAATCATCGTCTCAATTGTAATGGTCATAATCTGGCTAGCGCTAATCAAGAAATTCTTTGACTGCGGCTGGCTTAAGGCGCTCCTCGTGGCAATTGTCGCGATAATAGTCTTCATGGTGATTGCATTCATTCTCTTGCTAATCGGTTTCGCTGCTTTCAGAGCTTATCTACCCTTCACCCCCTAACACCTTTTTTCTAGAAACGGCCTCGTGAACCTCGTAGTTGAGACGCGGCAC
>MEMY01000067.1:0-5496 GCA_001768965.1 archaeon RBG_16_50_20 | reverse complement strand
AGGCTTCTATCGATCTTCGATCGAGTGAAGGGACCAACTGTGTTTACGTATTGCAGCTCCCCACAAGCGCACCGGGGGCTGCTGGCGGGCGTATTGGAGGAATTGGAGAGAGAAGGATCCAGAAACTCTATTGTTTCCGGCTCGAAAACGGGAAGTGGATGAAAATCTATGAAACCGAAGACGAGGGAAAACTGGGGAGATTTGAGCTGCCCTATCACGCAGCTGGTTTGACTGTTATCTTTCCAGATGGGACTGAGAGAGTCGTCTCGGGAGTTGTTGATGAGGAGTTTGTGCAGAAATACGACCAGATATCTTGAGAGTCAGGACTCCTAGGACTTAACGACGGCCTGGACGAGAGGCATCAGAACCTCAACATCACTTCTTGTGGCAAGCTGAACTCGGAGCAGACGACTCATTCCACCTAGCTGGGCTTTATCAACCCACCCTCTCAACGCCTCTGGGACAGATTCATCAGCCTTGATTGATGGAACGGCCTTCTCTGGAATGAAGAGGAATAACTCCAGTTTCTCCCCGAAGAAAACTCGAACGCGCGGTGTTTCCCTGACATTATAGCTCGGCGCCTCTGATTCCTTCAGCGGTTCGTACTCAACTGTCTCCTCAACGGTCGGATTTGTCTTCAACTGTTCCCTAAGAAATGCGAATGCATCTTTGCATGCTGGTGAGCCCTTGCTCGAAAGCTCCTCTATAGACAAGAACAGCCTCAGTCTCCTTTACCGAATTTGCGCGGATTGGCCGCTGAACATATATCGCTTATGGACTCTATAGCCCGGAGAGGTAGTTCAGCATGCCCCACAGACTGAGCAGAGCCGCTTTCAGAATACGAAGACGACAGAAGAGAAAGCAACGCATGAGGAAAAGGATCAAATCTAGCAGAAAACCGTCTCCCCCATTTGTTCCGAGACGTCACCGCTGAAGGTCTACCTTCAGCTCTTTATTTTCTTTGAGGACCAGGATGCCTTCTATTTGTTCAGAAATCTGTGGCAGGCACAGATATATTCGATTTTTCCGTCAGGATAAGCCCATCGATAGTGAATTTTCCCATTTTGATCGGTGAACGTCTCGCAGACGTTCTCAGTGTACGCGCTGACGTGTGAAAACCGCCACTGAGCCTTCTCGCCTTCGTTGCTAGCTGACATTACCCTAGAGCTTCCGTTTTGAAATCGCATCAGTGTCTGTGTGCCCTAGTAAGCTTTCTTGTTCATTGCAACGGGTTACAATGCTGGGTGTAGTGAGTAAAACTGAAATAAGAACAGGTCAAACGCGAGCCTCGCGAGGCAAAATTCAAGTTGGTTTCTTCAAAACGTTCGCGCGGAAAATCAGCGAAATCCAAGCCTGCACGGACTACTACGAAGGCAGCTGCGAAAGCTCCTCGCATCACCTACGCAACACTCACCATCACTCCAAAAGACGACGAAGCCTACGACAAGGCTGTCGAATTAGTTCGCAGCAAGCTAGGTTCTCACCTTACTATGTTCATCAACGGAGAGAAATGGACTTCGACCGGGGAGGAAGTCTCGCATGCTAGCCCTGTCGACACTCGGATCGTTGTCAGTTATTTCCCGAAGGGTACACGTGACGATGCGAAAGCAGCTGTATCAGCAGCTCGTGCCGCTTTTCCTAATTGGAGCGCCATGCCCTACAAGGATCGCATATCCATCCTACGCAGGGCGGCAGGTCTCATAATCGACCGTCGCTATGAATTGGCCGCATGGATGGCTTTTGAGGTAGGTAAGAACCGCGCCGAAGCGCTTGCTGAGGCCAACGAGGCTGCCGAACTTATTCGTTATTACTGCGATCAGATGGAACTGAACAAAGGATTCCTGCGGGCACTTGAATCGCCAGGCCCCAAGCAAGAAACCTACAGCATCCTTCGACCCTATGGTGTGTGGGCGGTTGTCGCACCTTGGAACTTTCCACTCGCATTGACGACGGGGATGACCGCGGGTGCCTTGGTCGCCGGCAACGCCGTCGTATTCAAGCCCTCCAGCGAATCACCGGTGCTGGGCTATGAGATGTGTCGAGCTTTCATTGACTCAGGCATCCCACGTGGAGTACTGAATCTTATCACCGGACCAGGTGGGACAGTGGGCGCCGAACTTCAAGAAAACTCGGGCGTTGATGGATTGGTCTTCACCGGTTCCAAAGCGGTGGGTATGGCTGTATACCACAATTTCGCGAGGGACTATCCTAAACCCGTAATCACGGAGATGGGCGGCAAGAACCCAGCTATTGTCACTGCCACCGCGGACCTTGACCAGGCCGCTGAAGGAGTGATGAGGGCGGCGTTCGGATTTGGGGGGCAAAAATGCAGTGCCTGCTCACGCGTTTACGTAGACAAAACCGTGAAGGACAAGTTCGTGGAATTGCTGAAGGCTTACACACAGAAGTATGTGAAGATCGGAAATCCAACACGAAAAGAAACGTTCCTCGGTCCGGTCATCAATAAAACCGCAGTCGAAACCTACTCGGACGCCGCTGAAAATGCAAGACGTGATGGTGGGCGTTTCGTACATGGCGGCAATTTGCTGAGGAGCGGAGAATTTCAGAATGGATATTTCGTTGAACCGACCATCGTTGACGGTCTGCCGGTAACGCACAGGCTGTTCAAAGAAGAATTGTTCGTGCCCATCCTTGTCGTCGGGGGCGTGGACTCTTTCGATGAGGCTATGAAGTTGGCTAACGATTCGGAATATGGGCTGTGCGCTGGCATCTACTCAAAGAACCAGAAGGAAATTCAGACCTTCTTCAATCAAATTGAAGCCGGAGTGACGTACGTGAATCGGCGAGCGGGTGCAACCACTGGAGCTTGGCCTGGAATCAACTCGTTCGGAGGATGGAAAGGAAGCGGCTCAACCGGGAAGAGTGGCCTAGGCCCTTACTACGTCCAGCAGTTCATGCGAGAACAATCAAGGTGGATCGTCAGATAGAGAGAAAAGCCAGAAAATGGATCAGCTTATTTGATTGAGATTGGGAGTCAGGCGCGAAGTCATCACACTTCTGGTCCTGCTCGCATTCCTTTCTACGAATCAACTTTACACCACCCAGGGCAATGCACACTATGACCGAGCGTCAGAGCATAAACTGGGCCCTCATCCGTTTGGGGTTGCAATCAATCCCAACACTTACGGCGTAGCTGTCAACCCCGTGACAAACAGGATTTACGCAGCTAATGGTTGGACGCACTCGTTGTACGTGATTGACGGTTCGATCAATCGTGCCGTAGACACTGTCCCAGTTGGAAAAGTTCCCGGAGGAGTTGCAGTCAATCCCGAAACCGACAGGATTTACGTAACCAACGTCGGATCTAACACAACCTCGGTCATTAATGGGTTCACAGATGATTTAATTGAAAATATCCCTGTTGGCAAAATGCCTTCGGGTGTGGCTGTCAACCCCTCAACGAATCGGATCTATGTCGCTAATCTTCTCTCCAACTCGATCTCAGTTATCGATGGTTTGTCAAACCGCGTTGTGCGCACCTTGCGTGTCGGTTTGACACCTTTCGGTGTCGCGATCAATCCAGTGACAAATCGGGTCTACGTGACGAACCTAGGGTCGGATTTGCTATCCGTCATAGATGGATCAACGAACACAATGATAGCTACGGTCTCGGTTCCGTTTCCTTGGGGTGTCGCCGTCAACTCAGAAACTAACAGGATCTATGTAGCGAGCGTCGGCGCAGATTCCGTTTACGTCGTAGATGGCAGCTCGAATGCGATAATGGATATAATCCCCGTTGGGAAGTACCCAATCGGTGTGACCGTTAATCCGAAGACTGACAAGATCTACGTGGCAAATTTCGAGTCAAATTCGATCTCGGTTATCGATGGATCGAATAGCATCTTAGTGTCGACGATTTTAGTTAGGCAATCTCCTTTTGGAATGGATGTTAACCCGAACACTAACAAGCTCTACGCGACAGACCCGGGGGCCTACTCAATTCTCGTGATAGATGCGCTGTCAAACAACATTGAACGCATTGTCCCTGTGAGTGGGGTACCATCCGGTGTGGCCGTCGACGTTAGCAAGAACATAGTCTATGTCACTAACGTTCAGACTCACTCAGTTCTAGTCATCGATGCCCTAAGCAAAACCATTCTTGCAAGCATTCCCGTAGGATACACGTCATTCGCAGTGGCGGTCAACCCGAGCAAGAACGAAGTCTATGTAACTGACCTCGCGTCCAACTCACTTTTCGTTATGAATAGCTCAACCTATACTGCCGTGGCCAATATCCCAGTAAGTTTTCCTTCTGGTGTCGCTGTGAATCCCCTGACCAACAAAATCTATGTGACAAATCTTGGAACGAATTCAACTACTGTGATTGACGCTTCGTCCAAAGAAGTCATTGCTACGATCCCGATTGACAGAACGCCTGTCGGGATTGCTGTCAACCCTGCAACAAACCGGATCTACGTGACGGGTCTTGGTTCTCCCACTATTCTGGTCATCGATGGTTCCTCGAATCGCATCCTACGCACAATCCCCATCGGCTACACGCTTTACGGGATCGCTGTGAATCCAGACACAGACACCATCTATGTTGCAAACGGCGATTCGAATTCGATTTACGTCTTGGACGGTTCAACCAACACAATAGTTGCCGTAATTCGCACAGGCTACACGCCTTTCGGGATTGCGGTTGACCCGAACGTGGCAAAGCTCTACGTGACAGACTTGGGATCCAACTGGTTTACGGTAGTCGATGAAAACACGAGGAGCCTTGAGTTGACAATTCCGGTACCTGAATTCCCTGTCGCAGGACCTTTGCTAGCAATGATTATCCTTGTGTTGACTTTTGCCATGTTGCGAACTTACCGCAAGAGAAAGCTCTAGATTTTAGTAGCCCGCAACCAGAGAATTCCATCTGACGAGCAAGGCACGTTAAAATGATCCGAGGAGGCGTTAGTTTGTGGTTCATAGAGTTAGTGGAAATCGGGTTTACGCTGTGAATCTCCATACTGTTCCGGTTGAAGATCTAACCAAGGAGGGTGCGAAAAATGTCAAGGTTCAGTATCTCATTGACGAGAGGCACGGTTCTGATCATTTCGCTCTGCGTCTGTACAAAGTGGAAAAGGGAGGGCATACGCCCCTGGACCAGCATGAGTATGAGCATCAAGTGTACGTGTTGAGTGGACGTGGGTTCTTGAGAGAAACGGAACAAAACCGGTCTGTCCCGAGGGAGCTTGGTGAAGGGGATGCAATATTTGTGCCTTCAAATTCGGTTCATCAATTCACGAACGAACATGACGAGCCTTTCGTATTTCTATGTGTGAAGGGTAATCCCAAGCTCTACCACACCGAGTTAGCAAGCAATACTTCAGGCACTCCTTCTGAGGACTCCTCTCGTGACTACTGCTAGTGACCAGATAATGACCTGACAAAACATTCCTCAGCCTAGACGCGCAAATCGTAAGGTTCTTCGCCTGAATCGCTGACCATTCAAATGCTCTCGCCAAGATCTATTCCTTTCTT
>MEMY01000066.1:5442-6466 GCA_001768965.1 archaeon RBG_16_50_20 | reverse complement strand
CACAGTGTGAACATTGAATCATTACTGCGCTGCCCTTGCCGCCCTTGCTTCGGCCGCGTGACTTCCTTTTCTTAGTCAACTATGGTCCTCTGACTTACTCATTTTGTCTGCGCCGCTTAAATGTTGTTGTGTTTCCACCCACGGTAGCTCAGTATGCTCTCGCGAAATAGACTACTTTTGTTGCGGGTTTACCGCATCGTACACAACCTGAGAAGGTGTTTTCAGGCTGTAGTGGAATAGTGCGGATGGTGGCTCCGCTCTCGGTTCTTATTCCATCCTCGCATTCCGTGACCCCACACCAGCACGAACGTATGAAACCTCCGCGTTGATCAAGAACCCGCTTGAATTCATCATATACCATCACAGTGCTAATTGATCCATCCAGAGCAGTCTTGGCTCGTGCATAGAGATTCTTCTGAATGTCTTCTAGGATTCTGGTAACTTCTTGGACAATTGTATCTTCGGGAACCATGGTTTTCTTTGAGTTATCTCGCCTTGCGATAGTCACTTGGCGTTTCTCTAGGTCCTTGGGGCCTATCTCGACCCGAAGAGGTACGCCTTTCAACTCCCACTCGTTGAACTTCCAGCCAGGAGTGTATTGTTCGCGTGAGTCTACATGGACTGTGAGGCCCGCCTTTCTGAGCTGGTCGGAAACCTGCGCTGCCTTCTCTGCGATCGCTGCGGTGTCACCCTCTTTGTAATAGATGGGCACTATGACGACCTGTATCGGAGCGATGCGAGGTGGGATTACCAATCCCCTATCATCGCCATGAAGCATGATTATTGCGCTGATAATCCGCCATGACACGCCCCAAGATGTAGTCCAAGCGTAGTGGGTCGCTTCGTCCCTGCCAAGGTATTTTATTTCGAAAGGTTTCGAGAAGTTTTGGCCGAGGTTGTGTGAGGTGCCCATCTGGAGAGCCTTTCCGTCGGGCATCATCGCCTCGAGCGCTGTTGTGTAAAGTGACCCGACAAACTTCTCCCTCTCGCTCTTATACCCTAAGAGAACTGGGACTGCTGACTG
>MEMY01000066.1:0-5410 GCA_001768965.1 archaeon RBG_16_50_20 | reverse complement strand
TCATCATGACCTCCTTGTCTGCATCTTCCTTCGTTTCGTGGACGGTGTGGCCTTCTTGCCATAGGAATTCAGAAGTTCTGATGAAGGGACGTGTGGCAGTTATCTCAGCTCTCAGCACTGAATTCCAGACGTTGATCAAGAGGGGTAGGTCTCGCCAGCTCCGAACCCATTTCGAATATGCATCATAGATTATTGTCTCAGAGGTCGGTCGAATCGCCAGACGTTCAGTGAGTTGATTGTCGCCTGCATGGGTGACCCAGAATACTTCAGGAGTAAATCCCTTGAAGTGCTCCGCTTCTTTCTTCAAGAAGCTTTCAGGAATGAGTAGCGGGAAATATGCGTTCGAGTGATTTGTTTCCTTCAGTCTCCGGTCGAGGTGTTCTTTGATTTGCTCCCAAATTGAATAGCCATAGGGACGGAGTATCATGAACCCCTTCATCGAAGAGTAGTCGGCAAGCTCAGCCTTGGTGACCACTTGAGTATACCATTCCGAGAAGTTCTCCGCTTTCTTTACAGTAATCCCGATTTCCTTACTCACTGTTGAGTCGCTCCCTGGAAACTAAAAGCATGTTGACTAGTGGAAAGATTTGCTCAGGCGTGTGGAACCAAAACACCGCAGAATGTCATATTCTAAGCCTCACCGAATCGATTCTGAACATTATCTCTAATTGTATTTAGTGTTTGCTGGGAGCCCTGGTTCTAGGCGAGAGCTGTTCTAAAGGGGCAGTCAACACGAGACAGTCAGCGGAGCGCACAACCCTCTGGCTCACACTCCGAGCGAAGAACCGACGCCATCCGCGTTTAGCCTTTCGTTTCATTAAGAAAACGATGAGATAACCGTCACTCTCGGTCTCCTCGACTATCCCATCCGCAATATTGCGCGCCACAGCAACTTTCACTTGCACGCTCAGACCTTGACCCGTCAGCCACTTGGATAGGTCATTAAGTCTGTTCTTCGCCCGCCGAATCTCGTCCTGATATGGGTCCGTCTCCAATGTTGCAGTTCTGCTTGGTACTTCGATGACGTGGAATAGGACGATGTTTGGCTTCTTGAATGCGGACAATACGTGCAACGCTTGCATGATGAGCTGCTTGCTAACGAACTCCCCCACCGGAATGAGTATCTTCGCCGAGCCAGCGGCGGATTTCCTGCGTTTCGTGGCTATTCAGCAACCGTCTTCCCGGTTCTCTTGTGCGTGTGAATTATCACTAATGTGTTGGTGCCGCTAATTCCCTTAATGGACAATACCTTGTCCTTCAGAAGATTTCTGAAAGACATGATGGAATCAGTCTCGATCACCGCGACCAAATCATATTCGCCTGTAACTTCATAGAGATCGGACACTTGCGGCAGCTTCTCCAATGCTTCCGCCACTCTCTCCAGTTCCTGCGACTTTACATTCACATCTAGAATGACAAGAACTCCTCCCGGCATTACTTTCTCCTCCTGACTATCATTATCTTGCCAGGGTATTTAGATAACACCGCTACTGCGGAATCCTCCCGTTCCTTCTCAATGTGCCCTTTGAGCGCTTTGCGTCTAATGAGAACCACAACGTCATTTCTGTCAGCTGCAGCCTCCCGATCAATAATCTCCTCGAAAGGCCCAATCTCTACCCTCGGCGAAGCTTCATAGCCCTTTGAACGTAACTTGGCAGCTATCACCTGCAATTCTTCGACTGACTTGGATTTGTACTCGTCAATTTGGGAGTATCCTCTCAATTCATCTATTTTCATTCCCAACTCATAGGGATCAACGATGTTCAGAAGTGTAATCCTAAATCTGGTATCGAGTGCTTCACTGATTGCTGATGTAACGGTTTCTTCGTCTACTGGTGTTCTAACCAGTGCTACGGCATTCATCATATACCCGCCTGGCAAGATCCGTTTTCCTGTCTCATTAGTCCAAACGGGCATTCGTTTTGACTTGCGAAGAGCGACAAACCCAACTATTCCGATTATGACCCAAGCAGTTCCAAAAATGCGTCCGCCTTCATGAAAGGTCAGGACTAGGCCCCAAAGGATGGCACAGGAAATCGCGCCAATGACGCTGATTAGAGGAATGTAGTAGGTGCGATCCTGCAATCGAAACGTGATCGTGCCAGGCACCTTCCAAGCACGATATGCCCCCGGTTCCTTGTTACGCAAGACGACCAGACAGACGTTAACGATGATGTATGAGAGAAGTGCTCCATAATTGTATAGATCCGCAACAAAGGTCAATTCTCCAACGAGCGCCACAGCTATACCGAGGGCACCAAACACAATGATCGTCCTGATCGGAGTCTTGAATTTGGGATGAACCTTGTAGAACCAGCGCGGTAGAAGGTCGAACCTTCCCATTGAGTATACAACCCGCGAAACGCCTATGACGCCAGTGTTTGTGGAAACGAAGCAGATTGCAAATCCCGTTGCGGCAACAATAGGGACCAAATATGCTCCCAGAAGTGGTATGTGGGCTGCAATGGCTCTTATTGGGTCGTTTCGAGCTGCTGCGAGCTCCTGCCACCCCATCATTCCCATGCTTATGGCAGAAAAACCGACGGAAAAGATAACAACTGAGACTATGGAGAGTTTGTTCGCTCTTGGGATCCATCGGTCAGGGCGTTTTGTCTCTTCAGCAGCTTGCGCGATAGACTCGATCCCGATGAACGATGTCATTGCTATTGTTATCCCGTAGATGAAGTTCTGGTCTTGAACCCCAAGAGCAAGTGAATACGCGATGTTCGTGTGCAATTCCGGGGATCCGAAAGTTCCCACTTGACCAAGGAATCGAGCGAGACTAAAGGCAAGTAGTAGGCCAAAGACGAGGATCACCGCTTCGACGATTAGACCGAAAGAGACGAATATTTCGTTGAAGATGGAAGACTCCCGAATGCCGATGATGTTCACAACGAGTAAGAACGCAACCATGACTCCCGCGATCAATCCCAGATGCGGAATACTGAGTTTCACACCGAGAAGATAGAATGCAAGATGCCCAGTCTTGATTGAGGGTACGAAGAAGCTAAGATAGCCGGCCGATGCCAATGAGAACAATGCCATGTTAACGGTGTAATCCAGCATCACCGCCCAGCCTGCCACAAATCCGACCGGATCGTTGAAAGCTTTCATTGCATAGATCTGGGCGCCACCGGCGTACGGGTATGTCGTTGCGAGTTCGGAGTAAGCAAGCCCTGTTGCTACGTATGTTATCGACGCGATAAGAAACGCAAGCGGTGAAGCGCCACCGGCAAAGAGAGCTACGAGTCCGATTGCAATGAATATGTCGGCGCCAACGTCGGCATATCCCATAGCAAAGGAGCCGTACCAACCGACTTCTCGGCGCAAAGTCTGCTCTTTGGTCTGTCTTGCCAAGTTCTTAGGGCGCCTTGATGCTCTCCTTTCATGTCTGCTGGCATCGTACTTCGATAGGTGGGTCCCAGTTTTAAGGTGTTCAGAGGGTTCGGCCAAGGCCTTTTATTCCTGAGCGGGAAAGCCGCGCAAGGAGACTGCACCGTGACAAACCAAGGAACCAGAATAGAAAGAGACTCCTTGGGAACTGTTGGGATCCCGAAAGACGCTTACTATGGTCCTGAGACCGCCAGGGCCGTAGAGAACTTCCCCATTAGTGGTACAAAACCACTCCCCGAGTTCATCAGAGCCACTGTTCTGGTAAAGAAGGCAGCCGCCGAAGCGAACGTATCCTTGGGTTTTCTCGATGGCAAGATTGGTCGCGCCATAGTTTCGGCAGCTGACGAGACACTTGAAGGGAAGATGACTGACCAGTTTGTGGTTGATGTCTTCCAGGCCGGAGCGGGTACATCACATAACATGAACGCAAACGAAGTGCTCGCGAATAGAGCTATTGAGATCCTGGGCGGTCAGAAAGGAAATTACAAACTGGTGAGTCCTCACGATCATGTGAACATGGGACAATCGACCAACGATACTTACCCGACGTTTATCCGCGTAGCTTGCGCGATTCTTGCAGAGCCCCTGAAGCGCGTGCTTGGCGAGCTTCGAGAGGCACTAGAAGCCAAGGCCACGGAATTCGATCATATCGTGAAGTCAGGCCGCACTCACTTGCAGGACGCGTCTGCCATAAGACTGGGCCAAGAATTCGCGGCCTTCGCAAGCATGATCGGTGATGATAATAAAAGACTTGAGAGTGCCGCAGACAAGATCTTGGAGTTGAACCTTGGAGGAACAGCCGTAGGCACTGGACTAAATGCCGATCCAAAATACGTGCAGCTGACGGTGGAGAACCTTGGTCGATACACTGGTTTCAAGTTCAGAGTAGCACGAAACTACGCAGCCCTGATGCAGTCAATGTCCGATTTCGTCGAGCTATCGGGTGCGCTCCGCACGTTGAGCGTTGACCTCACGAAAATCGCTAACGATCTTCGCCTGATGAGCTCTGGTCCCGTGACTGGAATAGGAGAAATCATTCTTCCAGCAGTTCAACCAGGCTCTTCGATAATGCCGGGGAAAGTGAACCCGGTGATAGCGGAAATGGTGAATATGGTCTGCTTTGAGGTCATCGGCAATGACTTGACAATAACGATGGCAGCCCAGGCAGGGCAATTCGAGCTTAATGTGATGATGCCAGTAATCGCATACGACTTAACACAGTCGCTAGTCATTCTGACGAACGCGATTCGCAGTTTCACAGACCGGCTTGTTAGGGGAATTAGGGCAAATGAGGAGCGCTCTCGAGGCCTACTCGAGAAGAGCGCGGGAATCGCTCTTGCTTTGAACCCTTTCATAGGTTATGACAAGGCTGCGGAGGTCGCCAAGGAGGCTTTGAAAAGAGGCGTTCCGCTGCGTGATGTGGTGCTTGAGAAGAAGCTCCTGACAGAGAAGGAGTTGGACGAAATCCTGGATCCTTACGCGATGACTACGGCTGGTGTTCACGGGAAGAAAGGGGTAGCGGAGAAGAAGAGGTCAGGCTAGAGATTCGAAGAGTGGAGTGACGTCTCTCTGAAAGATGTCCTGTTTGACTAGTGGGACCTCTTTGTAGGCAGGCATTCGGTTAGCGATCATGTCCTCGAACGTTGGTTGCTCGATTCGGTAGAATAGTCCGATAGGTATCGTGTCGCCCCATTCGAAGGATCGAGTTATCGCCTGTACCTTCTTCTGGTTTATCTCATTCACATCGGTGGGATCCTTGACGACTCCATCATAGCCGGTATCCTCGAGCTTGTAGAGTCTGGGTGCTTTTGTCGGTAGGTCCGTGCCGGAATACCATTCCTTTGTGTTAATGTCGTTGTACGTCGGGCAGGTCTGCAGGACATCGACCAAGGCGCTGCCTTTGTGCAGGATGGCTGCCTTCAGTGTCTCTTTGAGGTGCCTGACGTCAAGTGCGTAGCTTCTGGCGACAAACGTGTAGCCTGCACTGATTGCAGTGGCCAAGGGGTTAATTCCCTCC
>MEMY01000065.1:10070-10755 GCA_001768965.1 archaeon RBG_16_50_20 | reverse complement strand
GTGGAAGCTTCTTCACACTTTTGAGAAGTGTCCCGTCCCCCGGAATGTAGCCTACGTTCAGAATTGTGAACAAGGCTTCTTCGTCGACTACCCTCGCTAAGGGGGCCTGCAGAATCCCTTTGATTTCTGAAGCGAATAGCAACTTGCCTTTTTCTAGAGCATAGTAGAGGGGTTTTATGCCCATGCGATCGCGCGCTAAGATCAGTTTCTTGCTCTTCGAGTCCCAGAGGGCGATAGCAAACATTCCGTTAAGTTTGCTGACAAAATTCTCGCCAAATTGCTCGTAACCATGGACGATGACTTCGGTGTCGGATTGGGTGTAGAACTTGTGACCGAATGATTCGAGATCTTTTCGCATCTGCTGAAAATTGTAGATCTCGCCGTTGTATGTTACCTGAATTGTTCCGTCCTCGTTGTGTATCGGTTGGTGGCCGCCTGCTAGGTCGATGATGCTCAGTCGTGCGTTTGCAAGGCCAATGCCGTCATCTACGTAGAAGCCCCTATCATCGGGTCCTCGATGACGCAGAACATCAATCATTCGTTTAAGGAGTGATTCGTCGTTGAGGCCGACGTACCCGGCTATTCCACAGAACCTTGGACCCTCCTGGCTTGCGCTTATGCACCGGTACTCTCAGTGGGTCTTATCAAATTCCTCATACAACGCACTGATACATACACGTTCCAG
>MEMY01000065.1:9923-10051 GCA_001768965.1 archaeon RBG_16_50_20 | reverse complement strand
AGCATCCGGCGACAATCATGACCATGGTCTGTAGGATAATCGGCCACAGATTTCAGGACACTTTTGTGATTCGGGAAGATGGAGACTTCTACGAGGTAGACGATGCTCACTATTGCCGACAGTGCGGC
>MEMY01000065.1:8897-9858 GCA_001768965.1 archaeon RBG_16_50_20 | reverse complement strand
CAGGCCTGTACGTTGGACCGTAGATTATCAGGCCTGATTTGCCTTCGTCATCCAATCTCCGAATCAGGGACTCAAGTTCTGTTCCTGGTGTGAGCTCAGGGAAGGTTGCATCGACGATCAGCACTTTACCTTGTTTGAGAATATCAAAACTCGACGTGAGCCGATCTCGCAGAGTAAGTCGCTTTGCGGAGAGAAGCCGTGCGTTTACTGGAAGGGTGCGTTGTTCAACGGGTCCGTTGCAGTCGAATTCGAGGCATCTGTCACGAGCCGGATAGAATACGCGCTGGCACCCATTGCAGAGTGTATACGTCATAGTTTCACCGTTGTAGGGTTCAATCTCTGCAACGATCCTTGGCGCCGCAAGCCTCATCCGGACTGAACCATTCTTGTATTTCCCGAGCTTGTCGTATGCATCAATTCTAATGTCCCGTCGCCTGTCGAGATATTCCCTGACGGTAGGGACTCTGCCTCTTCGTTCGCGGATTGAATCTTCGATGTGGAGCCAGGTGGCGATTGTATATGCTCCTGATCCATAGGACACCGCGAGCACGTCCTGACCTGGTTTGGCATGGTCGAGTATGTCGCAGGTGGCGATCAGGGTAGAGGCCGCGTAGGTGTTACCTGTATCGAGCACTCGCAGCCATGGCTTGACTTTCTCTTCAATGAACTGAGGCGTTATTCTTATCCTGTCCTCCACCTCTGGGTTGTCGAGAATGTCTATGTGATCCTGTGTCAGAGTTTTGCATGTCTTCATGGGCATGTAACCGGAAGGTTGATGGAAGGTGACGTGATCGAAATCCCTGAGCGAGATTTCAGGGTGTTTTGACAGGAGCCCTTCGATCGCCCCGATCACATGCTTAATGAAAGCTTCTACTGTGGTCCTCCCGAAATGGCTTGGCACAGTCGCGCCGTCTCTTCTCCAGAAATCTAAAGTTAAGCTTGAGTAGGCAGCTGTATCGAC
>MEMY01000065.1:8302-8645 GCA_001768965.1 archaeon RBG_16_50_20 | reverse complement strand
TCTGAGCCGGCAGCCACGGTTTCGATCTCTCGTGGATCTATCCCCGCCATCTGTACAGCGTTCAGAGCGGCCTCGGTCGCAATAGTAATCGAATCTTCGGTCAAAGAGGCGACAGACTTGTCGCGTAGCAGCAAACCGTTCCTGACTTTGTCGAGAAACTGAGGCAGGTCTCCCCGTTTCCTTTCTCTGGCTCTGACTATCAGCTCGGTCTTGATGCGTTGGATGGGAATGTAGACCCCGTATCCTACAATTCCGACCTTTTTGGCTGCCATAAAACGCTCCTCTGTTTTCGAGGGTTAAAAGTATGCTAGCCGCCAACGGACGATATTTAAAATTGCAGTGC
>MEMY01000065.1:5208-8203 GCA_001768965.1 archaeon RBG_16_50_20 | reverse complement strand
ATTTTTCATAGTGCGAGTCGCGGGGACCTTGGCTTGCTCAACCGGCGATTGAGAGATGAATTGGGCCGCAGCCTGTCTTGCTTGCGGACTCCGCAGGTTGTTGTCTTTGATGTACTTGTGAACGCCTTTAGAAATGTCTGCGTAGCTGACGAAGTCTCCCTCATTGACACCCAAGATCGATGAGAGTACCCTGTCGGCGTAGACAGCTTTCTTCGTTAGGCCGCTCATCACAAAATCGATATTTGCTTAGACTGCCACCGTATTTAGGGTTGTCTAGGAATTAGAACGAATTTGAGCAAGAAACCCCACACGCCTTCAGGGAGCAAGTCACGCCCAAGTGACAGATGGTTTTCTGACGAGGCCGTAGACTAGGACGAGCCCTCCAATAATCGCGAGTGCCCAGCCAACATATCCTACGCGGGTATCCGGAACCCTCTTGGTTGTGATCTCGTCGTAGGCAATAGTGAGCACAACATACTTCTTGTAAAGGGAGGCTCTGTTGTCGAAGACGAAATGGTATATGCCTCCTTTGTCGATTTTGAAAGTGAAGTTGAACTGACCCTGCTTTTCTTCCGAATACAAGGAACTGGCTTGTCCTCCCGAGTTCCAACGCTGGTAGTTTTCGGCATCTAACACGAGTAAGCTGACGTCACTAGTTCGGTTTGATGGGGCTTCAGTTACCAGCACTGTTCCGATGACATTGGTAGTTGGTGGAAGATTGTACGATCTGTCCACGACATCCCCTACGAGGAATTCTGCGTGCGGTTCAACGGACCGTCGGTGAACTTCCTGAACCTCAACAGTCACGTATGGACCGATCATTGTAGCTACTAATAATCCGAGAACCAGGAGGGCAATGCCGGTCAGAGTCGGCTTGAACAGGACCATTCTGTAATCGCTAAGAATTAGACACATACTGTGTGGTTATGGAGTTTGAAAGCGTTCTTACGTTCAAGATTGAACCTCACCGCAAACCAGATTTATTCGAACGTGCCTCTTGGAACGCGGTATACGCTCTTGTCGAAAGAAGCTTCGAAATTCGTGTCTGCACAGCGTTTTGTCGGAATGCAGGTGATTGACAACAAGGGGTCCTTAGTCGGGAATGTGAAGGATGTATCAGTAGATTTCCGCAACAAAGGGCTTGCATTTCGCGTCACGACTAAGGCTCGAACAGAGATGGATATGTCATGGGAGGATGTGCTCTCTGTCGAAGATGTTGTCCTCCTAAAGAAGGAAGTTGAACTGGCTGCTGCGACATCACTTCCCACAGCTCCTCCCATGGTACAAGCTGTGATGATCTGCCCGAATTGTGGAACGTCGGGTCCTGGTCACGCGAAGTTCTGTCCGAAATGTGGCGCGAACCTCAAGTAGCTACTTGCGCTCGTTTCCCTCGCCGTCTTTCCTGCTTGCCTCCATATCATGGAGTCTTTGGAGTTCGGGTATTACCTTGAGCCTTTGACGAATGATCGTATTCTCCAGTTCCTCTTTCAACAGATGAAGTATGTTCTTGTGCATGTGAATGAATGAGGAATGCGTTCGATCCCGCGGCCTGCAAAGGTCGACGGTGAAAATCCTCTTGACCTTGGCCGGACGTTTGGATAATACGACAACTTTGTCAGATAGTTCCAAAGCTTCGGACAGGTTGTGAGTTACGAGAACGAAGGTTTTTCCTGTCTCTTCATGTATCTCAGTGACTTCCTCTCTCAGGATATCAGCGGTTACTTCGTCTATCGCACTGAAAGCCTCATCCATTAGTACCACTTCAGGTTCGACAGCCAAGGCTCGGGCTATGCCTACTCTCTGCTTCATCCCCCCGGACAGCTGCTTTGGGTACATGTGCTCATAGCCAGCGAGTCCAACCATTTCCAGGTACTGTCCAGCGATGCCCTCTCGTTCTTCTTTGGGGGTCTTGCGCATCTCTAACCCATATGAGACATTTTCGAGGACCGTCCTCCAAGGAAAGAGACCGAACGCTTGGAAAATCATACTGATCTTTGAGTGTGGTCCGCGAACTGGCCCCCCCTGTAAACGGACCTCTCCAGAACTCGGATCATCAAGGCCAGCCATGATCTTGAGTAGGGTGGACTTGCCGCATCCACTGGGCCCGACAATGCTAACGAACTCTCCACGTTCTATGTCAAAGCTTACTTCGTGTAGCGCGTGTAGTCTTTCTTGGGCATCGTAGAATTTTGTGACGTTGTCCAATTCTACATGAGCGGCCATTATGCCCACTTCTTCATCCAACCATCTAGAGTGCCGAAAAATATTCGGTCAACAAGAACTGCCACGATTGCGATTCCTAAGATGCCTGCAAGTCCACTTTCCAGAGACCCTGCGCTTATAGTATCCTGAATGAAGCTTCCGATCCCCGCCATCTGGGTTGCGATCTCTATTGCGATTATTATCTCCCAGTTGAAATCATATGCTAGTCTTAGACCGCTGAACATGGAGGGCGAGATGGCTGGGAGCACCATTTTCGTGAATGTCGAGCAACGACCAGATTTGAAGATGGTTGTAACATGGAACAGCTCAGGCGGAATGTTCTTCGTTCCCTCCCTTACTGTAAAGAAGATTGGGAAGAATCCGACTATGGACGCCATTATTATGGCCGCAGTGCTTCCAGGCCCGACCCATAGTACCAAGAGCGGTAGGAATGAAAGATCTGGAAGTGCCCCAAACAGCATTACCAACGGTGTCAGAGTCAAATCCAATCTGTTTTTGCTTCCCGCTACGAAAGCCATAGGCAACGCGAACGAGAAGGCCAACACAATCCCGCAAATGAGATTTAGAAAACTATGACCGATCCTTAGCAGAAATGCTGGATCTTGGACCGAAACGAAGAACACTGACAAGACAGCGGAGAAACTTGGTAAGTTTGAGCTTGGAATGAAGTTGAGACGTGTGACCACCTCCCAAGCAGCGAAACCTAAGACTAAAGGTCCCACCCAGAGGTAGTTCGCAAGCTTGTTTTGTGTCAGGACCCTGCTTGTCAGAG
>MEMY01000065.1:2518-5182 GCA_001768965.1 archaeon RBG_16_50_20 | reverse complement strand
ACAGACACTTGCACTTGACCTCAGGATGCGATAAGCAAGTAGATGTCATGCCAACCATCAAATTAAGGTTCGAACCAACCTGCTTGGCAGATTGCGGTGAAAATGAAATGAATCCTGTGTTTCGAGGGCACCAATCCAACCGTGAAACGTTCATTGAAACTCGTAGACTTGGAGCTCAATATACAGTTGGATGTTAACAAAATTCAGAGTTCTCTAAGCGAAAGAAATCGCGACCATAAGTTCCAATGATATCAGAAAGTGATGCGGAAAGCACACGATACTTCGTGAGTCGGAGATGATTTTAATAGCAAACAACGACATCTTCCCTATGCGGATTGTGGAAACACAAACCAAATTGATGAAATCCGAAAACCCCAGCATAGGATGAAAAATGGCTTGAGCCAATTCCCCACATTCAACGATTTTGCGAAGGAAATCCGTCGCATCATATCAGTCGCTGACGAGAGAAACCTCACTTTGAGGATAATGGGCGGGGCTGCCATTCGAATGCATTGCCCCAAGCACGAGGATATGTACGAACGACTCAAGCGAGTGCCCAAGCATGATATGGATTTCGTCACTTACAGCAAGTTTCGCCCGCTAACGAAGAAACTGTTCACGGATCTGGGGTACGAACCGTACATCTCGCTCATGATGACAGGACAAGCCGGACGGCTCAGACAGATTTTCAATGACAAGGAAGGAAACAGAGCGATTGACGTTTTCCTCGACAAGCTCAAAATGTGCCACGAAATAGAATTCCAGAATCGGCTGGAACTCGACACACCAACAGTCCCCTTAGCAGAACTCCTCCTCCAGAAACTGCAGATCTGTGAGACAAACGAGAAGGATATTCAGGATTCGATAATCCTGCTGCGAGAACACGAGATCGGCGACACGGATAAAGACGAGATAAACGGGAAGTACATTGCGTCGATCCTCGCCAACGAGTGGGGTTTCTATTACACTGTGACACAGAACCTGACGAAGGTCGCCGAATTCACCCGCGAATACGGCAGCCTTACCGCCGAGGACAAGGATGTTGTTACGAAGAGGATCGAGAAACTGCGACAGATAATCGAACAGACTCCGAAAGCGCTCGCGTGGAAGATGCGCGCAAAAGTCGGACCGTCCGTGAAATGGTACAATGTGGTCGAAGAGGTTCAGCGGACCTAGCACACAACAGACACACCCTCAATTGATTTTGGAACATCGAAGAAAAACAAACAGAAGTCTCAAATGGGTCAATAGGGGATTTGAGTCGGGAGATTTGATGAATGGTTAAGGTGCGATTCCTTTTCTCTACGGATCTTCACGGATCGGAGGTTGTTTGGAGAAAGTTCCTGAATTCGGCTAAGATGTTCAAACTGGATGCGCTCGTGATTAGCGGCGACATGACAGGGAAAATGATCGTTCCGATCTACAAGAGGCCGGACGGATCTTACAAAGCAACGCTCTTGGTGAAGAAAGCATTCTCAAAGAGGCTGATCTCCCTGAATACGAGAAGAATATTCGAAAAGTCAGCTATCTGCCTTACAGAACCACCACTGAAGAAGCCGAGAAGATCGAAAAGGACGAGGAGCTCAGAGAGAAGATCTTCGAGCAAATCCAGATTAAGGTAATCAAAGAATGGCTAGCTCTGGTTCCAGAGAAGGTACCAAAGGAATGTCGAGTAATCCTCACACCCGGCAACGACGACGTACTCGCAATAGATGACGTCATCCGCGCTGACCCCAACGTAATGTACGGTGAAGAAGAGGTTGTCGCACTCGACAACGAGCACGAGGTGGCATGCTGCGGATGGAGCAACCTGACACCGTGGCACACGCCTAGGGAATGCCCGGAAGATGTGCTCATGCAGAAGCTGGAGAGGACGGTTGCCAAGGTCAGGACAATGGAGACCGCCGTCTTCTGCCTCCACTGCCCTCCATACGACTCCCAGATCGATATGGCTGCCAAGTTAACGGAAGATCTTAGGCCTGTCTATGCGCACGGGAGACCATTGATGGTTCCGGTCGGCTCAACATCCGTGCGGACGATCATTGAGAAATATCAGCCTCTCATCTCTCTTCACGGCCACATCCACGAAAGTTCCGGTCATGTGAAGATTGGTCGCACTCAATGCGTAAACCCGGGAAGCGAGTATGGAGAGGGCATCATGCGAGCCTACTTGGTGGAACTTGACGGGCCGAAGATAACTCGTCTGCAGAGAGTGGAAGGCTGATCAGGAACCCGTTTTCGCCACCAGATTCATGACATCAGACCTGAAACGGAAAGGATCGAGCTTCAGCTTTGAGGCTGGGATCTCCACGCGACTTTCATCTCGATGTAATCTGACCACGAATTCCCCGCGTTCGTCTCGGACCAGTGATACCTGAGAGAATTCTTTCCATTTGTGTGTGACAGGCGGAGACTTTCCTTTTCTCAGTTCAAAGCCCAAGTCATCATACGAGAAATACAGATGATACCGCTGCTTGTACAGATACCAACCAAGCACCGCACCTACGACCACGTTTAGAGTCAGTATCTGATATCGGATCGGTTCAGTCACCCCTAAAGGCATGAAGAGAACGATTAGGGCTTGAATCGTGAACATTATGAAAAACGACTTGAACACGTAATAGAGTTGAAGGGGAGCATACCGCTGTTCCAAGGTCGTTACCA
>MEMY01000065.1:1361-2487 GCA_001768965.1 archaeon RBG_16_50_20 | reverse complement strand
AGATAATTCTCGGAACACACTACCTGCCTTCTGTCCACATCGACGTAGGCAATCCCGACAGCCTGATCTACCGCTTCCTGAACTTGTTTTGCAAAGGAGTCGCTGATCATTGATCCGACAAGTACCAGCCACGCCCATTTCATTTCTGCCTTCCGCATACATGACTTCACTGCGAGAATCCATTTCCTCAATCGGCGCGAATTTGGTTCGTTCTCCAGCCCAGCTGAAACGGCGAAGAACCCCACCTCATAATTGGGATTCAAGAAGAATGAGAAGAACCGGGAGACGAGAAATCCTTTTTCGCGCGTATTTCCAGAAATGAAGAAGTCGAATGTTACGTCTCCTACCCTGTATTCGCGGAAGGATTCGTCGAAATTGGCGACCCATCGTCCCCGTCCCTTCATCATTACCTTCTCGATTCTCCCGAGAACCTCGGGCACGCTTCCTATTTCCAAGACACCCTCACCGCAAGTCCGTTTGTATCAGGTTGCAAGGATACTTATGAGTTCAACTCCATCACGGGCGGGCACTAACGATCGGAGAAATAGAAGGAAAAGAGAGGAAAAAAGAAAAAGAGAGGAAGGGCTTATTCGGGCGGAATCTCAGCGTAGATTGTCGAGTAGTCGACTCCGACTCTGCTACCTTTGGTCCTGTAGTAGTAATAGATGATTGCGCCGACCGCCATTAGGACGACGGTGAAGATCCATGCCGGCTGGCCCCAGGCTTCTGTGATCGGCCATCCGCTCGCGACAAGGTAGAGTAGGTAGACGTTTGCCAGTGTTGCGACTAGTCCGATGACTGCGACAAGCCATTTCCCAGGCTTGTATGGTGACTTGTCATAGATGTCCTTGCGTCTGAATACGAAGAGCATGCCTGCGAGGGAAGCAAGTAGGAAGAAGATGACGTCCCAGATGTCGGTTGCCACGACTCCGCCGCCAGAGTTGATGTACTGTGTGAGGACGGGGACCGGGTATTTCACGAAGAAGTCGGATTCCGCGAAGTTGCCGATGAAGGCGACGAACATGGTTGCGACGATCGCAGCGGTAGGCGAGTGCCACCTTTCATTGACTTGTGAGAGTCGTTCTGGGAGTACTCTGTCGAACGACATGGCGAAGACGATTCTTGA
>MEMY01000065.1:1145-1263 GCA_001768965.1 archaeon RBG_16_50_20 | reverse complement strand
CGAAACCGGCAATGTTAGGCATCCAAGCCCTGCCAACACCCTCCGGAAGAGTTCCTCCTCCGTAGGAGAGGAAGGCGTATGCGCTGAAGAAGGAGTAGTCGCCAACCTGTCCGACTAG
>MEMY01000065.1:137-1025 GCA_001768965.1 archaeon RBG_16_50_20 | reverse complement strand
CGTTGATGCAGCAAAGCCGATGTAGGCCCAGTATGTTCCGATCGTTGCTACAGCCATAGCGCCCCAGTAGTCCCCTGAATATGCGGTGGCCATTCCCTGATCGAGGGCCATTTGCGTGAATTCGGTCGCTGATATGCCTGTGAGAGCCCTGACCCCCGCCTCCATTGATTGAGGAGTAGCGGAGAGCATGACTCCGTAGAGAACAATCGTTATGGCAGCTGGGATGGCGAACATTGCTCGGAGGATCTTTCCTGTCATTGAAGCGCCGAAGTACGCGAGGCCTGTGAAGAGGACCACTATCACCATGCCGCCCACAAGAAGTGTCTCTGGGGTTGCCCATGCGGTTCCCCAGCCCGCGATCCAAGCGTAGATTAGAATCGCCTCGAAAACTGCGGTTCCGATCAGTCCCCATGAAACTGCGATGCTGAAGTACTCAGCCCAAGATGCCAGGAAGCCAACGCTCGGGTGTATGATTCGCGAGATGTAGACGTAGCCTCCTCCAGATCTCGGCATAGCCGCGCCAAGAACGGCGAACATGAAGACCGTCAATAGCACGATGACGCCGACAATGAGGAATGACATTACGACCGGAGGCATACCTAAGACCCAAGTGGATTCGGGCACTATTGCTGGTCCTGTGAATTGGAAGACGCGTTTCTGCCAGCCTAGGCCAACGACGTTGCAGAAGACTATGATGACCGCAGTCCAGAAACCGATTTCTCTGACGAGCCCTGTTGCTTTACGTACGAACAGTTTCTTTTCTGACAATTTTCTTCAGATGTATGTTGCCCGGCTGATGTGGATTTAACACTACTGGTTGCACTCGGGGTTGACATCTATTTGCGGGAAATCATGGCACATTGATGTTTCAAATTCGTGCTAGAGGCA
>MEMY01000064.1 GCA_001768965.1 archaeon RBG_16_50_20 | reverse complement strand
TGATGCCATAGCTATTGATGCCGCAGCTCCAGCAATAATGCCCGCCAGCCCAGCAAGCTCAGTGGAATTGTAGATCCCGAGTGAGCCGGCGTGGATTCCTGCGATTTCGACCAGTGCATCGGCCAAGCCGAGGACTATGAACGAGATGTACTTTATGTGAGCTTCTTTGAACTGATCTGAGAACTCTTGCTCATGTTGTTTCTCATCTGCAATCATCTCTTCAAAGGGTAACCTGTCCTCAGCAGGAATCCTGTGAGCCATATTCTGATAATTCTTGATAACGTTCGTTTCGCTTCTTTCAAGGAATTTGACTGCGAAGGTTACGCCAAGGAGCAATCGCACCAAAACTATGAAGTAAACCCTAAGCCTGCTTACCCCGACTTTCTTCTCGGGGCAATACTTGCTCCAGAATTCGTAATGCTTGTACTCCATTTCAGCCAGTCGGGCGAGTGTATTCTTGAAATCCTGGTTCTTCTCAAACCCCGACTCCGAGAGCCTCTTGTAGATGACGTACTCAGCGTACTCATCCCTGGCATAACCAAACGCATCTGTTTCAAAGCTGATTTCGCTCATCCATCTTCCACTCTTTCTGTTTCCTTGGAACGAGGAAGCTGGGTAATGACTCTAATGATTCTAACTGCCCAAACCTAGTCAGTAGGCAACTGGCAGGGCCTGCAAAGCTTGCGCTCACAACTCAACTCTTGCATCTGGTGACAGAAATGAACGCGGTGATCCAAGCGAGGAGCGTCTAGGACGAAACGTACCAGTTGACTACTTGCGCTTGATCCTGTTTTATCTGGAATCTGACTTCAAACTTGCGTTGATTACCTTTCTTGTCTTCGAAAACTCCATTGACTATTATGTGGTCGTTTGGTTCCGTTTCGAGCTTCGCATTTAGGACCGTAATAGAACCCGCCTCTAGCCGGCTCCTGAGTAACTCGACCGCCTTTCTCTCCGCAGCCTCCAACTCCAAGTGGAAAATCCTCAGATGATGTTCGAGGGTTGTGTTCTTTAGGAGTTCCCAAATTACAGTTGCGACTCTATTTACGGTGCCCCGAGAGATTCAAATGAAGAATCAGACGGCAACGGCGCCATGTGATTGCCTTTTCGACATGAGAACCGAGGCCCCTACAATTGCCAAGACCAAAAAGGGTAACTAGTGCTCATCTCATCTAACCGAACTGAAGCTTCGCGATTGCTCATGAACGTGCAACCAACCTTGAGCGAATATGTGAAAGTTTGCGAGCTCTCTGATGTTCCTCCTGGAACCATGCATCCAGTTGATGTAGCGGGGATTCGTCTGATGATTGTGAATATTGAAGGGACTCTTTGCGCGGTAGATAGAATCTGCACTCATGAAACGGCAGATCTCTCAACAGGATTCCTAATTGATTCAGAAGTCACATGCCCCCTTCACCTATCGCGCTTCGATGTCAGGACCGGAACTGTTCAAAACCCACCCGCGACCATGCCTCTGAGAACCTATAAGTTGAGGGTCGAGGGAACGAGTGTATACGTGCAGCTGTGACCCGTTCGAGAATTGGCTGGAGAGTTTATATCATGACATACGTTATATTCCCCATAGTCAAGCCGCGCCCGCAGGTCTAAGAATTGGTTGAGAAACTAGCAACCATAAACGTCCCCAGGATCCGAGAGGACTTTCCAATACTCAAGCGACGAGTCAACGGAAAACCGCTCATCTATTTTGACAATGCAGCAACATCCCAAAAACCAATCCAAGTGATCGAGACACTCGACAAGTATTATCGAGAATACAATGCAAACATCCATCGCGGAATCCATAAACTCGCAGAAGAAGCCACGATCGCTCACGAAGAGGCGCGCGAAAAGATAGCGAAGTTCATCAATGCAAATCGGACTGAGGAGATAGTCTTCGTTCGCAATGCAACGGAAGCAATCAACCTAGTCGCCTACGCCTGGGGCAGAGCAAACATCAAACAGGGAGACAAGATTGTTCTAACAATAATGGAGCACCACAGCAATATTGTCCCATGGCAGCAATTGGCTAACGAAAAAGGCGCGAAGCTCGAATTCATCAAGATAGACGAGGAAGGGCACCTCCGACAAGACGAAATTCACGAATTGATTGATGAAAGAACAAAGATCGTATGCATAACGCATGCCTCCAACGTGCTCGGCACGATAAACTCTATCAAAGAAATCACAAGAGCCGCCCATCGATTTGGAGCACTGGTTCTTGTGGACGCTGCACAGTCCGTTCCACACATGCGTGTTGATGCAAGAGACTTGGATTGCGACTTCATGGCGTTCTCTGGGCACAAGATGATGGGCCCGACTGGCATTGGGGTTCTCTACGGAAAGAGCAAGCACTTCGAAAACATGCCTCCGTTCCTTTGTGGAGGAGAGATGATCAAAGAGGTACACACTACCGGCGCATCCTGGAAGGATCTCCCGTACAAGTTCGAAGCGGGAACCCCGAACATCGCGGGAGCGATTGGGCTCGGCGTCGCGGTCGACTATCTCCGCAACGTGAGTATGGAAACAGTTCACGATCATGAAAAACAAATCACAGGTTACGCGCTAACCAGAATGACGGAGATCGATGGTCTTGTCGTCTATGGCCCCAAAGAGGTCACCAAGAGAGTTGGAGTCATCTCCTTCAATCTAGGAGACATCCATGCGCATGACCTTGCTTCGATCATGGATGAGGAAGGTATCGCTATCAGATCTGGGCACCATTGTGCGCAGCCATTGATGGAGTTCTTGAACGTCCCAGCTATGTCTAGAGCCAGCTTCTACATTTATAACACGAATGAGGAAGTTGATGTCTTCATCAACGCACTCGAAAAGGCCAGGAAGCTATTCAACCCATGAGCTCAGACATTTACAAGGACATAATCCTCGACTACTACAGGAACCCTCGAAACTTCGGCGACCTAGCTAATGCGGATGTTCGTGCTAAGGACTCAAATCCACTGTGCGGCGACATAATTGAGATGCAGCTCAAAATCAATGATGGCAAGATTGACGATGTCCGGTTCAAGGGTAAGGGTTGCGCGATAAGTCAAGCGTCTGCCTCAATGTTAACAGAGGTCATCAAGGGTAAGTCGCTCGACGATGTGAAGGCCATGGGCAAATCCAATGTCCTTGAACTCATGGGCATCGACCCCGGCCCGACTCGAATAAAGTGCGCATTGCTAGGGCTCAAAGTAGTGAAACTCGCTGTCTACGGGTACCTCGGCCAGGCGATTACTGAAGAAGTAAAGCAACTGGTCTAGAAAGACGTATTTCGACCGTTGAACCGACCATTTTTGTTCAATGAAAAGTTTATGTTGCAAGGGGCAAACGTGGGGCCCCATGTCAAACAAGTATGTTCTTCCGGAATTGCCGTACAAATACAACGCGCTCGAACCAGTAATCTCAGAAGAGATCATGAAACTCCACCACGACAAACACCACTTGGCCTACGTCAATGGTGCCAACGGCGCTCTTGAAAAGCTAGAAAAAGCCAGAAAGGGCGAGGCCCAGATCGACATAAAGGCGGTCCTAAGAGACTTCAGCTTCCACTTTGGCGGACACGTGCTTCACAGCATTTTCTGGCCGAACATGGCATCACCAGGGAAGGGAGGCGGAGCTCCCGGCGGATCCATCGGGGACAAAATCAAACAAGACTTCGATGGCTTCGACAAGTTCAAACAGCAATTCTCAGACGCAGCAAAGACCGTGGAGGGCTCTGGATGGGCACTCCTGCTCTACGACGACAGCACAGACCAGCTCGTCCTAACGCAAATCGAGAAACAGAACTTCATGCACCTAGCACAACTCCCCATACTTCTCGGCATAGACGTATGGGAACACTCGTATTACCTCCAGTACAAGAACGACAGGGCAAAATACGTCGACGAATGGTGGAAGGTCGCAAACTGGGACGATGTGGCAACCAGATTCGAGAAAGCCAAAAAGTGAATCGTTTCCTTCCTACCTCTTTTTTCTTACTTTCTTAACCAGTTTTCCACATACTTCACTTTTTCGGGCTTCAGCTTTATCGTGCTCACGTTTAGCAGGAATTTCCTAATAGCATCCTTGCGGTATATTCGTAAGTGATACATTATCTGGCGATTTGGCCTCGTATCTTTTTGAGAAGTTAACCGCCCTTCCATACCGAGCGTATGTTTGAGCTCTCTTCTAATGAACTCTAGGAGGGTAAGGCTGGTGTTACTGAAGTCCAGATTTATCTTAGGAGTCCTTCTGACCTTCTCTTTGATCACCTTCACGCATCCCTCGGCGTCGAAAAATCCCTCGATCAGCTGCAACGAGTTCATGGAATGATCCCCCCGAATGAGCAGATCCGTCAGAATGTTGATATTCTCGCGAATTCTTCGCATCAAGAAGTAAAGTTCCGCATTCTGAAACTTCACAAACCAGACATTTCTACCTCGGTAGGGATACGTCTTCGCTTTCCCGTTGCTCGTGCAAGCAGAAACCTTTTCAGCATATTTCGTGCAAAATTCCCTTTCTCCGAGCAACCAAATCTGGTAACTATTTTTCCAAAAGTAGATGCTTCCATCACCTAACAAGGCCCCGATGACGTAAAACAGCTCCTCGGTGTGGGTGATTCTTCCAGCTCTATTTCCCAAGGGCGACGCGCCCTTCGTCCAAGCATAAATCGCGCCGCGGCTAACTTCGAAGCGTCTTGAAATTGTGCGCACTATTTGATTTGTTGATTTTCCTCGCGCAAGTAACTCCTGAAATCGCTCATACGCCTCGAGTCGTTTCTCCAAAGGAGTAACAGTGATCCGGTTGCAGCCTGAACTCAACGCTGATTCGAATCCGAGGTCTGTTCATGTTTGCCACTTATAGCTAATAGCGGGAGTTAGGGGAAGATGGATTGAAGCGGCGAGATTTCGCTTACTATTTGCAGTACAAGATTGACAGGGGCGCTTATGTCGACAAATGGTGGGAAGTCGTGAATTGGGCTGATGTGGAAAAGCGCTTCGACAAGGCAAAACACTAGACGACAAGTACAAACAAGTGTAAGGCACATCGACAGATAATCAAGGGGTCTGAGTCAATTCAGACCCTGCTTTTTTCCCCTAAGAAATCTCAATGGAAGAACATAGGCTAAATAGTAGGCCACCTTTCTTCTATTCCTGATCCTAACTTCAGGCATCGTCTAATCTTAACCGCTTCTGATTGATCACGACTCTATGAAGGAGGTATCTTCCACCTTGAAATGTGCTACGTGTGGCGGAGCCGGCGAAGTCAATTGTGCCAAGTGTACGGGTAGTGGCTTACTCCCAGCTAAGTGCGATGAATGTAAAGGCACGGGTAAGCTGCTGGCTCCTTCTGGTACCGGATCCGTTGAATGCGACATATGCGATGGTCGAGGCATTGTCGAGAGCAAATGCCAGGAGTGCTTCGGCGGTGGAAAACTTGTCTGCGATGCTTGCGAAGGGTCCGGTAGCACCGAGGGAGATTCAGGCCCGTTAATTGATGACGAACCAGCACCAAGCAAGAATACAAAAAAGTGACACACAAGTCGTCCTGAGAAAATCCTTTCCGTACCTTGACTCAGGTCGGCAACAATAAAACTGGCTTCGTTCTTCGTAAATGTAAAGGAATTTGTGACCCATGACTGTAAGCTTAGCGCTAGGCTACCAAAAACACCCGTTCCTGAAAGAGCTGGGGATCCAAGAGATGAACCCGGGCGCATGTGCCGGGCCTGACGACTGGAGCGACATCAAGGCTAGAGACATACTGAACGTCATCACACCAATCGATAGTTCGGTGATCGCGAAGATAGCACTTGCATCCGAACAGGACTATGAACACGTGATCAATACTGCACAAGAGAGCTTCCAGACATGGCGAATGATCCCCGCGCCGAAGCGGGGTCAGATTGTCCGCGAGATTGCCGACGAGATCCGCAAAATGAAAGAGCCTCTTGGCAAGCTCGTTACGCTGGAAATGGGAAAGATCATTCCGGAAGGCACGGGCGAGGTACAGGAGGCCATTGATATTGCGGACTTCGCCGTGGGACTATCACGACAACTTTACGGTTTGACGATGCAATCTGAGAGGCCTTCCCATCGAATGTACGAGCAATGGCACCCGCTGGGAGTAATCGGCATCGTGACCGCCTTCAATTTCCCGATGGCGGTTTGGTCTTGGAATTCGATGATAGCTGCTGTTTGCGGAGACACCATGGTTTGGAAGCCCTCTTCGAAGACACCTCTCTGCGCAATCGCCCTTCAACATACTGTTAACCGCGTAATGAAAGCAAACGGACTCACAGGTATCTTCAGCCTCGTCGTGGGAAAGGGATCGGTAGTCGGCGAACGGCTGATCAACGATAAACGGATCTCCCTGATTTCAGCGACCGGTTCAACAGCCATGGGCATGCGCGTCGCTGAGGCGGCTGCAAAACGATTGGCAAGGACGATCTTGGAGCTCGGCGGCAATAACGCAATCATTGTTGCGGAAGATGCGAATCTCGACCTGGCAGTTAGAGCCATACTCTTCGCGGCTGTTGGAACAGCCGGACAACGTTGCACAACAACCCGAAGAATCATCGCCCAGAAGAAGATCATCGAAGAGCTGACCACGCGGCTCGTGAAGGCTTATGCTCAGGTGCGCATTGGTGACCCGCTCGATCCAAACAGCGTGATGGGGCCTTTGGTGGATCAGGACGCGGTCGACACGATGATGAAAGCACTTGAAGCCCTGCCTGGTCAAGGCGCCAAGATTACAGCGGGCGGCAGGAAAATCGACAGACCCGGCTGCTACGTAACACCGGCCATCGTACGCGTCCCAGGAAATACTCAACTCGTGTGCGAGGAGACATTCGCCCCGATCTTGTACATCATGCCCTATGAAACGATTGACGATGCAATTAGACTACACAACGAGGTGCCACAGGGGCTTTCATCAGCGATCTTCACGGAATCACTGAAGAAGGCGGAGAAGTTCCTGTCTGCGATAGGCAGTGACTGCGGAATCGCCAACGTGAACATCGGCACTTCCGGAGCCGAGATCGGCGGAGCCTTCGGAGGAGAGAAGGAAACAGGAGGCGGCAGGGAAGCAGGATCAGACGCTTGGAAACAATACATGCGACGCCAAACAACCACGATAAACTGGAGCGATCAGCTGCCTCTAGCTCAAGGGATCAAATTCGGGGAACAATAGCACAAAAGCCGAATTACTTCGATCCCTGTTTGCTGGCTTTGTGGTCAGGCTTCCAACTGCGGCTATGTTTCTACACTACATATTCCAGCCAGTGTTCATACTTCTGGTTCCTACCGCGCACGACATCCTCGTATGCGGCTTGAAATTTGCGTGTTACTGAATATTCCCCATTCCCCGACCTTTCATCCGTCAACTTCCCTCACTGGTGTGAGTTCGGCGGCAGTCCCACATAGAAAAAGTTCATCTGAGGTATAGAGCTCTTCTCGCGAGATCTCTATTCGTTTGCATTCGACGCCAACATCCCCGGCTAGCTGAATCACACTATCTCGGGTGATCCCTCTTAGTATACCGGCCGATGCAGGCGGCGTCGAAAGAATTCCACGCTTCACTCGAAAGACGTTCTCGCCAGTAGCCTCCGATACCATGCCACAGTTAGCTGAAGCTTTCGCCTGAGGCGGGAGGGTCAACCGATCGATACGACGCCACGATGAGACCATGCAACGGACGCCATTTTTCGCTTCATCTTTTCCGAGGTAGGCTTCCCATCGCCAGGCGTCAATGCCCAAATCGACCTTGTTTGGCAGAGGGTTCACGCCCATTTCCCCATAACCATAGAATGCAATGGATCGAATGTAGCATTGCTCCAGTCGGTTGGCCTTTACCGTAGCCTTAATTGCTTCGCCGATCTCGTCTGGGCCACAACGAAGATCCATCAGATAGATCTTTGCGCTGTTAACAAGCCTCCAAACGTGATCATATAGTCGGAAAATCGCA
Organism: archaeon RBG_16_50_20; assembly: GCA_001768965.1. Classification (GTDB taxonomy): domain Archaea; phylum Thermoproteota; class Bathyarchaeia; order 40CM-2-53-6; family 40CM-2-53-6; genus FEN-987. Next base: position 10,235 of record MEMY01000064.1, on the reverse strand, counting down.
GGGCCGCGATCTGTCCTGTAACAACGCAGCCCCTCGAAAACAGCTGTCCCGTAGTGAAGTGCATGCGAAATGTATCTTCGCATCATTCCAGTCGAGTAGCTGACCATTAATCCAAATTTTGTTTGCCTTTTCCAACTAGCATTCCCTCCTCCCTAAGCAGCGGAGTCGAGCATTAAAGCGTGTAAGATCAGCAGAGCCGAGCCTCAGGGTAGGTTCTTCTTGAGAGGGTCTGAGGCAACGTCAGAATCATGAACCGATTCTGCAACAAGGATGAAGAAAACGCGCCTGAATTTGCCAAGACAACTGCTGTATGTCATTTGGCGGGAGTCGCGCGATTGGTCTCACTTTCGTCTACTTAGCTGAGGCCTGTCTGGAGGTCACTAAGTAGTCTGTGGAGCTGGAGGTTCCAGCTCTTTTGCAAGCAACGGAATAACCGAGAACATATCAGCGACGATGCCGAAGGTGGCCACCTTGAATATCGGGGCCTCGGGATCCTTGTTTATGGCGATGATTTCTTTCGCAGTCCTGACACCCACAAGATGCTGTACTGCGCCCGATATCCCCAGAGCCATGTACATCTTTGGGGAAATGACCCGGCCCGTCAGACCGATCTGTTGGGTATGTGGGAGCCAGCCTGCGTCCACCACTCCTCTCGAACCGCCGATTGCCGCCTTGAGCAGAGTTGCGAGGTGATTGACTATCCGCATGTTCTCGCTGCTACCTATGCCTCTCCCAACTCCAATCACCACCTCTGCCTCGTCCAGATTCCCGCTCTCTTCGGCGACCTCTCGCACTGTCCTCAACAGCGACTTGGTGAACGGTTTCGCTGAAATCCTAGGCTTGATGTATTCAACTGAAGGCGAGACTTTCCTTCCGGACTTGTTTGGTTTGACCATTCGAGGTCTCAGCGTGGCTAGCTGTGGGCGCGCAGTGGGTTGATGGATTACTGCCATCAGATTGCCACCAAAAGCAGGCCGGACCTGCACAAAACGCCCTGCCTCATCGATCTTTAGGTCAGTGCAATCTGCAGCCAAACCTACACCTAGCTTGGCTGCCAGCCTTGCCGCGACATCCCTTCCGTCGTAGGTTGCGGGAAACAAGATGGCGAAGGGTTTGCGCTGCTCTACAAGCGCACTTAGTACTTCGGAATAAGTCTCTGGAATGAAGTATCTTGTTTCCTCCCCAGCAACAAGGAGAATCTTGTCAGGCCCGTAGTCGACTAGAAGCCGTGACATATGCTCTAGTTGATGACCTATTATAACGACGACCAATTCTTGTCGGAGCGAATCAGCGAGCTGTCTCCCAATAGTGAGAAGCTCAAGCGTAACAGGAGCAAGTTTTCCTTCCTTTTCTTCTCCTATAACCCATATTCCAGTGCTGTTCTCATCGACCATCAAACGATCCTCTCCTTCTTCAACAGCTCTTTTAGAGTCGCCACTGCATTCGGCAGATTCTCTGAGGTCAGAATGGTACCTCCGCCGGTTCGATATTGAGGAGTGTAAACCTTGGTGACTTGTGTGCGCGAACCCGGAAGCCCTACCTCCTCTCGCTGCGCACCGATGTCCACAGCCTTCATGATTTCGACGTTCTTCTTCTTGGCGGCCATCTGATGAAGCAGAGTGGGAATCCTTGGAACATTTAGAGCCTTAGTTGCTGTGAGTAGGCACGGCATTGTGGCTCTAATTAACTGGTAGCCCTGCTCGGTCATTCTTTCCGCTGTAATTGATTTTGATTCCATCTCGACTTCAACTCGTTTCACGTATGAGATGTGCGGCATTCCCAAAAGTTCCGCGATCTCCGGACCGACCTGTGAAGTCTCCCCGTCGACAGCTTTCATTCCACATATGATCAGATCATAGCCGAGCTTCTGAATGGCCATGGCGAGTGTCTTTGCAGTGGCCCATGTGTCAGCCCCGGCAAAGAACACATCCGTGAGCAAGACAGCGCGGTCCACCCCCATCGCGAGGCATTTGAACAATGCCTCTTTTGCTTGGAGCGGCCCCATGCTGACCGCTGTAATTGTTCCACCGTGTTTCTCACGTATTCTCAGAGCCTCCTCGACAGCGAACTCATCAAACGGGTTCAGTATACTTGGCACGCCAGCCCGAACGAGCGTGTGAGTAACTTCGTCGATTCTGATCTCAGCTACGTCCGGGACTTGCTTAACGCAGACGACTATCCTCATGACAAGGCGACCTGAAACTGCAGACCTCGCTTGCTATGCTCAACGCTCTCGGTGAGCTTTGCCGTATAACTTGCCTTCGCACCCAAAGTACGAGGTCGTATATACAGTCCTTTTCCAGCAAATGCAAGTTACAGTTAACGAACGCAGGAAAAAATCTACGCTATCTGCACGTGGTCAATCTGGTAATATCGCTTGGCCAACATCCTAGTCTTATCGATTGTTCTTCCGTTCTTTCCGATTGCTAGAGCCTTGTCCTTGGGATCCACTTCGACTACGACGATTTTTCGATCGGGACGTTCCGTTATTCGGATCTCCTTCACCTTAGCCGGAGCGAGACAATTGCGTACGAGACCTTCCACCGTATCGCCGAACTCTACAACCTCGATTGGTTTTCCTGTCATCTTACGCAGCATATTGATGTTCTTGCCGCCTTTGCCTATTGCGAGCCCCATTTCCCCTGGCTTAGCGACGAAGATTATACGATCTCCTTCGCCATCGATTACACAATCGTTTGCTGTCGCGCCGGTTATGTTTTCGAATAGCGCTATGTAGCGCATCTCGTCTCCGCCGAGTCTAATTCGAGATGTACTCATGTTTTAGCGCGCTGCCAGTCTCAGTATTTCGGAATCACCCGGTTCTCGTATCGTTAGAACTGACACCACGAAAGGTTTCAGACATGCAGATCCCAAATCCACACTTGATCCCTGGTAGTTGTAGAGTGGTAGATCGGATTGCTTGGCGTATTGTATTATGTCCGATTTATGGGGTTCAGGGCAGTTGGAGGCCATTATCAGAAGTTTCGCCTTCGCGAATCTTGCCGCGTCCACAGCCTCTTTAATGCCGAACGAAACTTTGCCCGTCTTCACAGCAATCTGGATCTGCTTATTCACGTCGACCTTTGTGGTTTGCATTATTTCTTACCCTTCTCTGGCATAGACATGTAGACTTCGATGAGACCTGTTCCCATGGGCACCTGTTGTCCCACGATTACGTTTTCTGCAACACCCCTCAGAGTGTCTCGGGTGCCTTTGATGGCTGCATCGACGATTGTTGGGATGGTGATCTCGAAGGCAGCCTTTGCCAATGTGCTAGCTTTTTCACCGCTAACCCCATGCCTTCCCACTTGCAACACCTCTCCCGAGGCCGTCATTGCATCGGCGACCAGCATGACGTGACGGACGTCGACGTCTAACCCTTGCTCTTCTAGCACAGCCGTGGCCTCTTTGATTATCACGTTTCGGGCGGCCTCGATCCCAAGCACTTCAGCCACTTCGTGCATGTTGTTTGACGTAGTCCTAGCGGTATCAACGCCTTCTGTTTCAAGAGTTAGCTCCAGATTGGAGCCTTCAGTCCTGATGACCCATTCGCTCTTGTCGCCTGTCTTCTCCTCCATGACGAGAGCCCGCTTAACTTGTGGGATACCCTTGACGTGCATTAATGGTAGGCGTAGGACGAGTCTGTTGAATTGTGGGATGTCCATTTCTTGCGGCGTAATGTGAACGATCTTCCCTTCAACTTCGACTTTGCAGCCGCCTGGAGTTACAGCTGCTTTCACGTTTTTGAGAGTGACATCACGCTCTTTCATAGGTTCGGCGTTGAGGGTAACGAGTATGCGCATTTTTGTGATGTCTGATTCCAGCTTTGAAGCAATATCACCCAGGGCCGTGTGCGTAATGCTCGTCGCAACTTGCTGTGCCTTCTCACGACTGGCTCGATGTTTCTTGTCGAGGAAGACGACCATCATCGGAGTCGAAGGAATCTTACGTGCATCAACGATCTCAATCAATCTCGGAAGGCCGAGAGTGACGTTCTGTTCTCGCACGCCTGCAAAGTGGAACGTCCTGAGCGTCATCTGAGTTCCAGGTTCACCTATTGACTGGGCTGAAACGATTCCTGCAGCTTCGCCCGGCTCTATCATAGATCTGCGATAGTTCTTGACCGCCTCCTTCACGGCCTCATCTACTCCTTTCCTCGTGAGCTTAGCCTCCAGTAGGCTCACCTTGAGTTGCTCGGCGAGACTTGGAGTAAGATCCTCTCTAACCTCCTCGATCTTCTTCTCAACGTATGACTTAGTTGCCTTGGCACCCTTCTCGATGGTGAGTTGAACTCGTTCAACTAGCCGTACGGTGTTTACAGCTTTTCCATGATCGCTCTTTGCGGTGTCAACACCATCTTCACCATACCTGAATTGTATGATGTCGCCTCTTGAGTCACGAACGGTGCCGTCGTACTCAACTCTGATGTGCTCAAGAGCGTTAATGAGCCTGCGCTGCATGTAACCGCTCTGCTGCGTTCTAACCGCTGTGTCAACGAGCCCTTCTCTGCCACCCATGGAGTGGAAGAAGAATTCAATCGGACTCAGCCCTTCCTGGTATGACGCATAGACGAAGCCTCTAGCTTCTGCACCCGCATCCCCCCTATCGAAGAAGGAGAGCGCTCTATCCCTGTATCCGCGTCTGATTCGTTGACCTCGAATCGACTGCTGTCCTACACTGGCGACCATTTGAGCGATGTTCAGCATCGAACCACGGGCACCAGTCTTAGTCATGATCACTCCTGCATTATCAGTCTCGGTCATCAAATACTGTTCTGCAAGTTCACCAGCTTGATCACGTGCTTTGGACAATTCATCCATTATGCGTAGCTCAAGGGATTCTTGTAGTGACCGGCCGGGTAACCTCTCCAGTGTGCCGGTCTTGTATTGCTCGATCAGATCTCTAACACGTTCTTCGGCTTTCTTGATGGCCTTCGATATTTTGTCTCGAACAGAATCTGAAATGTCGAGTTCGTTTATGCCGTAAGAGAAGCCTCTCAAGGTTATGAAACGATCTAGAAGCTTATTCAAGCTGTTCAGAAAGCTGCGTCCGGTTTCAGATCCGTAGTCCTTGACGATTCGATGGAAGAGACTTTCAGACCTCTCAGCGCCGATAGTATTCTTGTCTATGACACCTTGCAGGAGTCTTCCATCTTTGACGACAACTGTGCTACCGTCTTCTTTTGTGGTCATGCTGGATTTGGCCACGAAATTGAATCCCGGCGGGAGGAAAATGCTGAAGATTTGCTTTCCGCTCCACAACTCGACTGGTCTCTTAATTTCAGGAACAGGAATCTCGCCACTGAATCCAGCTGCAGTGAGCAACTTCCCAACTTCCTCTTTGGTGAGGTAAGTGGACTTTCTCGTTAGCAGATAAGCGGCTGTGAGCAGGTCGGTCTTGGCACCTATGATTGGACCTCCGTAACGCGGGGAAAGGATCTGGTCTTGCACCTGCATCAGCAATTTTGCTTCGGTCCTCGCCTCTTCGCCCTGCGGGACGTGAAGGTTCATTTCGTCTCCGTCAAAGTCGGCGTTGTAAGGCGGACAGACGCACGGGTTGAGCCGGAAGGTCTTGTAGGGCAGGACCTTCACTCTATGTGCCATTATCGACATTCGGTGTAGAGAGGGCTGCCGGTTGAAGAGGACAATATCTCCATCTCGAATATGTCGTTCAACGATGAAGCCGGGCTGAATCGCTTCGGCCAAGCTCTCGCGTTCAGTAACGAATTCGAGTCTAACTCTCCTTCCGTCTGGTCTCACTATGTACAGGGCGCCCGGATATTGATCGGGTCCGTTGCGAATGAGGTTTCGAAGTTCCTCAACGTTCCACGGTGTGACTCTCTCCGGAATTGTGAGCCTTTGAGCAACGTCCATCGGGACTCCAACTTCGTTAATATCGATGTTCGGGTCAGGCGAAATGACGGTCCTAGCCGAGAAATCTACGCGCTTTCCAGAGAGATTGCCTCTGAATCTTCCTTCCTTGCCTTTGAGGCGTTGACTGAGAGTTTTGAGCGCTCGGCCTGACCTATGTCGGGCAGGAGGCAAACCTGATACCTCGTTGTCGAAATATGTGGTTACGTGGTATTGGAGTAGCTCGTGAAGTTCTTGTATTATGTTGACTGGGACTCCGGATTCCAGCGATTCCTTCAGTTTCTGGTTGATTCTTATGATGTCAACGAGTTTGTGGGTTAGATCATCTTCAGAGCGGATGCCCGACTCGAGAGTAATTGATGGTCGAACAGTGACAGCGGGGACTGGCAGGACTTGAAGGATCATCCACTCGGGACGGGCCGTTGTGGGTTCCATTCCGAGAAGTCTGAGGTCGTCGTCGGGGATGCGTTCGAGGCGCTCTCGGATCTGGCTCGGGTTTAACCTGGAGGCACCTCCATCTATCATCTCGTGGAACGTCGTTGGCTTTCCATGCTCGATCGGGTATTGACGAGCTCCACAGTGAGGGCATTCCTGGCTCTTCTTGGCGTCTTTCATTACTGCCTCATAGAAAGTGGAAGGTACTTCGTTGAGCTGCTTCTGCTCCTTCTGCATGAGCTCATTGTATGCTTTGATTTTGTCGCCTGAGAGTAGAATACGTCCACAGTTGCGGCAAGTGACTTGAAGGAGCTTGTGAATCAATTTGGCGAAAGCCACGTGAACGACTGGTTCCGCGAGCTCGATAGCACCAAAATGGCCTGGGCATGCGGAGGCGGTGTTTCCGCAGGTTTTGCATTTTTGGCGAGGTTCAAGTGTGCCAAGGCGGCCGTCCATCAATCCGGAAACGATTGGGACCCCGTCTTCATCGTACGTGTCGGCAGTTTGAACTTCAACAGCGGATAGTTTTCTGATTTCGCTAGGTGATATGAGGGTGAAATGGATGCTGCCGATTATTTTGGTTGCTTCTTCTGGCATTGACATTCTAAGCACGCTCCGACACTTCTAGGCGCGGGGCCACACCGAGCGCCATTAGCTCTTGTAGAAGAAGCTTGAAGGCGTAAGACAACTGAACAGCAGAAATCACCGCTTTGTCCCCATCGATGCGACAGATGTACTTGTTCTGTTTCACGTCATGGTAGGCTAGCAGTCCGCATGTCTCGCAGACCATAACCGTGTATTTGTCTGACTCCTCCAGCAGTCGGTCTCTCAGCAAAGCTGATGCTCCATGGCCGATCAGGCAGTCTCGTTCCATTTCACCGAATCTGAGACCGCCTCCTCTCGCGCGGCCCTCTGTGGGCTGGCGGGTAAGCATTTGCACTTGCCCGCGAGCGCGCGCGTGCATCTTGTCTGAGACCATGTGGTGCAATTTCTGATAGTAGACGACGCCCATGAAGATGTCCGCGACAAGTTTTCGGCCGTCAACGCCATTATAGAGCACTTCACGGCCGCTGTGCTGGAAGCCTAGTTCGAGGAGCATTTCACGCAAAACGTCTGGTCTCTCATTGCTGAATGCGGTTCCGTCGACTGGTTCCCCTCTCAGACTGCCAACCTTACCCGCAACTGCCTCAACAAACTGGCCGATGGTCATTCGTGACGGTATCGCATGTGGGTTTATGATAACATCGGGGATGATACCTTGCTCTGTGAAAGGCATGTTCTCGTGGGGGATGAGTGTTCCGATGACCCCTTTCTGGCCATGTCTCGAAGCAAACTTGTCTCCCAGCTCGGGAATTCGTGTGTCACGCACTCGAGCTTTGACCAAGCGATTTCCTTCAATTGATTCACTCAGAAAGATCGCGTCGACGACGCCCTCCTCCGAGGGACGCATGCCAACGGATGAGTCTCGCTTGGTCGGGCCTTTTACTTCGAATTCTCGATATTCCTCAAGAAATCTTGGGGGACTAGTTCTTCCGATCAGTACAGTGTTGCCGGTGACATCTGATTCAACCGATATTACGCCGTCTTCTTCAAGGAGGCGGTAGTATCTGTCGCCCCTGTACCCGCGTATGCCGGCTTCAGGTACTTCGAACTTATCGCGGAGACCTCCCAAATATTGTCTACATTCGCCTTCGTAGACGCGGTAGAAGGTTGATCGGAAGAGACCTCTATCAACCGAGGATTTGTTGATTATGATAGCATCTTCCATATTGTAGCCTTGGTAGCACAACAGCGCAACAACACAGTTTTGTCCGGCTGGTCGGCTGTCGAAGCTTATGATGTCCATCGGTTTGGTTCTGACCACCGGGACCTGCGGGTAGTGAAGGAGGTGAGCCCGCGAATCGACGCGGTTCGCGTAGTTTACGCAGAACACGCCCAGGGCTTGCTTTGCCATAGCCGATTCGTACGCGTTTCGCGGGGACTGGTTATGTTCGGGGTATGGTATGAGCGAGGCTGCGATTCCTAGGATAGTGTACGGTGCAATCTCTAGGTGAGAGGTTCTTTCATTGATCCGGCTGGGTGAGACTGCGATGAGCGCATTCTCTTCCTCATCTGCATCCAAGTATTCAATAATGCCGCGCTCTACCAAGTCTTCCCAACGCATCTCTCCACGTTGAACGGCCTCAACATGCTCTCGCGTGAGCTTTGGCTTACCATTCTCAACTATGATCAACGGCCTTCTTACTCGTCCTTGATCGCAGTTAAGGTAGAGCTCAGGCCTTCCGCCCTCAACTTGAGGAGGCGAGTATGCTACGTTCACCTCGGAGCTGATTTCCCCATTCCGACGCATGCGAATGAGTTCCGCGGTCAACTTGTCTGCGTCGCGGACATATCCGGCGATTAGTCCATCAACGAAGGCTTTGGCCCCAGTTTCACGCAACTTCCTGTCCGCTTCGTCAACCCCAATGACTCCCATCCGTCGTAGTTTGGATACGAATTCTCTAGAATCGACTCCGATGGAGATGACGGCGCTCAGGGAAAGGTTCTTCACAAGTCCACAGTTTGATCCTTCAGGCGTTTCACTTGGGCAGAGTCTTCCCCAATGGGTTGGGTGAAGGTCTCTGGCTTCGAGGTTAGGTTGACTTCTGCTTAGTGGAGATTGGAGTCTGCGCAGATGACTCAGCGTTGACGCGAAGTTAGTTCGGTCAAGCAGTTGAGTAACGCCAACACGGCCGCGAACCCAATTGCCCGTAGCTATTGCGTGCTGGATTCGTTCGGTAATTATTCCGGGGCGGATGGCGTTGCTGATTGAGAGTTCGGCGTGTCTGCGGATCGTTATTCGTTCTAATTGATACTTGAGGTCGCGGATGAGGTTCCTGAATGATATTCTGAAAAGTTCGGCTAGCAATGAACCAGCGAGTTTGAGACGTTTGTTCGCATAATGATCCTTATCGTCTGGCTGCCTACGGGCGAGCTTCAGTTCTATTACACGACATCCAACCTCAGCGAGACAGGCAGCCTTCTCTTTTCTTTCTTCCGGATTGCGACCGATGTGCGGTAGAAAGTTCCTGTCAACTGAAGCCTCCGCTTTCTTCAGACGGTAATCTTCAACCTGCCCGGGCGCCAGCCTATTGCCGATATAAAGCAATGCATCCCTCTGGGTGACCACACCAACGGACTTCTCAAAAGTAGGGGCCAAGTAATTTTGCACGCTATCATCAGTCGAGATCATTTCGGCTATTTTGGAGTCTTCCTCGTAACCAAGTGCCTTCATCATCACTACGATCGGCACATCAGACGGGACACCGGGCATCGTAATGTAGATTGCACCGTCGGTCTTCAGAGTGACCTCGGTTCGTGCCCTGAAACCTACAGTTGTGGAGAAGATTTTCGCCTTGTAGGTCGGATGCACGCCGGTCTGTTCTTTGTCAGCGAGGATTTTGTTTGCAGCCAGATCCTCTAGTGCGACTACAACTCTCTCGGCTCCGTTGACAATGAAGTAGCCGCCTGGATCGAGTGGATCCTCGCCGATGCTAATTAGCTCGTCTTGAGTCATGCGAGAGAGAGGGCAGATCTTGGAGCGGAGCATGACCGGGAAGTCGCCGATGTAAACGATTTCGGTTTGACCTTCACGCTCTCCGATGACCGGGGTCATTTCCAGATGAAGGGGTGCGGCATATGTGAGATTACGGATTCTTGCCTCGGTTGGGAATATCTGCCGTTCGGAACCGTCGACTTCTGTCACTCGAGGCGTCCCAATTTCGATCTTGCCCAGCTTGATCTTTAGCGGGTAGTCTTCGATCTCAATTGGGATCTCACCGGTCTCGTCGACTATTGCCTGCAGCCCAGTCTCTATGAATTCATCATAAGAGTCAACATGCTGTCTAACTAATCCTTTCTCTTCTAGGAAGTGCTTGATCAAATCCCAGA
>MEMY01000063.1 GCA_001768965.1 archaeon RBG_16_50_20 | reverse complement strand
CTCTCTACGTGATCGGCATTGCAATCCGACACTTCACAGGAATATCAATCTAGAGTTTGGAAGGAACATGAGCACTCCAAGAGAGGTGGCAACGCTAGCTGGCGGTTGCTTCTGGTGTTCTGAGGCGGTCTTCATTGAATTGAGAGGCGTTGAGAAAGTCGAATCGGGCTATTCTGGTGGGACGGTCGTGAGTCCAACCTATGAGCAGGTCTGTACGGGAACCACGGGCCACGCCGAGGCTGTGCAAGTAACATTTGACCCCAGCGCGATTTCTTTCAGGGAGATCCTGCAGATTTTTTTCACGATGCACGATCCGACCACGTTAAACCGCCAAGGCGCAGATGTTGGTACGCAATATCGTTCCGTGATCTTCTACCACAATGAAGAGCAGAAAACAACAGCCGAGCAAATCATCAAGGAGACTGAAGCTTCAGGAATCTGGGATGCGTCATTCGTCACAAAAGTCGAGCCATTTGCAGTCTTCTACAGAGCTGAGGGGTACCATCAAGAGTACTTCAAGAACAATCGATACCAACCCTATTGCCAAATGGTCATTGCGCCGAAGGTCGCCAAGCTACGCGAACATTATCGTGAAAAACTGAGAAAGCCCTAAGGGGTACCAGGGTGACGCCTATCTGTATTTGTAGTGGCCCTCGAACAAGTCGCGAGGTTTGTGGGCTTCTTCTTCGTAGTATTCGTCCTCAAGTGGTCGCGCCTTTAGATATGATTCGAAGTCGTACACGCCAGACCATTTGAGGTCGATGATTCTCCGGATTCTTTTTGCCACTTCGGGCACGGGGATCCGTTCGACTACTGGCTCGAAGAATCCGACTATGATGAGTTTCTTCGCGTCGTCTTCGGCGAGGCCTCTTGACATTAAATAGAAAACGTCTTCATCGTTGATTTGGGCGACTGAGGCTGAGTGGGTCGCCTTGACATCGTTGGTTTCTATTTCGAGTCCCGGTATAGCATCAGCGCGTGCGTCCTTTCCAAGAATCATTCCATGTTCTGCTAAGTAGGCTCGTGAGTTTTTGGCTTCCTTTTCGATCCGGATCATGCCTTTGAAGACTGCTCTAGCCTTCTCTTTGACTACTCCTTTCGACACGGCGTGCCCGCTGGTGTTTTGGCCGATATGTGTGATGTTGGATGCTGTGTCGAAGCGCTGTGTCCCGGCGCCAAAAACAACCTCCACATTCTCCGAGGACGCTCCTTCTTCCTTCATCACGCTCTCCAGACGTGAACGCGTGTAGGCGCCACCGAGCAACGCCGACGACCAGACAATCTTGCTGTCTCGTTTGCCGATGGATTTCTTGTTTGAGAATATGTTCACGTTGGAGGCTAGGTTGTTGATGCTGGCGTAGGTAACCTCTGCCCCTTCGTGAAGGTAGACTTCAGACAGGGCGCTGTACGTGGATCTCTTCGACTGCTGCGTTAGCTTTGTTGAGTAGAGTTCTTCGAGTACTGTGAATTTGCTTCTCGGCTCTGCCATGATCAAATTCTGCGTGAAGAGGCTGTTCCCCTCAGAAGATAGCACTGTGACCATTCTGAATGGAGTGGTGATCTCGATTCCCTTAGGGACGTGCAGGAAGAATCCTGACATGAAGAGGGCGTTGTTCAAAGCAGCGAACTTGTCATCTTCTGGAAGAATCGCTTTCTCGAGGAAGTAGCGCTTGAAGTATTCTGGATCGCGACTGATAGCGGTTCCAATGTCTGTAAAGACTACGCCCTCCTTGAGCAGAGCTTCCGGAATCTCGGGGGGCAAGGTCTTCGAATCTATTTGATAAATCGTGATCGCTCGGTCAGTCTTGAATTTGCTCACAACACTATCGATGTCTGCGCGTGGTGGTTCGGGTAATTCTAGAGATGTCGATTCGAAGTCGACGCCGGTGAGATCAGCATACTTAGTGTACAGGTTCGATAATTCCGCCGGTAGTTCTCGAAAGAGTTTGAGTGATTTTGTTCGAAATGTCCGTAGCCAGTCGGGTTCTTTTCTCGCTTGGGAGAGCTTTGCTATCACTTGCTCGCTTGCTTCTGCTAGGGTTAGCTCAGACATTGCGTAGTCACGATTGGTTGAATCTGAGCAACCATTTCAGGGACGGAGAGTAAAAGGTTAGAGTTTAGCCGACTGAACCGGCCATTTCCAGCTGGATGAGCCTGTTTAGTTCGATAGCGTATTCCATTGGTAGTTCTTTGATGAAGGGTTCCATGAAACCCATGACGATCATGCTGAGCGCGTCTTGTTCTGAGAGTCCTCGCGACATCAGATAGAACAGCTGATCTTCGCCGATCTTGCCTACGGTCGCTTCGTGACTTGTCGTAGCATCGTCTTCGTTGATCTCATTGTATGGGTAGGTGTCGGTTCTTGAATACTCGTCTAGGAGGAGCGCGTCGCATCGTACGCTCGACTTCACACCCTTCGCTCCTTTAGCCACATGGAGCAGTCCACGGTAGGTTGTTCTGCCTCCATCTTTCGAGACGGATTTCGAGGTGATTCTGGAAGTTGTGTACGGTGCGAGGTGTACTACTTTGCCGCCGGCGTCCTGGTGTTGGCCTTTGCCGGCGAAGGCGACTGATAGTATCTCTCCTTTCGCACCTTGTCCCAGCAAGTATATTGACGGATATTTCATCGTCAGCTTGCTGCCCAGGTTTCCGTCAACCCATTCAACGGTTGCATTCGCGTAGGCGTAGGCGCGCTTCGTGACTAGATTGTACACGTCGTTGGACCAGTTCTGGATTGTTGTGTAGCGAACGTGTGCACCAGGTTTCGCGATGATCTCTACGACCGCTGAGTGCAAGGAATCGGTCGAGTAGATTGGGGCTGTGCAGCCTTCAATGTAGTGGATTCTACTGTTTTTGTCTGCGATTATCAGGGTTCTCTCAAATTGACCCATGTTCTGAATGTTGATTCTGAAATAGGCTTGGAGTGGGACGTCTACGCTGACTCCTTCGGGTATGTAGATGAAGCTCCCGCCACTCCACACCGCACTGTTCAGTGCGGCGAACTTGTTGTCCTCTGGTGGGATTACGGTGCTGAAATATTTCTTGAATAGTTCAGGATACTCGCGTAGGGCCGTGTCGGTGTCTGTGAATATGACGCCTTTCTTTGCAAGGTCATCTCTTAGGCTGTGGTAGACCACTTCGGATTCGTACTGGGCGCCGACTCCGCCTAGGAACTTCTTTTCTGCCTCTGGAATCCCCAGCTTATCGAAGGTTTGCTTGATGTATTCTGGGACGTCGTCCCAGGATCGGCTCTTCTTTTCGGTGGGGCTAGCGTAGTAGAGCATGTCATCGAATTTGAGTGTGTTAAGGTTTCCACCCCAGGCGGGGAGCGGTCTCTTCGTGAAATGTTCGTAGGATCGTAGCCTGAACTGGAGCATCCAGTCAGGTTCTTTCTTGATCCGGGATATGTGCTCGACAACTTCTCGCGTGAGGCCCTTATCGAACTTGTATTCGTAGGAGGTGTCTGCGTCTCTGAAATTGTACTTGGTATAGTCGATGTCGAGCGTTTGCTTAGTCGCCACAGGGTATCAGCATGCCCTCATATGACATATGTAATAAATGTTCCCTTCAATTAGCAGTCGAAGTGGTCTGCTGCTCAGTCCACTCATACCCTTTCTCCTCAAGCACCCTAGCCAACTCCGGTCCACCCGACTGGAATATTCGCCCATCAACCATGATGTGAACGAACTGAGGTTTGATGTAGTCGAGAATCCGCTGGTAGTGTGTGATGATGAGCACTCCCATTTCAGGCCCAGCCATCCGAGAAACCACCTCGGCAACCCTCCTCACCGCATCAATATCCAAACCTGAATCCGTCTCGTCCATAATGGCTATGGCTGGCTGAAGAATTGCCATTTGAAGAATCTCGGCGCGCTTCTTTTCCCCACCGGAGAAGCCCTCATTGAGGTAACGTTTTGTGAAAGAAGGATCCAGATCAACTTCCTTCAACTTCTCCTCCAGCTTCTTCTTGAAGGCCAAAGCTGAGATCATCTCGCCACCTACGCCCTTGGTCTCAGTCTTTTGTTGACCTTCTCCTTTGACCGACCTGTAGGCGGATCTGAGGAACTGTGCAAGTGGAACGCCTGAGATCTCAAGCGGATATTGGAAGGCCAGGAAGAGTCCTTTCTTGGCACGTTGATCCGGGGGCAAGCCGACAATACTCTCTCCGTTGACCAGTATGTCGCCGCTGTCTACCTTGTATTTTGGATGGCCCATCAACGTGTTCGCAAGAGTGCTCTTACCAGAACCGTTCGGACCCATAACAGCATGAATCTCGCCCTGGGCAACTTTCAGGTTCACGCCTTTCAGAATCTGCTTGGACTCAATGCTCACATGCAGGTCTTTGATTTCGAGGGTTTTTGGCATTCTAATCCCATTTCGATTGTGATGGTGCGCGCAGACAATTGTGCGTATTTATTTAAGTATGACGTGTGTTATGAAAAACAAAAATCAGAAGTGAATCGGCGAAGATTTCCGATAGGGACCGCGCTTACGCTTTCGCGCCTTGGTTCTCTTGTCTATCTTGTCAACTAGGTGATCCTGTATCTCAGACATGAGTTACCCGCAGCCGAATAGTGGGAAACTCTGATTTCAACTTTGACGAACGGTCACTTAGACTTCTGCTTGATCACTGGTTCGAAGGTTACGCCTTGATTTCCATCCTTGCCATGGAACACAGATTGATATTCGCCAATGTTGGTTGGCGGCCTTGAAAGTCGCTCGGGGCTCCAGAGGAGCAGCTCGCGATCGTATTCAGCCAACTCATAATCTGGAGTGTAATCTAGGGCACCCGTTGGACAGTATTCTGTACAAAAATGGCAAAAACAGCATCGAGCGTACCAGTATTGTGGGAATCGTTTTTCGGGGTTTTGCGGATACTCTTTGTTGTCGGTGACAGGGACCATTGAGATGCATCTTTCCGGGCAGATCCATGCGCAGATTCCGCAGCCTGTGCACTTATCCATGTAGAGTAGATGTCGACCGCGGAACCCTTTCGGCAGCAAAACTTTCTGGTAGGGGTACTTCATGGTGAAAGTGTGCTTGAAGATGTGTTTGATCCCTTCATACATTGCCCCGAGAACTGCTGTACTCAAAGGATCTTCCCTACCTGTCTGCCTCCACGGGCCAATAGTCTAGGCTTCCGTAGATGATCGGCATGTCTGCGACGTGTACGTTGCGGACCAGGAATGGGAGCGCTATTAGGTTTCGGAAGGATCCGTTCATTATTTTGACTCTGGAGGGTTTGTCACTGTTGTCTCCCATCACCAGGTAGGTTATCTCGCCTCGGGAAGATTCGACACGGCCGGTTGCTTCTCCTTCAGGTGCGACGAGTGGTGCCTTGCGTGCTATGGGTCCTTTAGGGATCTTCTCAAGCGCCTGGCGAATTATCCTGACGCTCTGCTTCATCTCTTCGAATCTTATCAGGTAACGTGAGTAGGAGTCTCCTTCTTCAAACGTCGGGATATCGAACTCGAGATCGGCGTATGCGCCGTAGGGTTCTACTTTTCGAACATCGTACTTGACACCAGATGCGCGCAAGACTGGACCAACAACACCCAGTTTCTTGGCGTCTTCTCTTTTGAGGACACCAATCCCCTTGGCTCTCGCAATCACGGATGGATTGCTGAAGAAGATGCGATCATATTCGACAAGCCTCTTTTCGAAATAATCAAGCAACCTGCTGAGGCGATCTTCAAATCCGAAAGGCAGGTCCCGCCTTGGGCCTCCAGGAACCAAGAACGAATACGTCAGGCGGGCGCCGGTGAGCATTTCTGCAAGTTCTATGAAGAGGTCGCGGTCGCCGAAGGCCCACATGAAAATTGTCGTGTGGCCCGAAAAGACTCCTTGCATGATCGCGAGCCCATAGAGGTGACTCATTATGCGGTTCATTTCGGCAGCTATGGTTGAGATGTATTTTCCTCTAGGTGGGACTACGACTCCTTGAAGTTCCTCGATTGGGAGCACGTAGCCCCAGTTTAGGTGAATTGCGTCGGCGATATTTGGCCTCTCCAGGTGTGGAATGTTGCTCACATAATTCCGGTACTCAGCGATTTTCTCGCATCCACGATGAACATATCCTATATCCGGATCTGCGCTCACAATGTAGTCGCCGTCGACGCGGATTAGAATCCTGCAATGGCCTGAACCGGGATGCTGTGGGCCCACCGATACGTCAAGGGTTGATGGTTCCGCAGTCTTACTTATCGAAATTCCCGGGCTCGGTGGTTCCGTTGTCATCGTTGACCCATCTCCGGGAATTTGATATCTTTGAGCATTGGAGGCGGTCCTTCCCAGTTATCCAGTGTTAGCAGTTTTCTGAGGTCCGGGTGACCCTCGAACTTCACGCCAAACATTTCGAAGGTTTCGCGTTCATGGAAATGAGCGCTCTCCCATACAGAGACAACGGAGGCAATTATTGGATTATCGCGTGGTAGCTTTGCCTTCAGGATAACAATGAAGTCCTGGACTTCAGCGTTCGAATATGAACCAGCGAAATACAAGACCTCTATTTTCTTCTGCGTGGGCAAATCCACACCGGCTACGCCTTTGACGTGATCGAACCCAAGTTCGTCTCGCATGAACATGGCGATCTCTTGTACGTGGTCCTTTTCGAAGTGTATGGTTACGCGTCGAGCGCGGTCGATCTTTGTCTCCTCGATCGCTTCGGGAAAGCGAGCTTTCAACTGACCGATGATAGCTTCCTCTCGTGAAAGCGAGACTTGGCTCATTACGCGAATACCTCTTGCCTGCGGATCTTCTCACGGAGTTTCACGATTGCACTCAGAAGTGCTTCAGGTCTCGGGGGGCATCCTGGGACGTATACATCAATCGGGAAGAGTTTGTGAACATCGTTGACGATGCTGTATGAATCGTGGAATAAGCCGCCTGAGCATGCGCAGTCTCCCATCGCGATCACATAACGCGGTTTCGGCATCTGTTCATACACGATTTTCAGACGTTTCGCCATCTTCTTGGTGACCGTTCCCTCTACGATAAGGAGGTCGCATTGTCTGAGGCCTCCGGCAACGGCCTGCATGCCAAACCTCTCTGGGTCGAGTCTGGGTCCCATCATGGCCCCGAACTCAGCGCTGCAGCATGCGGTGGTAATGTGAACAGGCCAGAGGGCGTACATGCGGCTCCAATTAACTATGTACTTGATTGGTCCCGAGCCTATGATCGTCTGGACGAGCTCGCTCATCTTACCAATCCAGACGCCTGCGAAATCCTGCAGCGTATCTTGACTCATCTTTGTGACTCCACAACCTCTAGTCTGCGATAATTATGCACACCGGAATGCGGCACCATTGAAAAAGCTTGTCAGAAGCGGGTTGGGCTTGTCGCAGCAACAACAGACACGCCTTCGAGTTCTAGCAGATGTCGTTGGTGAGAAAGCAGCTGAGAGTCTGCCACTTAGGACGATATTTCTTTGATTGCCGCGACTACTTCTTCAGTATGCTTCGAGACGTCGACTTTGGGAAAGATCTTCGCTATCTTTCCGTTCTTGTCGATGATGAAGGTGACTCGGTTGGTGGTTCCTGTGACCCTCAGGACACCGTAGGCCGTTGCGATGCGCTTTTCTTTGTCGCTTATCAGCGGGAAAGGTAGGCTGAATTTAGTTGAGAACTTCTTGTGGGACTCCACGCTATCGACGCTTACGCCTATGATCTCAGCGCCCAGTGATCGTATTGGTTGCAGGTTGTCTCTGAAACTGCAAGCCTCTTTCGTGCAGCCTGGCGTGTCATCCTTCGGATAGAAATACAGTACGACATTCTTTTTTCCGAGGAAGTCTTTGAGCCCTAGAGTCTTTCCTTCTGTTGTTGGTCCTTCGAAATCCGGGGCATTATCTCCGGCTTTAACTTTGACTTCCATGACGTACGGTCACCTAGAGCTTGAAACTTCGAGGTGCGGCGTGATTAATTTACTGTTCGCAGACGTGGCAGGATTCTATGTCCATTCCAGGTTCCAGTTTCTTGTGGAGGTCGCACATGTAGCGGTTTCTTCGAACGTATTCGCAGGCTGCTTCGATCTTGCTCATTACCTCGATGGGTTTCGCCTTGTGTGAAGAGACCATGTTCGCGATCTCGTTTGTCGCTTCGTCGATCGCCTTTATTCCATGTAGCCTGATTGCTGCGCCGCGTTTATGGTGAAGGTACTTGCTCACTGCAGGTTGTGTGACTCCCAGAAGCTGAGCTGCTTCTTGCTGTGTCATCCCGTGTTCTTCGACGAGTCGTTTCACGATAAGGGCTCGGATGGCTGGGATGACGGACTTGGATGTCAACTCCTCAGGGAGTATCATGGGCATTAGGAATTTCCACGTGAGAAGTATGACGGAGGTTATATAAACGTACTATGGCCGGTTTCGTCTCTAGACTTCCTGGGATTCGCTCGGTAGAAGTATGTCATGCGGACGAGCTTCCTCTGCTCCCGACGGACTGAGAGCCGCCAATCTTGCCTTGCGCCATAACTCCTGAACGCTACCTGCCCCAGCGTAGCCCATGGAGGCCCGTAGACCGGAAACCAATTCGTCGAGCACTATGCTAACTTCGCCCTTGTAGGGAACCCATCCCTCAACACCTTCGGGTACGCCCTTTGAGGGAAGGCTGTAGCGGTCGAGCGAGTAGCGCTTTTCGCGCGCTGTGGGGCTGCCCATTCCACGATATTGCTTGTAGTAACGTCCTCCGATCGTGATGAGCGTGCCCGGGGATTCTCTACACCGCGCGAATAGGTTTCCAATCATGACTGCAGAGGCTCCGGCGGTCAAGGCAATTGCAACATCGCCTGGCGTCCTGATTCCTCCATCGGCTATGACGGGAATGTCTGCGCCATATTTCGCAACGGCATCCGATACCTGCGCGGTCGCAAACAGAGTTGGAGAGCCAGCTTTCGTAATCTCGGTTGTCGTGCAGATCGACCCGGATCCGATGCCAACCCTGAATCCACCGATATGTTCTAGCTCAGTAATGGCGTCCTCCGCCGCCTCGTACGTCCCAATATTGCCCACAATGACGTCTGCGGAAACCTCGGACATCAACGTCTTCGTAGCTTTGAAGACATTCGCATTATGAAAGTGCGAAACGTCGGTAACGAGGATGTCCGCGAATTCGTCCAGTTTCTTCGCGCGTTCCAAATCAAATGGGGAGACTGCGGCGGCGCATAGTAGTTGCCCGTTCTCGTCTCGAGCTGCATCAGGATACTTTCCTCTGAGCAGTATGTCCTTGAAGGTGATTAGGCCAGCAAGCTCTCCCGTCTTATTGACTATAGGTAGCTTTTCGATCTTATGATCCCCGAGAAGTCTCTGCGCCTCCTCGATGCTTGTGCCCTCCTCCGCCTTGACAACATTCTTTGTCATTACTTGCTTCACAGACAAGCTTGGCTGCGCGAAGCGTACGTCCCTTCCCGTGACAATGCCAACCAGTTTCGTCTTCTCGACAACTGGAAGCCCCGAGATGTTATGCTTCTCCATCAGCGCCAAGGCCTGTCCGACAGTATCATCTGGCGCGACCGTGATGACGTCACGAATAATGAGCGCCTCGGCTCTTTTGACACGCTTCGCCATCTCGACTTCTTCGTCTATGGAACAGTTTCTATGAACTACGCCGAGCCCGCCATGCCTTGCCACTGCGATCGCCATATCGCTCTCGGTTACGGTATCCATGGGCGATGAGACGAAAGGTATGTTCAGGTTATGCGTTTTCGTTACGCGGGTGCGAACGTCAACCTCACTCGGCTCAACTTCAGCGCGGCCAGGAAGAAGGAAGACGTCTCTGAAGGTCAAAGCGACGTGTATGCTTTTGAACTTCTCGAGAAAGGACTGCCTCGAGGTTTCGGCTTTCAATAACTTGCCCAGCTTTTGTGGGTGATTGTACTGTTTGGAATTTAAGCTCTAGTTCGTGGGCTCGCGAGGGCTTAGAACTCGATTGTAGCCAGGTCCGTGCCGATGATGACCTCTTTTCCATATGCTTTTGTTGCGTCGGAGCGAAATTCCTGTTCTCTGTGTTCGTTTGGCGGCGGTATGTGGAAGAGTGCGAGTTGCTTTGCATGGGCTTCTCTCGCACCTCTTCCCGCCATTTCAGCAGTAGAATGAAGGGTCAGTTGAGCTATGGATAGCTGATCCTGCAGGAAAGTCGCTTCGTGAATCAACAAGTCAGCATCGTGGGCTAGTTCTATCACTGCTGGACAGTATATCGTGTCCGCGGAATAGCAGAACGACTTGGCATTTTCCTCGACACGGAAGGCTAATGTCGGGATCGAGTGAGATGTTCTGCAAGTTGAAATGTTGCCCAGCTTCGCGCCAAAATCAATTTCCGATATTGTCAGAGGGAATTTGAAGAACCCATCAGTCGTGCTCGTACATTCAAGTCGCTTCGTGAATCAACAAGTCAGCATCGTGGGCTAGTTCTATCACTGCTGGACAGTATATCGTGTCCGCGGAATAGCAGAACGACTTGGCATTTTCCTCGACACGGAAGGCTAATGTCGGGATCGAGTGAGATGTTCTGCAAGTTGAAATGTTGCCCAGCTTCGCGCCAAAATCAATTTCCGATATTGTCAGAGGGAATTTGAAGAACCCATCAGTCGTGCTCGTACATTCCAAAAGCTTCGTGAAGATCTCCTTGAATCCGGGTGGACCATAAATTTCCAATGGGGCTTGTCGGCCGTCGATCTGGATCGCCCAAAGGAATGGGATGAGGTCTGTTATGTGGTCGGCGTGTTGGTGCGAGATGAACACCTTTCTTATCTTCTCGGTTTGAATGTGGGAGGCTCTGAGATTCTTCAAGGCTCCAGGTCCAAGATCGAACACAGTAGATTCGTCGAGCATGATCGAGGGGCATGCCCTTCTTTCGCTAACCGCTGACCCTCCCGATCCCAGGAATGTGACCTTCAATTTGCAATCTACTTTGGAGTTCTTGCCGGTTTCTTCTTCAGCTTTCGTCTTGTAGGTGGAGGGTACATCGGGGCGGGTGTTTCGTCACTCAAGACTAGTCTCATCTCAACTGAAGCATAGTATGATGCTGGAATATTGAACTATCCTAGGGGTCATTTGAGTTCCGGGATGACGTGGTCCCTGAACACTCCCAAGGGACGTAGGGAAGTGTCATCGGAGAAGATCAGGATGAAGTGATTGATTCCGATGTCTTTGAAACGTCGGAGTTTTTCCAGGCACTGCTCAGGTTTTCCTATGATGAAATGTCGCTCTTCAGCCGTTTTTCGAAATTCCGCTATTGATTGTCCGCGTTCTCTCGCAGACGCTTCTATGATTTTGTTCAGTTCGCTTTCGGATTGAGCGATCATGATGAATCCCTGCCAGGAGCTGATTAAGTTCTCAAGGTTCTTGCCGAATTTCAGGCAGTAGTTTCTGATAGATTCCAGGATGGCTGCGCATTCTTCGACGGATCCTGCCACCAGATTGAAACCATCTGCGAATCTCACAGCGAGATAGGGCAGTGTCTTCTTTCCTCTTGTTATGCCGATCAGGATCTTCGGGCTTGGCTTCTGTACGGGTTTGGGCATGTTGATGGCTTCATGTGTTGAATAGAATTTTCCTTTGAAAGTGGCTCGCTCCTCAGTCCAGAGCTTTCGAATCACTATCAGAGCTTCTTTCAGTTGACGAACTCTCGTCGCTTGGTCTGGGTATTCATAACCATAGGCGCGGTATTCTTCCTCATACCATCCCGCTCCGATTCCAAGGATCATCCTCCCCTTGCTGATGATGTCGACGGTTGTGGCCATTTTCGCGAGCAGCGAAGGCTGTCGATAGGAGACTGAGGTGACCATCGTGCCGATCTTGAGGCGTTTGGTTTCAGATGCCAAAGCTGCTAGAGTGGTCCATCCTTCAAGGCATTGATCATTTTTGTTGCCGAGAGCGTAAAAGTGGTCGTACAACCATGCCGAGTCATATCCAAGGTCTTCGGCGGCAGTCCACACTTTTCTCAAATCATCGTATGAGTATCCGCCCTGCCCGGTTTTGACTCCGAACTCTACGTTGACCATGGGAATCTATCTTTAGTGAAGGAAGTGTTGAGGGAAATACAGCTTGGGAATTGTTGAACCTTACTAACAGGAAGACTTGGCAGTACGATAAGCACATATAGAGCAACTCGGAGGTTGACAGCTCCGAATCTGAATTAGAGTGATGAGTTTGGTTCAAGGCGCTGCTGGACTATTCGCGGCAAGGAAGGCAGTGAAAGATCACAGGCGGCTGAGATGGCATTATCGACCCTACAAGCGTAGAATGCTTGGGCTCGATTACAAAGCAGACCCGTTACAGGGTGCACCTCAGGGTCGCGGAATCGTGCTAGAGAAGGTGGGTGTGGAATCACGCCAGCCAAACAGCGCCGTCCGCAAAGCTGTACGAGTTCAGCTCATAAAGAATGGTAAAGTCATAACGGCTTTCGTCCCAGGCGACGGAGGCCTGAACTTTATCGACGAGCACGATGAGGTGCTGATTGAGGGAATTGGTGGGGCCGAAGGCAAAGCGATGGGGGACATACCCGGCATCCGCTACAAGGTTTATGCGATCAATTCGGTTTCATTAGACGCTCTGATGAAGGGCAAGAAAGAAAAACCCAGACGCTAGACCTACTCGTTCTCTACTCTTCCGCACATCTGCTTGTGCGCTGCTCGTTTCATTTACTTCCCTATACGCGCAGAAAGCCACGGAAGAAGGAGACTTCCGAGAGCGAAGCAACTCAGGACTGTTCCAACTGTTGTCGTTGTCATGAGCGCGGTCAGCTGAGCTATCTCTGCCAGAAAGAGGCCTAACAGAGAAAAGACGATCATCACGCAGGTGACTTGAATGATTCTAATGTATCGAGAAGATCGGTTGAACTTGAAGAAACGGGACAGAACTAATGCAATCGGTCCCAGATAGATGACGCCCAAGCTGATTGACGCGAACATTCCCGCCAGCGTAACCGCCAGTTCGCCGTTGAACGATGTCGCTGTGAACACTGTGTTCGAGAGATACAGTATGCCGACAAGTGGGTACAGGATGGCCTTCACAACTGTTCTGAGGTTATTGTTTGATGATATGGAGGATGCCGCTTGCGGGCTGAAGCTGTAGTAGAATGCGTTGAAGGCCTGCATGAAACTTGTCCCAGCTGAGGTTCTGAGAACATCACGGTCTCTGAAGTTTCTGAGTAGGGTGACTTCTGGAGTAAGTTCTGAGCCGTAGGCTGCAGTAGCAATCAAACACATGGGTAGTTTTGGAGCTGTTGTGGTCGATGATGAAGAGGATGATGTTGTTGTGTGAGAAGTAGATGTCGTAGTTGAGGTTGCTGCGACTGAGAATTGTGTTTGGATCTGTGCATTGGTGTATCCTGATTTGCTGGCAGATACGTACAACGTGTACTGACCTGCCACCGAGTTCGCTGCTAGGATGAATGAGTCGGAGTATGCTCCTGATTGGTCGGTGTAGACCAATTGGACGTGTATCAGGTTGTTACCTGGACCGTTGACTTGGATCGAGACTCCTGCGCCGAATACAGCATTGTTCTGGTTGTCGCGTACTAATCCCACTATGGAGACGGTTTCAGCAGGGGAGTATTGAGTCTTGTTCGTCGAGACAGTGACCATAAGGGTGGTTGTTTGTGAAATGACGGGCGGGACAAGAATCAGGAAAGCCAGAATCACAAATGGTATTGCTTTTCTTGGAATGTGCAGCCAGCCCACCTGCTTTTACGGGAACTTTCGTCTGATGGCGGACTGGCTGCAAATTAACTTGTTCTATTTTCCGAATCTTAGAAAGGACTGGTCTTACTCGATTAGTTCGAGCAGTTCGGTGTCTGCTAGTTCTCCACTGGATCCGTTGACTATGACCTCGCGTGGCACGAGGCCTTTCTCGACAGATACTCTGATGAAAGGAACGTAGATGCGTTTCAATTCTGATATCTGCAGCCTGTTGCTGAGGATTTGTTTGAACCGTTCGGGCATGCGAATTACTTGATCTCTGAATTTGTTGAGCAGCGCCTCCTTCGTGACCGTGCACTCTCGGACGTTTACTCTCGCGCCTCGAACTTTGAGATCGGATAGGTCGAATATTCGTTTCGATCTCCATGCGGTCATTGCCATTTCTTCGTCTTGGGTGAGGGCTTTGCCCAGTCCGGTCATTGTAAGTTCTGACTCGGATCGTTTCGTTGCCAATTCAAGTACTTCACTGATGACGAAGTACTTTGACTCGCTGGCGAGTAGGGATCCTAGCATGCGAAATCGCTCGAAGAGGACTGCTGGGATGAAGCGGCGGTGTTTTCTCTCAAGTATCAGGTCTCGGCTGGCACCTTCCACTTCCACGCCGACTACATCGTCCTTGACGTTTACCTTGTAGGTGTTGATGCGTAGATAGTAGCATTCGTGGAACCCTTTGACTCTCCAAATTGGAATGAATTCAACCGTGGGGGTTCCAACGATCTTGGCTTCTTGTTTTCGTCTTCGGAAGATGCTTAGGAGTCTTTCTTTCCATGTTCTGTTCGAGGATAGTGCGACTTCGATTGCCCGTTTGACGGGGATTGGGTCGATTTTGAAGACGTGCTCGATGACCTGACTTGGATCCCAACCGTTTCCAGTCTTCAGCCCCCTGATTTCTTTCCTCTCTGGAGCTACTTCGCCGATCTGTTGTAATCTGCTTGCCAAGTACTCCTCCAACGCTAGGGAGGCACTCTTTTCATCAGCGTTTCCTGAGCTCTTTGTATCGTTAGTTCTGTCTGGCGAGGACGCTTGTGCGCCTGATTCCAATTGCTCACGGATTGTGTTCAGGCCTGAGATGATGTCCTCTAGGCCGTGGTCCCCTGGTTTCAATTTTACCTCCTCATGCTGTTAACGCGAACTCGGTATTCGCGCTTGCGAGGAACGTCCCACCTTGGGAGATGAGCTTGTCAGAGACTAACGCGTTTGCGGTGTAGAGTCCAGATTTCATGTTGGTTGTTATTGCGAAACCGAAAGCGATCTTCACGGTTTGACCTGTTCCAAGTTGTGAAATCTGGAATTGGATCCAGATCGGTGTGCCGTTGGGGTCGCGAATTTGCACCCATATGACTCCTTCGAAGGTGGCGCCGCTGTTCTCTACTACAATCCAGATCAAGACTGTTTGTCCTGCTGAGAAGGTCGTGGTGCGTGTTGCTGACATGTCAGTTGCGTATACCTCTTTGATCACGACACTGGGGGTTGACGACGTGCCAACCACGAAGGTTGTGTGAGTTGTTGCGCTAGCAAACCCACCTTTGGTTGCCGTCGCGAAAGCCGTGAATGTTCCGCCTGTCGCGCTCGCCGGAAGTTTGAAGGTTACTTGGAATACTCCTGCCGCGTCCGTCTTGAGGCTGCTCAAGAAGACGATTTCCGCACCAGTCGGTCCATCTACCTGTACAGATACACCTGCGTCGGCTACTGCGCTACCTGAATCGTCCGTGACACGACCTTGAAGGTTCACAGTTGCATTTGGATCGTAACTGTGTTGGTCGGTACTCAGGGCTATGGACAGACCTACGCCAGCTGCGATCGATGTCGTCTGGCTGGTTATGGTGGTTGAGGACGCTGTCACTTCTAGACCAATTTGTGTGTCGAATTCCTGTCCGCCAACTAAAGCGATCAAAGTTATGCCGTACGTTCCAATCGGTGTGTCGGCAGAGGTTACGATTGTCAGGGTTGAATGGAATTCTGGGTTGGCCACGCCGAGATTTTGCGTGAAGATTGCGACGCTGCGGGGTGGAACTGCTCTTGCCGCTAACAGAACATTTGCTGTTTGGTTAGCTCGAATGTTGATATTGAATTTCGCAAAGGCGCCCGCGCTGATCGTTCTCAAAGACGGATCAACTTGAACTCTTGTCGGGCCGGCTGATGTTGTGGTTTGGTTGGTGCTGGTTTCGGTCGAAGTTATTTGAGAAGTAGTGGTAGTCTGTGATGTTGAATTCTGTGTTGAGGTAGCTGTGGTTGATGCGGAACCAGTGACTGATAGGGAAGATGTGGCTGTTAGGGTGAGAGATGTGTCAGCGGTGATGAATTGGAGGATGTCTCCTCTCGTGATTTGGAAGAGGCCGAGGTAGTTTCCAGCGCCCAGCGTGGCCTCTGAACTCCCATCGCCTCCGGAATCAGTTGTGATTGTTCCGAGCTGGATGTTGGTTGCACTCGTTGCGAATAGGGCGATGTAATCTGAGCTCGGGGTCGCCTGTTTCAGCTCAATTCTTACCTGTCCAGACTGCAAATTCACTTGCACGGTTCCGGTCGCCGAGGACGGTTCGGTGCTTGTGGGGGCGCGGAAGAGCTGGAGGGTGAGCGTGTTTTCTGCTGAAACGAGCCTAGGCATGACACCCGCTGTCTGCGCGGCTGAGATTGCCGCGACGATCGATAGCAACAGGGCGATTAGGGTTCGTGATCGTGGACGGAACATTGGGGGTGGTTCCTCGTAAACGTCCTTCCAGTTGGTTGGGGAGGATATTTAAGTGTTGTTATGTACCACATATCTACACTATTTGTGTTTACGTGTAGCGCTCACAAACTTTCATATAGCCAGCGTGTAGATGCCCATTACGATGAGGCTTTCCTGTGAGTTCAAAGGCTGATGCAGCAATAATTGATCTACTCAGGAAGCTAAACCGCAACGTGGAGATCGTCTCTAGGAAGCTGGAGAGGTTGATAGAGGTTGAGCGCTCTGCGGGAGGGCATGCTCTACGTCCTTCGGTTTCGGTGCCCGAGAACATGCCGCTCGACGTGACTACGCTCCTGGGTTTGCCGGATCATTTGCGAAAGTCGGCACTTGCCTTGGCGTCGCTGGGAGAGGCTACCGCGACCGACCTATCGAAAGAGACGAGCAGAGTCAGGGCCGTTGAGAGCGATTATTTGAATCAACTTGTCGCGATGAGCTTGGTTAAGAAGAAGAGGAAAGGTAGGGATGTTTACTTCTACATAGAATCATAGGTGAATTGAATTGAGTAAGACAATGGCTTTTCACTCCTACAAAGGAGGAACAGGAAAAACCTCTCTAGTCGTGAATCTGGGGGCGTTGTTCGCGAAGCAAGGAGCCAACGTCTGCCTATTGGACTACGACTTCCGCGCTCCAAGCTTGAACGTGCTCTTCAAGGCTAAACCGCAGTACTGGTTGAATGACTACCTGGAAGGTAAGTGCGAGATAGTGGATACGCTGGTCGATCAATCCGCGCGCTTCAAACTACCCGGAAAATTGTGGGTAGGCTTCTCGAATCCTTCGCTGGAAGCCTTGAAGGACATAATGGGCAAGGATAGGAAATGGGAAGTCAAAGCATTAACGAAAACTCTGGCAGGCAAGAAGGAGATAATCAAAGACAAGCAAGTTGACTACCTGATTTACGACACAAGCCCAGGAGCACAGTATTCATCGATTAATGCCCTGGCTGGTGCAGACTTGGTCTCGCTGGTGATGAAGGCTGACGAATTCGATTTGGAAGGCACTAAGGAACTGTCGAAGGGAGTGTATGAGGCCCTCGGCAGAAAATCCGGGATCGTTCTGAACAAGATTCCATTGGAGCAAATTGCTGCCGGCGGTGGGGCAGAGAGTTTCGGGAAGCAAATTGAATCGGATGTCGGACTCCCTCTGGTTGGATTGATCCCGTGCATGTGCGAGCTGATGGCTATGGGTGGAAAGACAATTTACACGATCGAGAAACCCGACCACACATTCTCAAAATCAATCGGTCAGATCGCTGAGAAACTCAAGAAAATGTAGAAGTCATCTGGACTTCTCGAGACGCTTCTCGTATTCTTTTCTGAGCCGCTGATAGGTAGATTCATCGACTTTGCCCATGGCTCGCAGTTCCTCTAAGCGCGCGATGACTCTCGCAGTCGCTACATAACTAGTGTCTGCTGAGGCTTGCTTGAGCAACTCCTCGAGAACTGCCTCTTTTTGTCTTCGGCGTCCACGAGAT
>MEMY01000062.1:12829-12973 GCA_001768965.1 archaeon RBG_16_50_20 | reverse complement strand
TACACAGGTTGAAAGACATGAGACCGTTCGAAGCGAGCGCGTGGTTGCTTCTCCAGCTGCTCGGCGACTCGCTCAAGAGCACGGCGTTGACCTTACGAAGTTGAAAGGCACCGGACCAGGCGAACGAATCTCAAGAGAAGACGT
>MEMY01000062.1:12406-12758 GCA_001768965.1 archaeon RBG_16_50_20 | reverse complement strand
AACTTGAGGGCATCAGGAAAGTTGTCGCAGAGAGACTGGGGTTCACCGCTAGAACAGCTGTCCAGGTCACGCTCACAATGGAAGCAGACGCTACAAAACTCGTCGAACTAAAGGATAAGGAGGATCACGTGAGCTTCACTGCTTTCGCAGTGAAAGCAGCTGCAAAGGCACTCGAGACAAATCACCTCATCAACTCTACTATTGACGGGGAAGAAATCACGACCTACTCTGACGTCAATGTCGCCGTGGCGATAAACATCGACCAGGGTCTTGTGGCACCGGTCGTCCGAAACGCTAACAAGAAGTCACTGAAGGAAATCAACTCCGAAATCGAGGAACTGTCTCAGAAGGC
>MEMY01000062.1:7684-12392 GCA_001768965.1 archaeon RBG_16_50_20 | reverse complement strand
TGAACATCGAGGAATTGACTGGTGGGACTTTTACCATAACTAATCTTGGTGCGTATGACATAGAGTCTTTCGCGCCCGTCATCAATCCTCCTCAGTGCGCTATTTTGGGTCTCGGGCGAATCGCGTACAAGCCGTACGTGGTTGGAGAGCGAGTTTCAGCAAGGCCCGCAACTTTGCTGACTCTCGTCTTTGATCATCGTATTGTGGACGGCGTGCCAGCAGCAAAGTTTCTGCGGGACGTGAAATCTTATCTCGAAGATCCGCAATCTCTCTAATGCTCAATTGGGTGGACGAAGCACAATCTTCAGAGCCTTGCCACTACCCATCAGTTCCAACGCTTCTCTCGCCTTTTCAAGTGGCATTTCGTGGGAGATCAGTGGCCTAATCGCAACTTGGCCGGATACAATAAGACGGAAAGAGCGCTCGACCGCTACGGGTGTATGGTGGAATGCACCTTGAACGTGGAGTTCACCGTAGTGGATCTTTTCCGCGTCAAAGGAAACGGCCGTGCCTGTTGGGCATCCTCCGAACAACAGAACCGTCCCTCCTTTTCTTGCAAGACTGGGGGCGCTTTCCCACGTTTCACTTCTTCCAACGGCTTCAACCACTACATCAGCACCTCTCCCTTCGGTTAGATCGAGAATTCTCCCACGCAGGTCTTCCTTAGCAGAGTTTATCGTCACGTCGACACCGACCTTGGGGGCCTCTTGTAGCCTGTCTTCAACAACATCACACAGCACCACCTTCTTCGCTCCATTCAGACGTGCCAATTGGGCATGAAGTAATCCGATGGGACCTCCGCCGATGATCACAGCTATTCCGCCGGGGATTTGATGGATCAGGTCCCAGCCGTGCACGACACAAGCCAGAGGCTCTAAACTGGCCACTTCTTCCAAGGCTACCCCATCGGGAACTTCGAAAGTGTTCTGGCGAATAATGCGTTCTGGGATTCTGACATATTCAGCGTAGGCGCCGGGCCAGCTGAACCCTATAATACTCTCGTTTAGGTGCTCGCAGAGGTTTGGCTGATGCATCAGGCAGTAGAAGCATTTGCCACATGGCGCGGAATTCGCGGAAACAACCCTCATACCTACCTTGAAGTTTTCGACGCCGGTTCCTACACTTGTGACTGTGCCTGCAAATTCGTGGCCCATAATCTGAGGTTGCTTGGCAAGCGGGTGACCTCGGCGATACATCTTGACATCTGTCCCACAGGTCAAAGCGACTGCGCTTTTGACAATCAGTTCGCCAGGACCAGGTTCAGGAATCGGTACCTGCTCTGCTCTCAACTCGCCCGGTTTGTAGAATCTCACCGCGAGCATCGAATTCGGCATAAGAGAACAGAGATTTCCACAAGTATTAAAGTGACATCTGGTTCGGGAGCAGAGCGCTACTGGTTTTGGACGATTACCTTCACAGCTTCCATTCCACTTTCGGCAAGGCTCATTGCTTCAGCCACTCGCTCCAGCGGTACCCTGTGAGTGATCAAAAGTGAAGGTCGAATCCTTCCAGTCCCAATTAGATTAAGTGCCATACGCATCTCCGCTTCTGATGTTGAATAGCTCGATTGGAAGCCTATCTCGCGCAGAAACAGTTGACTTACGTCAAGGGAGACGAGTGTGCCTCGAGCTGGTGCACCGAACAGAACTACTCTTCCGCCTTTTCTAACTGACACGATCGCCTGTTGGATTGCTTTCGGATTGCCCGTTGCGACTATGGCCACATCCGAGCCTCTACCGTTCGTTCCATCGGATATTGTCTTAGGCACGTCGTCAGTGACGGGATCGAGCGTTACGTCCGCGCCGATTTTTGCTGCCATGTTGCGCCGGTGGTCTATTACGTCAATGGCGTAGATGGGACCAGCTCCGTAAAGCTTCACCAGCTGAACGTGCGTCAAACCTACTGGGCCGACGCCGAAAACCGCGACGCTTTCTCCTGCTTTAACGCCGGTTCTCCTGAGGGCTCGGATGCAGCACGCGGTTGGTTCAACTTGTGATCCTTCATCGTAGGTCATTGACGGAGGAAGCTTGTAGACTGTTCCTCCTTTGACAAGTGTTTCGGGGACTCGGAAATATTCAGCAAAGCCGCAGGGGTCGAGGTTACTTTTCGGATAGACTTCGCAGAGGGTTTCGAATCCATTCTTGCAGTAATAGCAGCTTCTGCAAGATATGTGATGATGAACGATTACCCTGTCTCCTTTCTTGTGTTCCTTGACGTTCTTTCCGGTTTCTTCGATTTCGCCCGCGACTTCATGTCCCAGAATTGGAGGTGTGATATGCTCTCCGTTAACTTTCTCTATGTCAGTGCCGCAAATGCCGCAGGCTCGCATGCGGACAAGTATCTCATTAGGTCCAAGCGTTGGGGTCGGCATACCTCTAAGCTCAACGATTCCTTTGCCTGCGATCATTGCGGCCTTCATACTTCATTCAACCATGCAACAGAGCCCTCGTATACTCAAAAGCCTATAGCGCTGATTTGTCGCGGCTGCATTAGTACTCAGTCAGGAATTCTCCTTGATTCTTAACGGGGGAGCGAGCCCGTGGATGACTGGAAATTGGGTATCCAGAGTAGCTTGTTTTGTGTTTCTTCTCGTATGTCGGGGCTGTTATGTGTTCATCCGTCAAGAAATGTTATCAGGGTACAATGCAGATCATTGACTAGCGTCGCATCTGGGTCCGACACTGTCGCCGTCCTTGGAATCGTTACGACGTCATTGAAGCGGGGCATCCCATAAGCTTCAAGGGTGTGTTTGGGTCAGGTTTGCTGCCGTTGACTGAGCATGGGCCCGTGGTCCAGCTGGTTAAGACGCCACCCTCACATTGATGGAGAACGGTGGAGATCCCCGGTTCGAACCCGGGCGGGCCCACCATAGACACTTGATATCGTTCATAGATCGTGTGCGAGCGCCTAATGCTTCTGGGAAGGGAATCTGAACCCTTCTCGTGTGTGCGTACTTGAAGCTGGTTACATGTCTAAGGCGACTTCGAAGTTCTCGCCTACTTTGAGCTTGTGCCATTTACGGTCGTAGTGTACGTTCCGCATACTCCTGATGCGAAAGAGGTCTTTCGTTTCTTCGCTAGCCTCCTCAAGTTTGAAGTCGACTACGCCATCATAAGCCGCCTCCAGGTTCTTGTATACCCATCCACTGTGCAGGTCGCGGATTATCGCGTCCACTGTACAACCAATGCTTCTACCTGCAGGTATGTTTCGAGTGAGCATGAATTCCACCCATGCTTTTTCATCGTTGAACCTGGCCAGGGATGAGTAGTTGTCCATGATCGCCAAGACGCCCGCCGAGATTCCTGAAGGACCCGAAGGGCCAGGGGTTATGCGTTTCATCAATTTGGAGAACTCAATACTCAGATCTTGAACTTTCAACGAATCCACCGTCAAGTTTTCTCCAGACCTCTGGCCTAACGTTGCCGTGTACCAATCCCAAACCTCGAGCCTCCCTTCTTTTTCGAGTGGTTCTGGTTTCAGTCCGAGCATGTTGAACTGAGAGCGGATAACTGTTGGCGGTCTCAGTGTTGCGTTGTAGGCTACCGTACCTCCTGCTCTGAGCCAGCCCGCAGCGATGGTGATAGACGCGTTGAACCACTGCGATGCAGGATCAAACTCCACTAGAAGATTGCTTCCCAACGGGACTGGGCCGGTTGTCAGGTCTTCGATTAGAGGGATTCGAGGCACGGCAGGTCGCTTAGAATTAGGTTCACATCAAGTTGTGGATTTCGGTCGTCTGTGGCTTTCCGTGCCTGAGTTTGCTGGTGCAGGCTTATACAGAAGTCCACATCCGCAGTGGCTGGGGCTTTCTGTAAGGCTCTCATGTTCAGCATTCGATTTTCGTGAGGAGTCGATGATACTCGCCTTCGGCACTCAGCTGTACTCCGTACTTTGCGAAATAACTCCCTAGGTTCTCGAGATCGCGCAGAAGAAGAGGTTTTGCTTCCTCAAGCCGAATGTGTCGGTCTACGTTCGAGGAGAAGTCTACTGCCTGCGGGAAGTCAATCACAAAAAGTCGGTCGTTCCAGTAGAGTAGGTTATACTGTGAAAGGTCGCCGTGGACGATAAAAGCCTCTAGAAGCCTCTCGACTAGGTCGATCGCGTGCTTCGCCACTTCCTCGGGTCGATCCAACTCAACGTCCTTGAGCAATGGTGCTTTGGCTTCGCCGCCAAGAAACCGCATTGTAAACATGTTATCAACCCGCCTGGCTGGCGTGGGCACTGGGACGCCGGCTCGGTATGCTTTCTGAAGGATCGTGAACTCTCTGGCCGCGATTGCGCCCATGCGATCCACCGCATATCCCATGACGGCCTTCTTCTTGTGCGGAGTCCTGTGCAACCTGTACACTTTCAAAACGAGAGGTGCCTCATTCCAGAGCCCAAGGTAGACATCAGCCTCCTTGCCAGTGCCCAACATCGCGACAATTTCGTCGACTAGACCATTCTCGATAGCGTCCGCTGTGACGGTTTCGAGGGAGACCTCCTTCACCTCGACGTATCGACTTCTTCGGCCCGCCCGGAGTTCTCTGCGTTTCCAGAAACTCCGCGCAGACGCTAACTCTCTTTCCGACATCTTTCACATTCACATTTATCGGATTCATCCTGGAGTCCATGGCCAACTCACTGTCCAGTAGACTCCTATTTGCACCAATGAAAACAGGGAGCGATACTTTGCCTAAGCTAGGCAGTCGGAAGGCTCGGGCAAGAA
>MEMY01000062.1:7151-7625 GCA_001768965.1 archaeon RBG_16_50_20 | reverse complement strand
TTAAATCTACACTCGCCCACCACACATGAGTACTAGCTCTGAGGCTTTTCCTGCTCGCTGAAAAGAATGAGATCGAGCGTTCGATAGTTCTGTGTGGAGGATTCTCCGATGAATGAGATAGATGTTGTCGGTGGGAAAGCATTGGGCTACTTCAATGCTGGACACCATTGTGCTCCGAGCGTGCTGCTGGCCATGGGTTTGCCGAGCAAATATGGAAATAACGCCTCAAATGCAAACGCTGAAGAGGTAAACATCGCATCAATTGGTTCCAGGTGTTTCAGCATGAAAACAAGAATCGCAATCGGTGCAATCGTGGGTGGAGTGCTCATCACTCTACTAACAGGCTTGGTCCGCAACACTCCTGTAATGCTTGTCGGCGCAGAACACTATGGATACCCACTTGCCTGGCTTACTCGTCTGATAATAGCTCCCGAATACTTCCCTTGGCAGGTTGACTATGTGAATCTCGTTGTC
>MEMY01000062.1:2871-7124 GCA_001768965.1 archaeon RBG_16_50_20 | reverse complement strand
GGCGTAATCCTGTTCGCGCTGATAAAGCGGAAGAAGTGAAGTCGAAAGGAATCTACTTCAGCTTCAATGTCTCGGTTGAGGTTTACCGGGTAGATCTTCCTCCGATCCCTGCCGAGGAGGAGGTTCTTCATCAGGGCCTGGCCGACCGATCCCTCGCTTTCTGAGGCTCCGATAGCTGCCACGGTCTTAGGGTTCAGCATCTTGTCGATAGTGGCCAACTTTCTCTACGTCCTAAGACTTCCCTTGGGAAGGATGCGCGAAGCTCGTTCCAGGTAATCACCACGTATGAATTTCCGGCACGAGAATTTCGCGCAGGCAATAAAGAAATCCATGGATCGCCGTCCAGAATCTGACTCTACAAGAAGGCTTGTAGATAGGGATAAATGGGATGGGAAAGAGGCTTTCAGAGTTCACATTGGAACGAATCGCGATAGGTTTCAATCCCACGATAAGCGCGGGCGAAGCGGCGGAGTATGCACGCCTTGCCGAGCAGAAAGGATTCGAATCATTCTGGGTACATGAGAACCCGTTCATCAAAGACGCAGTTTCCCTTCTGTCAAGCGCCATATTTGCAACGAGTAAAATACGAGTTGGTTCAGGTTGCGTGAG
This sequence comes from archaeon RBG_16_50_20, assembly GCA_001768965.1. Classification (GTDB taxonomy): domain Archaea; phylum Thermoproteota; class Bathyarchaeia; order 40CM-2-53-6; family 40CM-2-53-6; genus FEN-987. Next base: position 6,515 of record MEMY01000062.1, on the reverse strand, counting down.
TGTGGTAACCCGCCACCCTCTATTGACCACAACATCTTTCGTTGCTCTCAATGAAATGTCGGGAGGAAGAGTAGTGATGGGCGTAGGTCTCGGGGGCTTCCCATGGTTACCCAAGATAGGAGTGAAAGTTTTTCCAGTTCAAGAAACAAAGCCTCTCCGACGAATCAAAGAATTCCTCACGATCACCAACGGGCTCCTGGATGGAGAAGCGGTTACTCTCGATGGAGAGTTCTTCAAGGTTAGCGACCTGAAGCTGGACTCCAAGCCATCCCGGAAACCCTCAATCTACCTCGCCGCTTTCGGGCCGCGCCTGTTGTCCATGGCTCCCGGCTTAGCCGATGGAGTAATCATTTCGCCAGCGGTCATGACGCCTGAGATCACGGCACCGAAGGCGAAACTGGTCAAGGAAGCGGCTAAGAACAAGAAGGTCGACATAGCCTCATACATCCTAACCACTGTGTCAAAAGACGAGGCTGAAGCGCGAAAACTCATGAAGTCATACTACTTCGTACTCTACCAGGTCTCGGAGGTTTTGAGACCTGAAGTCTTCGAACCCTACGGTCTCAAAGAGAAAGACCTCGAGCCCATCAAAGAGGCATGGAAAAGGAAGGATTTCGCAGCTGCAGCGAAAGCCATGCCTGACGCAGTTATCGAGGCTCTAACAATAACTGGTAATCCGGACCACTGCCTAGAACGATTGAACGACTATCGAAAGGCAGGCGTGGAGCTCCCGATACTCATGCCGATTGGCGATGTCAAAGCCGCGATGGAGACTTTCGGCTCAAACTAATGCAAGAGTTGAATGATGAGCGTCTTTTTGGTAGTACGCCGTGCCCCCGGACAAGTTCAGACTTGCATCACTTTCACTCATAATCGCCGCCATCTTGTGGATCCTGGTTTTTCTAGTTCAGCCGTTCGATTTCTGGATAATGCTGGCTTCTTCAACCCTAATTCTGTTGCTGATCTCCGTTCTGATCAATCGCAGTAAATGGGATGCAGAGATCAATGTGCGAGTGGTTGTGTATGGCGTGCTCAGCGCGGTTCTATTGTACGGATTCTTTTACTTGGGATTCCAAGTTACAAAATCGAACCCGATGTTAAGCGAAGGCGTGAGTCGAGTTTACGAGCTTCGCTCCTCTGTACCGAGTATTTTGATCGGCTCAATGTTGGTTTTCCCCATAGGTCCAGGAGAGGAGATCTACTGGCGCGGGTTGATACAACGAAGATTTGCAGAGAGGCTCGGAGCCAACACGGGTCTCTTGACAGCCGCGACCGCGTATGCGCTTGTTCATTTGCCGACGCTGAATCCTCCCCTGATTCTAACCGCCTTCATTGGCGGCCTCGTTTGGGGATATCTCTACAAAGTGACCGGTAGTATCGTCCCTGCCGTCATTTCGCACGTGCTCTGGGATTTGCTGATCTTTGTTGTCGCTCCATTGAACTAGCCAACTGCCAATCCGAGAGCGAGCAATACTCCGAAGATTACTGACAACGCGAAAGTGGTTTGAGTCAGTTTCACATAATGCAGAGGCGATTGCGCAGGCGTCGTGTAGAGCTTTGTCTGCATAATGAATAGTGGGAGTGTCAAGAAAACAAGCAGCGTAGTTATCGGCATGAGTTTGCCAAGAGCAGCCGCGAGCACAACCGCATAAGAAAGTAACGTGAGGATCAGAGCTGTGGTCATCGCAGGTTTTCGTCCCACGGTCACGGTGAAGCTTCTCTTCCCCGCTTTCACGTAAGGGTCGTAGAAGATCTGGTCGTGATTGATTAGAACAGATGTGGTCAATAGTCCGAGGGGCATGCCCGTGATGAGTGAGAGTGTCGATACGTAGCTGGACTGGACATAGAAGCTACCGATTACAGGCAGCACTCCAAAGGACAGGAAGATTCCAATCTCACTTAATCCTAGTCCACGATATCCAAGCCTGAGAGGTGGTGCAACGTGGAAGTACGCAAAGAAAATCCCCACTGCACCCAACAGGAGCACAAGAGGTCCGGCCACCATTGTCAGATACAAGCCGACAAGGATTGTGACTGAGAAGAAGAGGTAGGCAACGAGCTTCGCGTGCCCGAATGTTATGAATCCTCTCGGTAGCGGTTTCCATCCTCCAAAATCGGGAGGGAACATGCTGTTGGAGACTACATCAACGCCGCTCGCGTAGTCGTATGCATCATCGATAGTGTTTGCCGCCAAATGTGCCGTGATGCTCCCCAGCACCACTAACCCGAATGTTAAGACGTTGAACGCCCGATCAGTCCACCAAGCAAGAACGCTTCCAACGAGAATGGGTGAGAGGATTACTGGGAGGAATTGTGCTCGGCTCAGGCGGAAGATTCGTGCAGGAAGTGACATGTCACGACTCTCCGATTTCGATTCGTGAAAATCCTAAATTATTGAGTGGGTGTGACCGTGCCGTTGCGGGGTAACTTCAGTTGAAGTATGCCCGAGTAGTTCACGGCTTGACCGTTGTCGATCTTTACGTGGTCGCCTTTCTGAACCGGTTTGGCTAAGTTCCGATAGTTATATCTCACGAATGTTCGACCTGTTTCGTCATCGAGAACCAGCATGAACTGGTTCATGTCGACGATCTTTCCCTCGATGTGGATATTTCTCATACCGTTCCGTATTTCATCTATTCTCAACCAAATCCGCTCCTAGAAACCTGCAGCTCAGACTACTCTTGGGATTTTGATTAATCCAGCTAGGGGTTCCGTTGCTTCGTCTCCTCCTTCTTAGCTGGATTGCCTTCACGGCGCCAGTACCAGAACATGCTCTTCAAGAATAGTCACCACCGCAAGGTCCCGATTTTCTCATCCAGATAGAGAGAATAGGTCAATCGGTTATGTAATCTTCTCGGTTTACGCTTGGGTATTGCTTCATTTCGGTCATAATCAGGTTTTTGGCATCTATTTGTGAAAAACGGGTCATAGAAAGAGCGGATAGAGTCGCTGAGCGATTAGTATAGCTTTATTTACGTTCATGAGCCCTGTAGTCGCCAGTACGCTTCGGATGCTATTTCTGAGTGCTATCTGGTGCGTAACTAACTAGGAAAGTGGTGTTAGTAGAGTATGAGTGAAGAAGGAAGATTTGGCGGCCGAACTATGTACAAGGTCACTTGTTCGGACTGCGGTGCTGAAACCGAAGTCCCGTTCAAGCCAACGCAAGGTCGCCCAGTCTATTGCAGGAATTGTTTCCAGAAGCACAGACGTTACTAGACTTAGAGCGATAGTAACCGATTCCATCTTTTCTTTTCATCTTTTATTCCTCCATCACGCACGATGCGGGATGTGAGGGTGGTTCCGGTTTGGAATTTGATAATGTCGTTTTGAAACGAAGAATGGTTCGCAACTTCCAGCGAAAAGGGGTACCAATCGAGAAAGTGGAAAAAATACTGACGCTCGCCCAGCATGCCCCTAGTGCAGGATTCAGTCAAGGTTGGGCATATGTTGTGGTAACGGACGCACAGGCGAAAAGGAAAATCGGGGAAATACAGGGTGAGCAAGATTTCTACTCAGATCGATTTCACAAATTCGTTTCCGAAGCTCCAATGCTGATCGTGGCTTGTGTGAGTGAACAAATCTACCATGAACGGTATCAGGAACCTGACAAGCTTAACGAGGATGGGACTGAGATCGAGTGGCCG
>MEMY01000062.1:0-2831 GCA_001768965.1 archaeon RBG_16_50_20 | reverse complement strand
TCATCTTCCTATCAGCCGTCAACGAAGGACTGGCAGCGGCGTTTACCGGTGTATTTCGAGTTGACGATATGAGAAAATTCCTCGGAATCCCAGGACATTTCCAACCTGTGGGAGTGATCTCGATTGGTTATCCGGCGGAAGATGTCAAATCGCCTTCCCTCAAGCGAGGTCGAAAACCATTCCAGCAAGTGGTTCACTACGAACGCTGGTAGGCTCCTCGACTGTCCAGTCCAAGCTTCGAGGCTAGAATAACTTGTAGACTGGCGAGGAGAGACAAGTGACTCCTCCATCGCCCTTGTGAAACTCGGACACTTCAACTTCGACGGGGGTATAGCCAGCAGTTCTTAGTTTGTTTGCGACGTTCGGAAAGCCAGTCGGAATGACCACCTTGCCTTCGCCAACATACAATGCGTCACAGGCATAGGCGTCCTCTTTCGGGATCTTAATAAATCGAAATCCGGGAAATGCCTTAGTGTCGACCAATTCTGGAGCTATGATCATAGTTCCCTTGTTCAGGTAGGAGCATCCGCAGAGAAGATGAAACAGTTCAGTTTTGACGGGCTTCACGGTGATTCCGCTGAGATGCGTGGCCAATTGCCGGATCCCATCTGCGTTTGTTCGACTCGATTCTCCAACGAAAATTCCCCGGTCGGTCACCACAATGTCGCCTCCCTCCAACGTGCCCGGAGGATCCACGTAATGCAACTCGCCAACCTTGTCCCCGTGACCGCTTAGAGCACTAACAAGCGCCCTCTCCTCACCACTACGGCTCTCTTCGCAAAATCTGCCAATGATCGCGTCGCGAATCCCGAGAAGTGCAGGGTCTTGCATGAAGACTGAATCGGGGAGGACGTCGAGCGGCGCCAATTCAATAACCTGGACCCCTGCCTCTTTCAAGAGCGAAACGTATTGACGATGTTGTTGTTTCGTGAGGGCAACATCAATCTTGTTTCGATCAGGGTTGGTGGAGACACAGTCTACATAGGTCTCCGAAGGTTGCCGAACGAATACTAAATCGAAAAGCCTGTCCATCTTTCACCACAGCCCGCCGATTTCATTTTCCGGAGCATGGCGACAGATACAATTATTTCCCCGCAAATTAACAGCACCGATTCCTCGTCGAAAGTTGATGCAGATTGGTTAATGTCAGAAATCTGTTGGAATACAATGCTGAAGTGAGGCACCGATACTTAGCCGCTCTCGCCAAACTACCCTGGGATGAGTTCGTAAAGAACCGAGAAGCAAGCTGGCATTCTCTCCGAAACATCTTCATTCACACTATGGGTGCCATAGACCATTGGCTAGACTTCCTACAAAACGAAAAGCTATGCACCAACAAGAAGTTCGATGACTACAAGAACATGGTTGATCTGCAGGCCTACATGGAGCATGTGGAGGGCCGCATGCGCAAGTATCTCGACTTAGTACCGCCTGATGGGCTCGTGGAGAAGTATGGGCTCACTAACGATATAGGCGAAGACATAGAGGTAACCGCCGAGGACATTCTCATTCACGTCTTCGAAGAAGAGGTCCACCATAGAGGCGAGCTGATCGCACTCTTATGGCAGATCAACATCGAGCCGCCCCTCATGGGATGGAAGTACCTCTAGCTGAATCATTCTTCGTTTGAGAGAATCCTTACATGAGCAGACCGCAACTCTAGACCGACCTTCTCATGAAGCACATACTTGATTTCTACAAGTACAATAGCATTGTAAGAAAGAAGTATCTGGACGCGATCGATGGACTCTCCTGGGAAGAAATCACGAAGGATCGAGGCGCGTCCTACCCATCGATCAGAGACATCTTCCTTCACGTCCTGGACGCTTACCGATATTGGTTCGAATTCGCGATCAGTGGACTCAAGGTCAGAGAGTATAAGGATGTGGTTCCTTCTGGTTTTGGAAGCGTGACGGAGATGAGGAAATACGAAGAGCAAGTGGACTCGTTGGTAATGAGACTCGTTCGGGGTTTGCGGAATGAGGATCTCGCTAAGGTTTACACAGTACACAGTACAGAGCCCGATGACCCTGAAACCGTACAGATCTCTATGGAGACGATCCTAATGCACATGATAGAGGAGGAACTGCAGCATAGAGGCGAATTGAACTGCCTATTCTGGCAGGCGGACCACGACCCACCCATCACTGGGTTCGGTCACCAATGACTTACCTATTCTTGAATCCTAAGGAAATTGGACAGATACTCAGCACCTTTGCTAGTATCCAGCACATCATCCTCTATGCGGACGCCGCCAAACTTCGGGCTGTAAATTCCAGGCTCAACGCTATGAACCATCCCGGGCTGCAGCAGATCCTTGGATTCTATGTGCAGCGCGGGAATTGGCTCGTGTACTCCGACCCCAATTCCATGTCCAAGACGATGTACCAAGTATCCCCCAAGGCCATGACGCTGGATGGTCTCTATGGATATTCGAGCAATTTCGGCAGCGCTTACTTGCGGTTCGATTGATGAAATCGCAGTCCGCTCAGAATCGAGCACAGCTTCAAGCAGCAGTTTTTGTTGTTTGCTAGGTTTGCCGACAACGAAGGTTCTAGTGGTATCGGAGCTATACCCATCAGCGACGACATCGAGTTCGAGCATGACAAGATCTCCACGCCTCAGTTTACGGCGACTATTGCCGACAACGTACTTGTAGCCTTCAGCCGTGGTCGGGCCGGAGGCTACGAAGGCACAAGCCACGACGCGATGAGCCCGATTCTTCAAAACGCCTTCAATTACGATTTCATGCTCAATCTTAGCTGATAATTCGATCTCCGTCAATCCAGCTCTAAGGTTGTCGCGGAAGATTTCGAGGCCAGTGCGTGCTA
>MEMY01000061.1 GCA_001768965.1 archaeon RBG_16_50_20 | reverse complement strand
GATTTGAACCCACGATTACTGGCTTGCTGTCAGGCTTGTTGCGGTCCGTCCGCAGGCCTACGCGAGGTTTCTTATTCTCTCAGCGTCTTAATCCTGACTGGACTACGGGCCCCGTTGCTGCAATGCAAATTCAGGTTAAAGAATTGTTGGGAAGCCCTTGCTCAGCCTGATTGCGAGGGCGCAACGGCTCGCTCTAAGGCACGTGCTACGTTCTCGCTTCCCATGGCCTTAATGTAGGGTCCAAGTCTGGGTCCACGCGGAGACCCCAACAAGATCATATACAGCAAACGGAAGAAGTCCGGTGCCTCAAGCGAGTACTTCTTAGCCAAATTGAAGATTGCATTCTGAATCACTCGTTCGTCAGTCTCGGACTTGACAACTGAGATCAGATCCTCAATGGCTAGACGTTGGGGATTCGAGATCTCAATTTGGGACTCAGTTATGTCGTGAAAATCCTTAGCCCAATTTGACGCGAAAATCAGCCGCTCATCAAGACCAGATGCAGACCCATCCTTCATGTAGCCGTACTCGCGCAATTTCATCTCGACGTACTCTTTCCTCTTCTCAGGAGGAGCAACGGTAACCAGGTAGACTAGCAGATTATACGGAAAATGTGCTGTGGGCGCCGATGGTGGTTTCAAAAACCAAGCGTACTCAAACAATCCCTTTAGGTTCGCAAGCTCTTTCTCATCAGTGACCTTCCGGATGCCGAAGTACACCTCCTCGAGCTGGTCAAGTTCATTCACATAGGTGGGAATGTCTTCCACTCCGAGGCTTCTGGCTCCGGTTATGCGCTTGAACATCAGAAGATTGAGCGTAGTTGGTGTTGCGTACTTGAACCAAGTTTGGGGTGTGATAACGTCAAGTGCCGATTTTGATTTGGAAATCTTCTTTCCGCTTTTATCGAGGAAAAGTTCGTAACGCACGTGGTAGGGGGCGGGATAGCCTAGGATTTCTTCGCATACCCTATCGTTCACGCGAACGGAGTCTGTGAGCTCTTTCCCATGGGCTTCGAAATTGATTTTAAGCGCGTCCCAGCGAGTGGCGAACTCCGCCTTCCAAGGAACCTTCCCACGACCCTCCTTGATGTCAATCTCGCCCTTGTAACCGCATCCTTCGAGAGTCTGACCCTTGATTTCAGATCCTCCTTCACACACATAGAGAACCTTGTCTGCCGCGGTGTCCCACTCTAAGCTTCGGGTCGTGTAGATTCTTCCGCAGGATCCGCATATCGGGAAGTAGGGAAGGACTGTGGTGTACTTCTCCTGTCCAACTTCCTCCTTGACGATCTTGCCGACTTGATCGGCTGCGGAGATTATTTTTCTGATTTGTTCTGTGAAGAGACCCTTCTTGTAATCCTCGTTTGCTGAGTGAAACACGTATTCTACGCCACATTTGTCCATCGCTTCTCTCAGCAGGGAATTCATGTGCGTACCGTAGCTCTCGTGACAATTGTAGGGATCAGGAATAGCCGAAACAGGATGGCCGAGGTATTTCTTGAGTGAGTCCGGCATGCCCGCGGGAACTTTCCTCAACCCATCCATGTCGTCCGAATACGCAATGAACTCCGACTGTCTACCTTGGACCTCGAGAGCCATCTTGATTCCATACGCGCGGATGACATCACCTAAACTTCCAATGTGAGGGATCCCGGATGCTCCGAGACCGCTCTCCGTTCTGAGAACATCGAGCTTTCTCCCGAGCTTTTCTTCGCGTTGGAGGACACGGGAGGCCACCATATCGAGCCAAGTTCCGCGGCCTATGATTTCTATTTCCACGCGTCCTCCCCTCAGTTCGGTTCTTCGGCATATGCTACTAAGTGTTTGGCGCGAGATATTCTTATAGCATCAATCCGTTACGGTAGCGGAATCGAAAGCGGAAACAAGGAAGCTTGACAAATGCGTTCAAGTTCGGCAGCCATGAAATGGTCAACGATTCTCGGCGTCACAGTCCTTATCGCTCTTCTCGACTGGTTTTTCGTTGCGTACATCACTTCCTACGGGCTCGAAACGAAGGTCCAGGAGGTCGCTCTAGGTGGCCAGAGAATCTCAATTCAACTGCAATGGCTGCCATTGTTGGGGATCGTCTTACTTTCATTCGTTGCTTGGTACGAGACATATTACAGGGTCTTTCCGCGAAGGGGAATCTTCGAAATTGACCCGCTAGGTCGCCTACGACTTGTAAGAGCGGTCGTGTTATCACTGGCCTTGTTCATTTGTGTCATGTACATTCCATACTTGATCGGATCGAACTGGTTCTGGGCAAGGATAAGCGAAACTGGAAAAAGCATCACACAGGTGCATGACTTCGGACTTTCCCTCTTGAGCAGCGTTGAATCGATGATGCGCCTAAACCAATTGTGGCAATACTCGCTGTCTCAGATCTTGGCGCCGGCCTTAATGATCTTGGGTGCATGGGCTTTCGGACGGTCTGCAAGGCGGCAAAAGAAGCCGCGATGACGGCATCTAGACTAGAGCCTGCCAATAAGGCCTAAAAAGAGCCTTCATAGCGTCTAGAAGAAAACCTGGATTCGACGGTAAACAAGATGGTTGATCACTGTCCGCTCTGCGAGAGACTCAAAGAGCCTTCATCGGAATTCTGCAGCTTCCACAACGCTGCCCTCAAGAACCTTGAAGACGCATACTCCTCCTGGAGCAAGGCCTACGACGGCAAGCTCACAAGAGAAGAATACTACGAGAAATTGACGGCGCTCGCGGAAACAGGTCGAACGGTCAAGAATCTGATCGAACACCTTCGCGAGAAAGGAGAAGGTAACTAGTGGCCACCACTCTAGTAGTCACTGAAAAACCCGACGCCGCCTTGCACGTTGCAGAAGCATTGAGTATCAAGCGGAAACCCAAGAAGGTAAGCGTCGACGGTGTTCCATTCTATGAAGTTCAGAAAGACGAAGATCGGATCCTCGTTTGCTCCGCTCTCGGGCATTTGTACGCCGTGGCCGCGAAAGGAAATGAGGCTAGGTCTCAGTATCCTGTGTGGGACTTTGGATGGAAGCCAAAACACCTCGCGGAGCGAGGGCAGAGGAAGCAACAGAAATTCATCGAATCTATTTCCAAAGTATCTAAAGAGGCAGACCGTTTCATCAACGCCTGCGATTACGACATTGAAGGTTCACTCATCGGCTATACGATCTTGAAATACGCCTGCGATGGCGCCGATCAGAAAGCCCAACGAATGAAATTCTCAACTCTCACCACGAAGGAATTGCGAGACGCGTACGCGAAAGTCTCGCCACAACTGGACTTCTCGCTCGCTTATGCGGGGATGTGTCGCCACGAGGTCGACTGGCTTTACGGCATAAACCTCTCACGAGCGCTCACCCAATCCGCCTACAAAGCCAGCCACCGCTACGCCACCCTAAGCACTGGCAGAGTGCAAGGTCCAACACTGCGCTTTGTCGTCGAACGAGAAAGAGAGATCGAGACCTTCGTACCCACCCCATACTGGGTGCTCAAAACAATTGTAGACGTTGACGGTAAAACGATTGAAGCTGAGTACGAGATCGAACGTTTCGAAGTGAAATCACAAGCTGAATCAACAATCAAAGAATGTGCCGGCAAGAATGGCTTAATCGAGAAACTTGAGTCGCGAACCTATCGCTTGTCCCCTCCCACACCATTCGATCTTTCAGCCCTACAAGCCGAAGCGTATCGCCACTTCGGTTTCACTCCTCGCGCCGCTCTGGGAATCGCCGAGCGATTGTACCTAGACCAGTTAATTTCCTATCCAAGAACCTCAAGCCAGAAACTGCCCTCGTCGATTGGCTATGAGGAGATTATGAAAGGACTTAGCCAGATAGATGCCTATCGATCTGTCACAGCGATGCTGTCAGCTTCGGGAACGCTTGTGCCCAATGAGGGAAAGAAGGACGACCCGGCCCACCCAGCGGTCTATCCAACTGGGGGCGTTCCAAAGAGGATGCTTGATGCGCGCGAGCAGAAACTCTTCGATTTGGTTGTCAGACGCTTTCTCGCGACTTTCGGTCAGACCGCAACGAAGCAGAGCGACAAGGCGGTCATCAAGGTTGGCGATCACTCATTCTTCCTCCGAGGGTCGAGAATCCTCGAGAAGGGGTGGATCTCGCTTTATGGACCATACGCGAAATTCGAGGAAATCACACTTCCAACCCTGAAGGAAGGGCAGGAAGTTTCAATCACGGAAATCTCATTGGAGGAAAAGTACACTCAACCTTCTTCAAGGTATAACCCCAGTAGTCTGCTGAAAGCCATGGAAGAAGCCGAGATTGGCACAAAAGCCACGCGCGCAGACATAGTTGAGACACTTTACAGGCGCGGCTACGTGAAAGAACTAAGAATGGTTGCAACACCGCTCGCATTTAGGGTCACCGAGATTCTGACAAACTATTGCCCGAAAGTTATCGATGTGACCTTCACTCGCGAACTAGAAGGCAAGATGGAGCAAATTGAGTCCGGAAAGCAGACTCGCGAGCACGTGGTTGTGGAAACGGTAGATTACCTGAAGCCAATCGTTGAGGGCCTCAAGACGAAGGAAGATCAGATTGGGGAAGAACTCACAAACATCATCACCGAAATGTGGCGAGCCTCAATCACCCTAAGCGTCCCCTGTCCCAAATGTGGTTCAATCCTCAAGGTGGTACGAAACCCGAAAACCAGGAAACGCTTCATTGGCTGTTCAGGAAAATGGGAAAAGAAATGCACCTTCGGACTGCCAGTACCTCAATTCGGCGTACTAACCCTCTTGGAAAAACGCTGTCCTGAGTGCGGGTTCCAAATGGTACAAGTACGGTCCAAGGGTCGACGTCCCATGGTCTCATGCCCGAATTGCTACGTTAACAAACTAAAGGCTCCGAAACCAACCGAAGAGGTAACGATCAAGCCGACCGTTTCGAAATAGCAAGTCGTGTGTTGGCACTCCAGCACTCTGCTTACCAGGGACTTGTCCGTGTTTTTTGAAGCCGGTCCTTACCCTAATGGGTTGTTGGCTTACTCCGTTCCAACTTCCCCAAGAGTAGGCTGCCATACAATGAGAGCGCGAAAATTAGGAAGATTATTTTGGTCGCGAAGTTAAAGTTCGCCGGCAATATGGGATATTCATGAGTCGTGTTCGCGATTGCATCTAAGACTCCACCCTCTCTCTGCCAAGCAGTGAACCATGCGAAGAAGTTCCAGAGGACCTCATATCCAGATGCGAAAGCAACAAGCAACAGGATGATTTTGATTGGTCTCGTGTTCCGATCTCTCAATCTCTCCTTGATGGCCTCGAGAATGAGAAGCACACCCGTGAAGATTAGGTAGACTGTGAGCGTTATTGGTTTGAAGGACATGATCACAAAGAAGGGAAATATGAGCGGCACCTCAGAATTCACATAGCGCTCTCCAAAGCTATTCTCATTCGGAATCGTGATCCAATAATAGACCATGACAGAAAGGGCGAGTCCCAAGAGTAGTATTCCGAGGAGCAGTAGTCTTCGATCGGCCTGATCTGTTAGCGGCAAATGTGGTCACAAAGGTAGCAACTAGACGACCCTCTATAAGCTCTCGTCCCGACTCTGTTCATGGCAAAGTCGTGTACGGCGAATTAGATCATGTTTCTATCTTGATAGGTTACCCGGAGCTTGACGACGCTGGAAACGCTTATACAGCCTATGAAGTTACGCTACGCCCCTTGCCGTTCGTTGGAAGTTTGCCTTCATGTACTTGTTTCCGCAAAACCTCTCCAACCTCCAACAATCAATACTCATAGTGGCTACTGTCATTACCGCGCTTCTCGCGATTTATGCGTGCAACATGTGGATTCTGAGTCTGCTCTCGATCAAGGGTAGGAGGAAGCTCCCGAATCCGCCGCAGGTCAAATCTTGGCCAAGAGTCTCAATTCATCTACCCTTATACAACGAAAAGGCAGTTGCAAAGCGTCTACTCGAGGCATGTCTTAACTTGGACTACCCGCGCGACAAACTTGAAATCATTGCCGTGGACGATTCCGATGATGGGACGACCGATGTGCTCCGTGCATTTGAATCGAAATACTCAGATCTCGTCCGAGTCA
>MEMY01000060.1:1042-6010 GCA_001768965.1 archaeon RBG_16_50_20 | reverse complement strand
TTCCGCTTAGCATGCGTCTTTCCATTTGAGCTGCGTTTTCCTTGAAACCGTGTGTGATGAAGAAACCTGTCGAACCAACGACAGCGCCGAAAGCCATTGCCGGCCTCGTTTGGATCGAGAACCATACGATTGCGGCGAGGATGATGGAGACTGCCGCGTAGAACCAGACGCCATGTCGCTCTATCGTCGCTTCCCCTCGGAGCCCGTAGTGTTTTGGTTCGAGGAAGATCCAGTGGCAGAAGAGGAAGATCAGAAACACGCCGCCACCGATGAGGAGGACTGGCGCGGACTCTTCAACGGCTTGAATGATTTCAGGATTGGAAGAGAGAGTCGCGACTATTACATCTACGAACCCCAGTTGGGGGCTACTGCTCCATAGTATCAGGATCGGGAGCAGTCCTCTGACAAGGAATACGGCTATGAGGATCCCCCAGAGCAGGAACCATTTCCTCGCCCTCGCCGACATTGTAGAGAGAACTTCAGAGTTTATGATCGCATTGTCGATGCTGTTGATGACCTCGAATAGGGTCAAGCCTGCGATTATCAGGGCTGCCTCAAGCATCAGTGCGGCTCCTCATATGGGCGAATGCCAAGCTCCTGCAAATATAAGCATGAAAAGACAGTATGCTCTCGTGTCTGCGCGTCAAAGATGCTTCCCAATCGCTCAATTACTTAGGAGTGTCGCAGTCGGGTGATGCCAATGGCGTCAGAGATTAATCGTCATGAACGTGGGGCACTTGTTCTGCTGCTTGCATCGATGCTTCTATTCTTGCTAGCCTCACCGACGGTTCTTCAAGGTCAAACGCAGACGGGATCCGTTAGTGGCGTAGTCTATGGATTCACGTGCGGGGACGATGTTGTCCCTCTAACCGGAGCGACGGTGGCCGCTACGCTCATACAGTCAGGATACACGCCCCAGTGGGTCACGACCAATGCTTACGGCTCATACAACCTAGTACTGGATCCTGGGGAGTACAAGCTCTTCGTGACGGCTGATTTCTTTGAGACGCAGGGAAGCTACTCGTTTACGGTTGCCTCGGGCACTGTGCTCTCTGATTTCATCTTCTATCTCGACCCAGCAACGCCAGCGTACTGCTCGAAGATACAATATCAGAATTACCTCTTCACGCTCCCCATTTATTCTAACGCTTCGACAACTGATGTCACGTACGACTCAAGTCGGAGGTTATTCAATTTCACAATCAGCGTATCAAATGACTCTGCCAGAGGATTTCTTATTGTCATTCCTAGGGAATTGCTGGACGGAACGCCAATTGTATTCGTGGATAATGTCGAAGCCGCGTCAAGCTTTGTTGAAGGGGCGAATTATTTCTATGTCAAGTTTGATGAGTCTCTTGGGTCGCATGACGTGATGATAGGAGGCTCCACGTCAGTACCTGAGTTCTTTGGTATGGGTCAAGTTGCAGCGACCACATTAAGCTTAGTTTTCATGACCCATCTCGTCACAGGCTCAAAGAAGAGGGCACGAATCGGTTCCCGGTACTCGAGATAGTCGCGGGCAAATGAGTACCAAACCAAGAGTCAGGTAACTAGTTCAACACTGGCATAGATCGGAAAGATTACGCATTCAACGATTATTGCGCACCAATAAATACGAGCCAGTCGACTTTGTCGACTGTGAGCAAGTAATGCGCGTGGGTTTCGTCCAAATGGACTCCACACTCTTCGACAATGAAGGGAACCTTGATAGAGCTTTACGATTGGTCGGCAAGAAACGCGCAGACCTGCTTGTCCTTCCTGAACTATTCAACACTGGCTACAACTTCCGCACGAAGAAGGAGGTTGCAGGAATAGCTGAATCGATCCCAAATGGACCCACAACGGAAGGTCTGCGAGATCTCTCAAGGCGCGATGGGTCGATGATTGTTGCAGGTGTGGCAGAACGGAAAGGACCGAGTTTCTACAACTCGGCGGTCGTGGTAAAGGATGGCAGGTACCTAGGAACCTTTCGCAAGGTTCACTTGTTCTACAACGAGAAGAAGTTCTTCAAACCTGGCCGTGACTTCAAGGTCTTCGGGAAAGTGGGTGTTATGATATGCTTCGATTGGATATTCCCGGAATCTGCTAGGACGCTGATGTTGAAAGGGGCGGAGTTGATCGCGCACCCATCCAACTTGGTATTGCCGCATTGCCCTGAAGCGATGAAGATTCGAGCCATCGAAAACCGCGTCTACACCGTAACGGCGGATAGGGTGGGTGTCGAACGTGGGCTTCGCTTCATTGGACAGTCTGAGATCGTGAATCCTGACGGGCGGGTCCTCTACCGCGCATCTGGGACGAGAGAGGAATGTGTCGTGAGGAACGTAGACCTCTCGTCGGCACATAACAAATCGGTGACACCCATGAACAATCTGGTGAAAGATAGAACTCCTTGGGCCTACAGTTGGTGAGCCTCGAAATCGTCCCGATAAGTCTTTAATTCCATAGCGGCAGTAGACTGTGAGGATAAGGAATGAGCGCGGACATCACTGTCAGGCAGATAATGCGAACTATTGTTTCGATTGACTCAAAGGCTAAGGCCAAAGACGCGGCCCGCCTGATGGTGGAGAAACGGATAGGGTCACTGGTGGCCAACCGTGAAGGTTTGCCTTTTGGAATAATCACCGAGAGAGATATGATGGAGAAGATCGTGGCTCAGGGAATCGATCCCGCAAAGGTCACGGTAGCCGAGATAATGACAGTGCCTTTGGCTACGGTTGATGCATCAGCAAGTCTGAACGATGCGGCGAGGAAGATGGTTGAGAAACAGATGAAGCGGCTTGTCGTCACCGAACACGACAAGATTATCGGGATTGTCAGCCAAACCGACCTGATTCAGCACATGACTGACTTCCAAAAGCTTGCCAAGATGGGCATGACCTGAAGGAACGCAGGTTTCAGCAGAGCTGTTTTGTCTTCTGGCGATTTAGGCGGTTTGAATTGCTGACGTAGTACTGAGGGGTGCGACCTTCAGCAGTCTCTCCTCCATTTTGGCCACTACTTGCTTCATTCTACCGATGACATCTGCGTTGAGTGAGATGCTGTCAATTCCGTTCTCAACTAGGAATTCGACTATTTCCGGGTAGTCACTTGGGGCCTGTCCACAGATTCCGATCTTAATTCCGTGTTTGTGAGCAGTTTTGATTAGATGTTCAAGTGCCATCTTGACTGCGGGGTTTCTCTCATCAAAGACGCTCTTTGCGAGCTTCGCATTGTCTCTATCGACGCCGAGCACTAATGATGCTAGGTCGTTTGAGCCAATACTGAACCCGTCAAACAGCTGGGCGAAGTCGTCGGCCAAGAAAACGTTTGATGGTATTTCTGCCATCATGTAGACTTCTAGGCCATCCTTTCCTCGCTCTAGACCTTCCGCCTTCATCAACTCCAGGACGCTTTTGGCTTCGTCAAGGGTCCTTACGAATGGAATCATGGGGACTATATTGTGGAGCCCCATGTCCCTTGCTTCCTTGAGCGCTCTGCATTCTAATCTGAAAGCTTCTGCGAAATCCTCGTGGGGATACCTGGATGCGCCTCGCCAACCGAGCATCGGATTGTTCTCTGCTTTCTCAAAGATCTCTCCACCGACTAGTGCCGCGTACTCGTTTGATTTGAAGTCGGAGAATCTGACTATGACAGGTTTGGGGTCCATGGCTGCGGCGACGATCGCGATTCCTTCTCTAAGTTTCTCGACTAGGAATTGTGGCTTGTCATCGTATCCCTGCGTTCGGGAGTCGATCTCTGCGATAGTGTGCTTCAGGTATTGAACATCTTTGATCTTTGGAGGGGCTCGTAGCAGAGTTTGTGGGTCGCTTTTCAATTCCTCATATTTCAGCAGAGCTGCAGGGTGTATGCCTACATTGTTCCCGTACACAAATTCAATTCTGAGTAGACCAACTCCGTCGGCTTTCTTTGCGTGTGCGAGTGCTCCCTCTGGGACGGCCATGTTCATCATAACTTTCGTCCGCGTATTGGGAAGGGCGGCTATGTCGAAGGTTTCGATTTCGAGGGGAACCAATCCATCATAGATCCTTCCCACGCCCGTGCTGCAGTCAACGGTGACCGGGCCTTTGTGATTGCGTAGGAGCTGCGTGACTCTGCGAGCTCCGACTACGCATGTTTTTCCTAGTTCCCGTGAAACGATCGCCGCGTGGGAAGTTGTTCCACCCTGTTCTGTAACGATGCCTGCCGCCCTTTCCATTATCGGTTCCCAGGCAGGGGTGGTCTCTTTTGTGACGAGAATTTCTCCAGGCTGGAAGTTCTTCATCTCGCTGACATCCGCCATCACGTTTGGCTTGCCCTGCCCAATCTTGCTGCCGACAGCAATGCCGGTTACGATTAACTCGCCTTCACCTTTGAGGTGGTAGATTTCTTCGATAGTCCCTTTCGTGGACTGCACGGTCTCCGGTCGAGCTTGTAGAATGTAGAGGCCGCCGTCTTCGACCGCCCATTCAATGTCCATACTCTTTCGATAGTGGGTTTCAATCTTCTTTCCAAGTTCCGCGAGCGTCTTGGCCTGTTGCACGCTCAAAGAAAATTGGCCTCTTTTCAGTCGAGGCGTGTCTACAATGATTATCCCGTTGCTGTCGTACTTGGCGATTAGTTCCTTTTCTCCACGCCTTCTAGCGATCACTTCACCACTCTTCTTGTAGATGAAGAACTTGTCCGGAACTACTTTTCCGCTTACTACGGTCTCACCTAATCCCCAACTTGAGTCGATGACCATGACGTTCTCATTGCCCGAGTCAGGGTCGATTGTGAACATGACGCCTGCAGAGTCGCTCTTTACCATGCGTTGAATGCCAACGCTCAAGCCCACATCCAGATGGTCGAATCCTCGTTTGGTTCTGTAACTGATCGCTCTATCAGAGAATAGTGATGCGATGCATTTCTTGGCGCTTTCCAGAACCCTGGCTTCACCTATCACGTGCAAGTAGGTGTCCTGCTGGCCCGCGAATGATGCGTCAGCCA
>MEMY01000060.1:686-950 GCA_001768965.1 archaeon RBG_16_50_20 | reverse complement strand
TCTGGTGGGAATTCAGACGCGACGATTCTTTGTCTGATACTGCGTCCGACTTTCTGCAATTGCTCCACGTTGTTGATGTCAAGGTTCACTAGTTGATCCTTGATGTATTGTCGGAGGCCGTTTCTGTTCAGGAATTCCCGGTAGAAGTGAACGGTTAGGGCGAAACCGGGTGGGACGGGCATTCCAATCTTAGTTAGCTCGCCCAAGGACGCGTTCTTGCCGCCAACCGAGGGAACGTCTTGCATTCCTACTTGGTCTAATGGT
>MEMY01000060.1:355-646 GCA_001768965.1 archaeon RBG_16_50_20 | reverse complement strand
TCATGCGATACACCAAATCGTCAAATTTCATATGTCAAACTCAGCATTCAGAGCGTTAGCGGCGGAATGCCATACGTACTATATTTCAACCTGTTGCGGTATTACGCAATACTACTGTCTGTACCGAGAAGATAATACGCCGGTTCGCAAGAGATCTAACCCCTTTATCCTCTCAACACACCATGCTCATTCGTCTATGCGAGTGGATCGTCATACAATTTCTCACGAATGTATGACAATCGGGAACTGCCGCTATTCGAGAAGAGGCGGTCTTGTCGGGAAAATTGGAAT
>MEMY01000060.1:0-261 GCA_001768965.1 archaeon RBG_16_50_20 | reverse complement strand
CCTGGTCTAGGACGGGATTGGCAGGGGATTGCTCTGCTGCCGTAGGCCTGCCACGCTTCTGATCGCCCTCAAAAGGCGAGAAGACGCCCGGGTTCAAATCCCGGCGGCCGCACCATCAGGCTCTCATAACCAGAGCTCTCTTGCTAGCAGATTTGACTCTCAACTCGAGTATGTTCGTGTTCGACGAATTGGTTTTTGTTATCGTTTTCAGAATCCGCGGTAACAAAAACTCCCCAGCCAACCAGTCGAGTCGCCTCACGA
>MEMY01000059.1:4613-5630 GCA_001768965.1 archaeon RBG_16_50_20 | reverse complement strand
CCTAACATCGCTAGCATACTTCGCAAAGAAGGGAAGAAACATAGCAGGGTCGAAGTATTACAAGCTTCTTTTGACAGCCTTCGGTCTGATCTTGGTATATTATGGAATGACTTTCATCTGGGACGCGGTCAAGGGTTAACGTAACCGTTCGTCTCCCTCGATCTCGGATTCGCGCACGCATGTCCTAGAGAACACAAAGTTATTGTGGCAACCATTTAGGGCTCATGCTTAGTTTCGGTCAATTTTTCGATGAGGGCTGGAAGATCGTTTATCGAGCCCAGAAAATAGTCGGGTTCCGCTTCCAGTAACCGGCTACTCGTGAATGGCCCTGTTGCAACAGCAACTGATGGAATTCCAGCTGCCCTTGCCGCCATAATATCCATGACCCCGTCTCCGACTAGGATCGCTTCGTTTCTGGACACATGCATATCGTCGAGGATTTTCAAAACTGGGTCTGGGGCGGGTTTCATGTCTTCACAATCGTCTCTGGTTATGACAGCCTCAAAGAAGCCTCCCAGATTGTATCGCTTCAGGGTTAGGTCGGTTCCTTTTCGTCCATTGTTTGTTACTAGACCGACTTTGAGGGAGCTATCTCGAAGTTTTCGCAACGTATCTGCGGCGCCTGGGTACAGCGCCACCTCGGCCGCCGCTTTGTGTTCCATCTCCTCAAGAATGCTGTAGACCTTTCTACGTATCGACCTGTATGCCTCAACGTCGGCAGTTTGCTTCAACTTTCCCAAGATCATGTAGAGACTTATTTGCTCTGTGAGGTCGGGAGTTCGCAGATTCAGTTTGTCGATTTCTCTGAGTGCTCGTCGCCGGGCGTCCATGAAGTCCAAGTTGAATTTCGTTATCGTTCCATCCATGTCCAGTACGACGGCCTTGATCTTCAAGCGCGGTTCTTCCAGGTTTTTCTTGGACAACCACTAC
Organism: archaeon RBG_16_50_20; assembly: GCA_001768965.1. Taxonomy (GTDB): domain Archaea; phylum Thermoproteota; class Bathyarchaeia; order 40CM-2-53-6; family 40CM-2-53-6; genus FEN-987. The sequence goes on along the minus strand of MEMY01000059.1, from coordinate 4,700 downwards.
TAGCTGAATTTCCTTAAAGGTTGATGACGACTCTCATGACTTGGAAGGCTGTGGACCCAGCCAAAGTCCGTCGTTTGTTCTACCCAC
>MEMY01000059.1:4384-4583 GCA_001768965.1 archaeon RBG_16_50_20 | reverse complement strand
GACCACCCAAACCTACCTTTGCTTCATTGAGCGCAAACCACACGGCACGCTGGATGAGGGTTCGGCATGGGAATTTACACGTCCCTGCCGGAACCTGGATATACTTAATTTGCAGGCTCTGGAAGCGGATTGCAGGGCGCAAGATCATGTGCTATTACTGCTCGAACTACCCGTACTATCAATCTTACTTGCCATACCA
>MEMY01000059.1:3768-4358 GCA_001768965.1 archaeon RBG_16_50_20 | reverse complement strand
TGACCTACGGCTATCCATTCTCTGGCTACGGTTTCGCCTACTACGGCCTTCCGTTAGGCTACGCGTACACCTATCCTAGTCAACCTGTCTACTTCGCGGCGGCGCCACAATACCTTCGCGGAGAACATCGCGTCGGCAACTGTCTAATGATCTGTCAGTGAAACAGCCCTCACCTTTTTTTCCGAGACCTGAAAAGTAGCGGAAGCCATATTCCGAATACGACCGACCATTCGATTGCGAACGGAAGTAGCAGCAGTTGAGCGAGTCAGGGAATGTCCGTGACATCAGAATTCTACTCGCTGCGATGGGGCTGAACTCGCTACCTCTCGGCTACACGCTGGTCGTATTGCCGATCTACCTGAATGAAATCGGCTTTTCTGGTGAAATTATCGGAGCCATAATAGCTGTCTCGTCGGTCGCGAATACAATCGCACTTGTTCCCTTTGCTTTGGCAGCGGATAGATACGGACGGAAACACTTCGCTTTTTGGGGTTTCCTCTCGGCGACCTTAGCTTACGTTATCTTTGCTTTCACACGCGACCTGAATCTACTTCTTGTGGCCAGCGCGATAGGTGGAGTAGGATTGGCAG
>MEMY01000059.1:0-3729 GCA_001768965.1 archaeon RBG_16_50_20 | reverse complement strand
CTTTGTTGGCTGAAAAGACATCCCATGAAAAACGGACGAGTGCCTTTGCATGGAGCCAAGGAATCTGGGCTATTGCCCTCACAGCCGGCTCAGGTATGAGCGTCCTTCCCGCTTTCTTTCGCTCGAATCTTCAAACAACCTATCTGGCTTCATTTCAATACACTTTCATGATATTTGCGGGCTTCGCGATAATATCGGGCCTGGTTCTCCTTCCTGTAGCGGAGCGAAAGGAACTCACTCCCGTCCTCAAGAAAGAATTCTCTAGGACATTCTTTCCAAAGAAGTCGCTGCGCCAGATCTACCGATTTTCTCTGACCTTGGGATTAGTTGGGTTCGCTTCAGGAATCGCAGTGCAATTGCTCTCGCTTTGGTTCAAGAAAATGTATGGAGTGAATGAAGCTATTATTGGTCCTTGGTTCGCTGCGTCTGAAGTTACGTCGCTAATCGTCGTACCCATAATTCCAAGACTGACCAAGGCTTTGGGCAGTCCAAGGAGCGTGTTCGCGACGCAGGGATTATCAGCCATCTTGCTAGCGTCAATGATTTTGGCTCCGACTTACCAGTTGGCTGGCTTTGTCTACATCTTCCGCAACTTCTTCATGAACATCTCTTGGCCAGTTCAACAATCATATCTCATGGGGACTGTGACCGCAGACGAACGTGCGTCGGCTTCCGCGATAACTTCAACAATCTGGGGAATCGGCAGCTCGATAGGCCCCATATTTGGAGGATACCTCCTGGGCGGAACCGGCTACGCGTCAATCTCTGCCCCAATCATAATTGGAGCAGTGGCTTACTTCGCATCCGCAATCGCCTTCTTCTTCCTCTTCCGCGGAACACCCCCGCCAGAGGAAGCAAAGGACCCTCGCCCTTCAGAGGTTGCAGAAGGGTACAAGCTTTTGTGAGTCAGCATTGAAGCCAAATCATAGTGTGAGATTTGTCTTCTTCGACCATGGAGGGACACTCGCACATATCAAAAAAGACACTCCCGAAATCCCATTTGAGATACTACAAGAGTTGGGCTACGACTTTTCACAGGAACAGGTGAACCGGGCTATCGCTAGTGCTGAGGCATTTTGGGACGAGAAGTATCACCCTCTCCCACGAGGACAACGGTCAAACTTTGAAGACTATTACAAGCACGCATTGCAGTATCTAGGACTGCAGGAACACATTTCTGCAATAGCAAAGAAGATTGACTTGGAATGGCATGACAGAGCCGGGATCACAGTTTATCCTGACACTATCCCCTGCCTTGAAGCACTGAAACGGCGCGGTTTGCATCTCGGAGTAGTCACTCAAAATCTTCGCACAACAGAGGAGGTGAAGCGGCTACATCTTGCAAGAGAGGGTATCGAGCAGTACTTCTCAGTAGTCATATCTAGTGAAAGCGCAGGGTACGACAAGCCGGACAAGCGCCTCTACCTGAAAGCGGCGGAAATGGCTGGTTATTCTCCGCAAGAAATCATGCACGTTGGAGACAGTTATGAGCTAGATGTTGTCGGTGCGAGGTCGGCTGGTATGAGAGGTGTACTCATAGATCGTTCTGGCAGATCGCCGTCATACGACTGCGAAACCATCAAATCCCTTTCAGCAGTTCCACTGCTCGTAGACTGAATCTGGAGACAACGCCTTGCCCAAACGAAAGGTTAGGTTGTATTATGCAGGAATCCAAGTCCGCGACATACGAAAATCGCTCAAATTCTACCGATTTCTTGGGCTTAGAGTAAGTCATCGAGGTACTATGCCTCACGGTGGGAAATGGGTCCATTTAGTAGACCCGTCATCAAAGCAGAGGTTGGAGTTGAACTGGTATCCGAAGGGAAGCAGGTTCTATGAGAAGTATCGTAACGGTAGCGAGCTGGATCACATCGGTTTCATCGTGAATGATGCAGTAAAATGGTTCAGACTTCTGGTCCGTCGAGGGGCCAAGCCAGCCGCCGAGCCTTTCGGCGACGAATCAGAGACCTTGGCGTACGTTAAAGACCCGGACGGAATTTGGATCGAACTAATCGGACCTGGCAGAAAAGACCTGACTGACAGCAAGTAAGCGTTAGACGAGCTTCCAAGCTCTACTGAGTGGGCACCATCTTCTTGCCGCTCCAACTGAAACCTAGTTCTTTAAGCTCCTCGAAGAACCAGGCAAGATTTTGTTTGGGTTCGTGGAATTTCTCGATGACATCTTTCGTTACGTAGCCCAAGAAAGACGCGAAGAGTTCCTTGTCTTCTTTGTATAGGCGGTTGAGGAAGAGGGAGAGTCGGTCGAGTTCGTAGTCGCCTGTGACCACGTCTGCGTAGACCTTTTCCCAAATGCCTTCTATGTTGAAATGGCGCACGGCTTCGCGCATGTAAGGGAAGAGATCTGTGAAGTATTCACGGAGCATCCCCTGTGAGCGGAAGATAGCCTGAACAAGTCTTCGAATACGCAAGTCAACTTCTGGAACGCCACTCAACTCGATCAATTCCGTACCCGGTTCGAAGTGCACTCTGCTATCATTGCTAAGGATAAAGTTGACTCAGCATCTTCCGGATCCTTTCCTCGACTTGCTGGGGTTCGATTGGACCTTCTTCCGTGACGATTGCAGAGATGTATTTGCCTGGAGTCACATCGAAAAGAGCCTGTGAGATTTCCACAGGCTCGCCTAAGAAATCCTGAGTACTGAATTTAGCCGTCTCGCACACGACATAACATGAAATCCCCCTTTCATTCGCGGCCTTCGCAATGCTACTTGTCCCAATCTTGTTGACTACGGAGCCATCGGCGAGGACACTATCTGCTCCAACAAACATGAGGTCAATGTCCGCAATGACTGAACTGACCGCGGAATCAGCTATGAGCCTCACAGGAATTCCTAGATTGATGAGCTCGTTCGCAAGCCGTTTACCTTCCAGACCTGGGCTGGATTCGGTGACATAGACAGTTAGCCTATGCTTGCTGTTCGCGGCTAGTTCCAACGCCCGTTTTACAGTGCTGCTGTAGCTGTGCGTGAGCACTCGGCCTTCGTCAGGCAGGAGAGCTACGGAATTTCTGGAAGCATCTTCGGCCGCGGCGATTGCATCTGCCAGTGCCCTTTCGGCCAAGTATGCTACCTTTTCTCTGAATTGATTCTGCGAGGTGGAATCCGCCCTTGCTGTTGCGATGTTGTGTAGAAGCATTCCAGTTAGGTTTCTTGTGGTGGCCATGCTTGGTTGTGCTCTCCATAACTTCAAAGCGAATGAGAGTAAGTCACGGAACAATTCAGCGGTTGAGCTAGCTGTAGAGGCTTTCGGGACTTGTGCTAAGACCTCGATTGATTTTCGACCAAGGTAGCTTGCCCCGTGTAATCTGTCCTGGGCAAGTTCGTTGACGCTTCCTTCGACCTTGGACAGCGCTGGAGACGTAGCCTGCAGATCCCATCTGACACGCTCAAAGACCTCTCTTAGTTTCGGAACCGTTTCGTACGAGTGAAAGTCGTCTGGACTCACCCACTTGGATTCCGTGTGCTCCCAATCCAGACGGATGGGGTGCTCATCCGCATCGAACAGGAACGGATGCACGATCCAGGCAACGTCCATCCCTTCGTCAAAGGCTCTCAGAGGTTGACCGGATCTCACCAAACTAACTTGGGGAGAGCTTAGTCCCAGCTCTTCTTGTATCTCGATCTTCGCTCGCTGAAGTGGATCTTCACCCGGTTCAAGATAGCCGCTCACGCCAGCCCATCTCCCTTGATATGTTCCCACCCTTTCACT
>MEMY01000058.1 GCA_001768965.1 archaeon RBG_16_50_20 | reverse complement strand
GGTATTCCTCAGATACTCTCTCAGCCCTGCTGGATTCATCGCCAATGCGCATCTTGACCTTACGTTTCTTCGCCAACCTCACTCACCTCCATCAATCTGAGTTTGCCTTATGCAATCCCAGATACCGACTTGGGATTTAAGGCGAGTTGGAGAACGCTACACATTTCCACTAAGTAGAATGGGCCGGACTTTGCAGAATCCTATAGAAGATGTTAGGGTGAGGGCCAGTCTACCCTTGTCAGCGGAGGGAAGTGAATGGAGTGCTGCTTGGGATGATTTGACCATCGAGGTGTTATGGGGCCAAATTGACGCCATGCCCGAGGGAATGAAGTTCAGTTTCCTATTACCCGATTCTGAGTCAGTCGAGCCCGTTTTTCACTCCGAAAAACTAAATATACATTGAACGGACTAATGCGCGCTAGTGATTTTTCATGCCTGAAAAATGGAAATTGAAAGGATACTGGGCAAACTCCTGCAGTTGCGACCCAGGTTGCCCATGCCTATTCTACTCAGACCCGACAAAGGGATACTGTGACGGCGTCGACACTCTCCGTTTCACAGAGGGAAACTACGGCAAAGTCAAGCTCGCTGGGACGAGCATTGTTATCATGGCTAAGGCGCCGGGCAACTTCTGGAAGGGAAATTGGACCGCAGCGCTCTACATCGACGATAAGGCGAATCCAGCTCAGCGTGAGGCGCTTCAAACCATCGCATCTGGAAAGGCAGGTGGACCCATGGCTCTATTGGCCTCATTGATTGGGACGATGAAGGGAACCAAATTTGTGCCGATCAAGGCTGACTTCAAGGGGATGTCAATCAGTATTCCAGGCATCTACGACTTCAAGTGGGAACCGATCATCGGCGGCGACAAGAAGAAACCGATCCGAGTTACCAACCATCCGCTTTCACCAGTCTTCGCTGAAGCCAGCATGGGCAAGGCCGTAACGAGCCACTTCAAGGACTACGAGTTCGAGTTCGACAACACGGGCAAGGACTGCAACTGGGCTCCAGTAACCATGGCAGGACCATAACTGCCACCTTAACCGCTTTATCTGAGCCAACCAAACTGTAATCTATTGTTCACGGAGGTGAATTTGGTAGTGGCTTTGTACAAGTGCGAATCCTGCGGCAAAGAATCCAGCACGCCTGGTATGTGCTGCGACGCACAGATGAAGAAGATTTCCGATTAAGAGGGCTTGGGGTAGAGAGCCTTCTTTAGCCTCTCGTATCTCACAGGATCTTCTCCAACATTTATTGAAACTGTTTTCGTTCCAATGTAGAACGGGATCCAATCTTCATAGACTCGCTGACCCCGGGCCTTCGCAATTCGAATTTCACGTTTCTTACGTCCTTCAGCCTCGAAAATGCGCATCTCGACGGCCATGTCGGTCAGCGTTTCCATGCGTTTGAACACTTCATCGCTGACGGTTCCCGATGTTAATGAGACCACGAACGCTCCACCTTTTGCCTTTACCTTCGCCGCAACGGTAGCCAAGAACTGCACAACCAACGACGGGTCCTTGTAAGTGAATAGAGGGGTTGCTGAGTCGATTATGACCTTGGGGCTCCCAAGCTTGACCTTCTCGCTCAGAAGATCCGTTATCAGCAGACTGAGTTCGTTAAGGTCCGCGCGGTTCTTGAGCGCGTACTTCTCTTGGCTCGGTACTCCAGCCATTGACGAATAGCAATCGACAAGTGTGGCCAGGCCACTCTTTTCGTATTCCTCCAACCTGTCGTGGCAGTATGTGCCTAGCGGTCCACGTAGGTTTGAAGGTAAATCATCGAAGGCGAACAACACTACTGGGCGGCTGTTTCTGAGGTAAAAGTCCGCCCAAGCATGGAGTGAGGGAGTTTTTCCGGCACCAGGAGGGCCACTCACTATCCCTGCGTAACTGTCCGGCATCCACTGTACGAATTGGTCGCAATGGTTGCAGTAGTAGAAATCAGTGAATTCATCGTATGATGATGGCTGACCGCAGAGCGGACATAGCCGTGCTTGAGGTGCAGGAGCTTGCAAGGTATTCAGTATTCCCTAAACTGTAACCTAATCTCATCCGTTCTGCTCATCCAAGCATTAATAATTTCGTCGGCTCCATGCAATCTAACATGGTATCTACATCAGGCCCCATTCCCCGCTTGACTCCTGAACAGCTATTCGTAGCTGGGGGTCTCTTGGTTGTCGCTTTGGTTTCCTGGTGGATAACGGTCGTCCAACAAAGCACCATGATGGACAGCGGGATGTTCTCGTTGGAACCGATTGCGCTAATTTTGTTTGCATCCTCTTGGACGATTGGAATGGTCGCAATGATGTTCCCCACGACCGTTCCGATGATGCTTATGTTCTTCCATGTGGGCAGAGCTGCAACGCCTGAGATTCGCGCAGGTGGTGGACCGACAGTAACCAAAGCGGCGCTTTTCATTGCATCATACATTGCAGTCTGGGCGGCTGTAGGTGTTCTGATCTATCTTGCAATCGGAGCTGCAAATGCCATCTTTCCAGCCAGCGCCCTGTCCGAATTGGTGAGTTCTCCCCTGGGTATTGGGATGGCATCACTCATTGTCGGTTTCTATCAACTCTCACCCATCAAGGGCGAATGTCTGGACAAGTGTCATCCAACAAATTTCCTGTTCAAATACTACCGAGGAGGTCGAGTTGGCGCAGTGAAAATGGGAATACTCTATGCGAAATACTGTGTAGGTTGCTGCTGGGTAATGATGGTATTCCTGCTCCTAGTTGCAACGATGGGTGTGCTTTGGATGTCGGTCTTCGCCGGCTTGATCTTCATCGAGCGTGCAATCGTGCATGGAAAATGGCCCTCAAGGCTGATAGGGATCGCATTCCTGTCCGCAGGTGGAATTCGTCTGATAATCCCCTGAACAAAGAAAGCAACGGGGTAATCTCAACGGGAGCGTGCTAGTGTAGCTCTCAGATGTATGGTGTCATTGTATGTCGAAATTCTCTGTTGACGAGCCGCTGGAGTTCCTTCCTCATCTTCAAGTCCAACTTCGTGTGTGACGCTGAGAGAGACCCCAAGGGATTGTTGGAATGAAGTATCGGGCCCTGTAGAATGGCTGGGCTCTCTACGGCCTCGCGTGAGCTAACAGGCTTCTCACTAAGTAGTTTCGATGCGAGTTCACTCATAGCTCGAGGATCGTCTATGAGAGTCGCAATCTCCTTCATACTGTCAAGCCCAATGGGTCTGAGTCCAAAAGGAGATTCACTCCTAGTCAATGTATGTGGAGGAGCGTTAGGAAGCCTAGATCCTAAGCCAACAAACTTGTACGGGTTCACCTGATACTCCTTCACCTGCCAAGCATCTGGCCCATGTGAGATCAGAACGTCATAGAATCCTGCTCTATCTTTTCCGACCAAGACATTCCAATCTTGGGGGTCTTTATCGTACAGCCTAGCAATCTCACGACGAATCTTGGTCGAGTCGAGCAAAGCGCTAACCCCTGACGCGTTGGTAGACTAGGTCTGAATTAAGCTTTCATAACTAGTTGCGACGCGGAGAATGTGACATGCTGATTTTGAGATCCGTGATAGAGAGCCAGCGTGGGTTGGTTAGTTTGGGTAAGGTTAATGGAGGAAAATTCTTAGGTCTTGATGGGAGGAACGGTAAGCATCCGTTGCTGGAGCTCGTCATGTTCGTATTGCATTGTAACGTGGGTTGGCTTCAGCGCACGTTTGAAGGTCTCTAGGGCGGCCCAAGGATTGCTATCGCAACCGCACGTCGCGCAGTCAAACTCCACAGTCTGGTGCAACCTGGATGTGTGGATGGTGAGATGGCTTGTGGTTATGAGCGCGTTGACGCTTACTCCACCGCCCATAATATCGTCGCTAACTCTGTAAACTAATGGATTCTCTGTTTTCGTCTTCGCGAGTTGCATGTTTGCGTTGCGGATCGATCTTAATGTTGTGTTTAGCAGAAGTTTGTCGTCAAGAAGGTCTGAGCGGCATCCATGGAGCGTCGCTACAACATGCCGGTAAGCGTAAGGTCTAGCGAACAATTTTTGTACTCGAGATCCTCCGAGAAAATTCCTAATTTTCCTTAATGTTAAATAATTTAGATATAAGGCTTGTCCCAATGCATTTGAAAAAATTTCTTCACCAAAATTCTCCGCAGCTTCACGAATTTCGGTTAGCAATCCCGCGCAAAGCCAGAATGTTACAACGAATCCCGATGGACGCTCAAAGCGCGCGAAAATTTTTCGCGAAACCTCTCGATTCATGACCACATTTTGATCAAGAATTGCGAAGTTCGCGTGATCATCATCGTACGATGAGTGATGGGAAACGATGGATGAGTGACTCAACGGAGTTTTATGTCGACGATTTTCCACATCATCCGAGCCAGATGTAGATGTGAGCGGTCGGAAAATCTGAAAGGCGCTTCGGGCTGATGGGCAAAACGTTCATTTCATGGTTCTTTTCGCATGTTTGACTGCATCGAGAAGTTTTCCGGCTACGACGCTCGGCAGATTGCCGACCTTGAATCGAGTGACCCACAAGTCAGTCTTTGGATAGTAGACCTGATTGAGGTTGATCATGTGCCTTTTCTGGTCACACTTGCTACATACCGCAAAGAACTCGTTTCCTTCTAGCGCGACTTTGTGTTCCATTACCTTCTGGCATTGTAAGCAGAAATCGTTGAAGACGAAGCCGTCAACCATGTTTTCCATTCTTCACAACCTACAACATTGGGGAACAGCTGCATTAAAGCTCCATGCACAACAGTATGATCGCGGACCATAGAAGCTTGGATTCCAGACTTGAGACAAGATCGGTTGGGAAGAAAATGAAATTCGACCTTCCCAGCACAGAACTAGATTCTGGGGCAATTCTTCTTGTGTAATGTGAAGATCTCTTGGCTATTGGTTTCAAAGCCACATTTGTCGCAGGCTAGGCGTTGTCCTTCCTTCTCGAATCTTGACATCAACGTTCGAACCGCTCGCCATGGAAACCTACATACTAATAGCTTATCGTTTGAATCCTATCTGGATCGGATTTTGATGGGGTCTCAGACTTACGAAGTGTCGAATCGATTCCACACATTACTCTTTCAACAAGAGCAGGGTGTAGAACCAATCTTGATCGCTGACCAAGAGCCAGTCGGAGAGCCTCACCGCCTCTTCCTAGTTCGATACGTGCTGGGTGAAGGTGGAGGC
>MEMY01000057.1:10163-11067 GCA_001768965.1 archaeon RBG_16_50_20 | reverse complement strand
ATTCGCAGCTTAAACAGGACAATCATCTTGACTGCCCATGTCCCGATTTGTAACAGGCAAACCCCTGTCCCTAGGGTGTAACAGAGCCTCCTCGGAAATGTTATATACCAGATTTTTTACCTGAAGTAACAATTCGGTGAATTGAATTGTCTGCACAAGGTGTACCGGTTATTATACTCAAAGAAGGAACTCAGCGAACCACTGGCAAGGACGCGCAGCGAAACAACATACTCGCAGCGAAAGTCGTCGCTCAAACCGTCAGAACAACTCTAGGTCCTCGTGGAATGGACAAGATGCTCGTCAGCACCATAGGCGATGTCATCATCACAAATGACGGCGCAACTATCATGAAAGAACTTGACGTCCAACACCCAGCCGCAAAAATGCTTGTGGAAGTCGCTAAGACTCAAGACAACGAGGTTGGAGACGGAACCACCACTGTCGTAGTCTTGACTGGGGAATTGCTCGAGAAGGCCGAAAAACTGCTTGACAAGGAAATACACCCCACCGTTTTGGTCGAGGGCTACAAGAAGGCTGCTGAAAAAGCTAGAGAAATCCTAGAGGCGCTAGCCGAGGGAATCGATCCCAACGACGCGGAGTCACTGCGGAAAATTGCCATGACCGCTATGGGCACCAAAGGCGTTACCGGAGCTAAGGACTACCTAGCCAAGATCGCCGTGGACGCGGCACTCCAAGTCAAAGAGCTCCGAGACGGCAAGACGAAGGTCGACGTTGACCTAGTCAAAGTGCTCAAGAAACACGGCAAGAGCCTTAAGGAAACGGAACTTGTCAGAGGAATCGTCATCGACAAAGAAATCGCCCATCCACAGATGTCAAAAAGGATCGCAACCGCGAAGATCGCGTTGCTCAACGCGAAACTGGAGATAGAGAAAACTGAATTCGA
>MEMY01000057.1:9161-9992 GCA_001768965.1 archaeon RBG_16_50_20 | reverse complement strand
TGCCGTGAAGAACGTGAGCAGCGGTGACATGGAGAAGCTCGCCAAAGCCACTGGAGGCAAGATAGTAGCTAGCCTGAAGGACCTTACCTCATCCTCACTCGGCGATGCAAAGCTGATCGAGGAGAGCAAGATCGGAGACGACAAACTCGTCTATGTCAGAGACGCCAAAAACCCCATGGCCGTGACCGTGGTGCTTCGTGGTGGAACGGAGCACGTTGTCGACGAAGCCGAACGCTCACTACACGACGCCCTCTGCGTAGTGCGAGACGCAATCGAAGACGCGAAAATTGTTGCTGGCGGCGGCGCACCCGAAGCCGAGACCTCCAAGCAACTACGAGAATACGCAGTCAGGATAGGCGGGCGCGAACAGCTGGCCATCGAGGCTTTCGCGGACGCGATGGAAAGTATCCCATTGGCACTGGCGGAGAACGCTGGGCTAGACCCAATTGACGTAATGGTTGACCTGCGCGCCAAACATGAGGATCCAAACAACAAATGGTACGGGGTCGACGTCTTCTCCGGCAAAGTCAGAGACACACGCATCCTCAACGTGCTAGAACCACTCCGCGTCAAACTGCAGGTTGTTAAGTCGGCGACCGAAGCTGCCTCAATGATTCTACGCATTGACGATGTCATAGCCTCGAAGGGAGGGAAGGGTGGTGGTATGCCACCAGGTGGTCCGCCGGGCGGGGGAATGCCGGGCGGAATGCCAGGCGCGGAAGACTACTAAACCAGCCAAACTCTTTCCCATTTTTCATTCCTTTTTTCATTTAACCTAAGTAGCCGAGTTCCTATTCTGTCGCGTCGACCAGAGTGGATAGGAGCTTGCAC
>MEMY01000057.1:6725-9155 GCA_001768965.1 archaeon RBG_16_50_20 | reverse complement strand
CCAGTAGTGATTATTGCTTCGTCAGAATTCACACTGAAAAGTGCACCAGTCAGGAGAACATTGGAACAACGGCTCCTAGACGACATAAGAACCGCCCTAACAAGGGCGGGCATTGAGAATCTGAGACCAGAAAAGCACGCAGGCAGAATAGTTATTCGAGGAGCGCAAGACGCCGAAACCGTAACCCAAGCTTGTTCCAAGATTTTCGGTGTTGCCTACGCCGCTCACGGACTATTGGTCTCATCCTCAATGGATGACATAGTTCAAGCCACTGGCCATATCGCCTCTGAACGGCTAGAGAATGATCAAACATTCGCAATCCGCGCACACCGCTCAGGCCCCAGCTCAATCTCACGGCGCGAGGTCGAGATACGTGGAGGTTCAGAGGTTCTCGCCAAGCTGAAAAAGAGAAGGGTCAAAGTTCGTCTGAATCAACCCGATGTTACGATTTTCGTCGACCTCGCGGATGAGCGTGCATACGTCTACTCTGTGAAGGTTCCAGGACCTGGAGGTTTGCCGCTGTCCTCACAATGGAAGATGCTTGCGGTCCTAGATTCAGGACCGCTTTCCATTCTGGCCGCGTATTCGATGATGCGAAGAGGCTGCATGGTGGAACTTTTCATTCCCATATCCAAACAGATCGAAATCTTTGCTCCTGATTTCCAATTCGATCTTGCGCGCAGACTACGCCGGTTCGTGACACGAACCGACTATAGAGCATACACGTTTGAACTAGACGACATTCATAGCTTAGCGGTCGAGGGCGAAATTATCGAAGCTGACATGAAGCACTACGTGAGAAATGCGGCTTTGGGCTTCGCTCGACAGAAAAGGTTCAAGGGTATTATCTTATCCGATCTGACCGGCAGCCTGAGCAAGATTCAGGGCGAATTCGAAGGCGCTGCCGTTCCTCCGGTTCCTTTCCATCCGCTCATCGGGCTGGACAAAGAGGATTTGGTCCAGCTCTCAGTAGAAGTCGGAGTCACATTGGAAGGACTCGGCTGGGCGAGCGGTGAGACGATTCAGAATGTGGCTCGGGAGACGCAGGGTCTTCTCCGAAAGGATCCAACCGAATTTGTAAAGCCAGTATTGCTCTAACCTAAGTCGCCTATTGAACTGAAGAGCACGCAACACAGTTGCGGATATGCGCAGGGATTTGGCTTGCGGGTTCGCGCCCGGGTAATTAACTAGGAGCCAAACTAGTGATCCCATCACAAGCGGTCTCTACGGCGCGCATGGAGGCAGCCTCTTCTTGAATTTTCACGCAGTGCTTTCGGTATTCGTCGCCTTGAAGGATCTGATTGACCGCTGCCTTTAGCGTTCTTCTGTCAAGTCTAGCTTGGTCGATGATTTCGGCAACATGCAACGCCCTAGCGCGGCGGGCATTGCCATATTGCTCAGTGTGATCAGGTATCGGGATTAGGAGCATGGGCTTGCCGTGAACTAACGATTTCATGATCGTCCCATGCCCGGCTCGGGAGATCACAATTTCACTTGCCATAATGACCGAGTCTTGATCTTCAATCCAATCGTAGACCTTCATGCCGTGCAATGAGCGCGGTTTTCGGCTGCCGTTTGGTTCTCCACGAGAGATCACGACCTCGTAATGCTTGGAGACATCTCTCAGGCAATCTGTTAGCTTTCGAGACAGGATTCGACGTTCGACCTTAGGACCGCTCACGGCCGCATAAACCAAGGGCCTACTGACTGAAGAAACCTCGCCATGGCTGGAAGCTCCTTTGTGTTGGTTCTTTTCGACGATCGGGCCAATCAGCTTCACTTTGCCACTATAGCGCCTAGGGATTGCGAGGTTACCAGCGGATATCGTGAAAGGGGACGGCAAGTCTGGAACAAGAATGATTTGACTGCGGATCCAGACAAGTTGCAGCGCTGTCCGAATGAAAAGCCATCCAATATTCGCAATGAAGAAGAAAAGGCGATCCTGAAGCGAGAGTCGTCTGCCCGCGGGCCGTCTGACTATCTCGACCCTGAACTGGTTCAGCATCAGGACCACAGGAATCCTCAACAGCCTAGCTGCCACAAGCGAAGAAGCGCGTGAGTCCGAGAAGACCACATCCGGTTTGAATTGTTTCATGAACCGTATTTCATGAGTCACTTGACGGAGAAATCTCCTAACTCCAAGCGAGAAACCGCTACTTGCCGCGGTCAACTTGAAGTCTATTGCGCCATCGGTTGTGACTCTGAAATAGATTGGGACGGCTTCGTACGTAGGCAGATGGTTACGTTTCGCGTATTCGAGGCCGTCAAGATAGGTCGAAAAAACGGTCTCAATGCCGCGGGCATTCAGTTCCTTTGCGATGGGGATAGCCCGAGTTATGTGCCCCAGCCCTATGCCACATGGGGCCATGTAGACGCGCACGATTAGCTTTCACCGATCACTTTTCTTCTGATTTTACCAGCGGGCTCAAC
>MEMY01000057.1:5963-6717 GCA_001768965.1 archaeon RBG_16_50_20 | reverse complement strand
ATATTTCTCCCTCGAAGACACTGACCTTAGTTCCCTCGACAAGCCACGAATCGGGCGGAAGCCCAGCTTTCAAACAACAGTTTGTCAAGAAGTCGGATGCATCCCAACTCCATTCCGTCGCCACCTGGGGAAGGAGTAGACCGGAATTGCCGCCTCGCTCAACTATCAGACCATGTCGTCCCACTTCAATGAGTTCAGGTAGCGCCTTTTGGTCCCGTGTCTCTATGAGGTGTGGCGGCGTGAGAACAGTAACCTCAACGACTATGTTGCTGCCGAATTCGTCTTTTGAAATTGGCGGAAATCGTGGATCCTCAGTCGCCGCGTAGATCGCAGCCTTGATCGTGGCTGTGGCAAGTGCCTCTTCAGGGTAGGGAAATCCAATGCAACCCCGAAGTACGTGACCTGGCTTTACTGCATTGAGAGTAACGAACACGCCCGATTTCACTCGCAGCTTATTAGGAGTCTCCTCGGGAGCGATGATGACTTCATTCGTTTCTAGATACTTGTTCACGGCTCGCCGTGCCAATTGCACTAGCGCTTTGCCTTGTTCCAGGCTCAAGTGCTCGTCTTGTCCTTGCGATGGGTTTTGTCTGTTCTTTTCTGTCAAGGATTTTCTTCGCACTCGCAAGGGTCTGCTCTATTCTTTTCCAGTGGCTTCCCTGCCAGTAAACTTTCGCGCACTTGGGATTTGTGCAGACCCAGAAAGTTTGGTACACCTTAAACGTTGCTGGGGGCACCACGCTCTCTACATCTG
>MEMY01000057.1:5654-5937 GCA_001768965.1 archaeon RBG_16_50_20 | reverse complement strand
CCACACACTGGACATCTGGAAATTGTCGTGTCAATGCTGAGGTTGAGCCCATAGCGCTCCGCAAGGGAAGCTAGACGTTCAGTCTCTGTTCGGCCTTCAACTAGGAATGATTCGATCCCTCGCGCCACTGCCGTGCGGTAAAGCTCAGCGTCGGAGGTGAGAAGGATTAGGGAGTCGCGTTTGGCAATCGTCAACAGTTCGTGGTCCTCACAGTCGTTCATGTATGTGCATTCGTACCCGATCATTCGAAGCCATCTAGCGAGCTTTCCGAGCATACCGTCGA
>MEMY01000057.1:5555-5647 GCA_001768965.1 archaeon RBG_16_50_20 | reverse complement strand
TGCATTACGTATCGCTCTTGACGACCTTCCCTGCAGGCGGGCCGACGATTCGGCCTCTCTCAGCAACCAATGTGCCATTGACTATCGTGTAG
>MEMY01000057.1:0-5519 GCA_001768965.1 archaeon RBG_16_50_20 | reverse complement strand
GAATACTTTGCTTTGCTAACAAACTCCTCGGGTTTGATCTTGAACTTCGCCTTCGGATCCACAAGCACGATGTCAGCATCAAAACCCTCTTTCAGAGCTCCTTTGCGCTTGAGATGGAATATCTTGGCCGGTAGAGTGGCGGTCGCATCCATGAGCCGCCTCAGCGTCAGCTTTCCTCGCGTTACTTGGGTAAATAGAACGGGGAGGGATGTCTCAAGTCCAGGAACTCCAGAGGCAGCCTTCCAAGCATTGCTCACCGTTTTCTCTTCGAGCGTGTGGGGTGCGTGGTCGCTTGCAAGTATGTCCACGATGCCGTCCCGGAATAGTCGCCAGAGCCCACCCCTGTAATGTTCACTTCTAATCGGCGGGACACACAGTGCTAGGGTTTTCTGTTTGCGGAATATCGACTGGTTCATGAGGAGATGATGTGCAGTGGCCTCGCATGTCGTGTTGGGCGTTTTCTTTGCAAGGCGAACCGCTTCAGGGGTGGTTATGTGACAGACGTGAGCCTGCAATCCCAGCTGCCTGGTCAGGTTGAGTATTCTTCTGACCGCTGAGATTTCCATCCGGGGCGTGTGCCCATGCAGGAAGTCTCTGATTGTAGTCTTGCCTTCGTTCTCGCTCTTCTGTTGGATCCTCTTTATGGCGGCTCCGTCCTCTGCGTGGACAGTCACAATCGCGTTGCTCTCCTTGACGGCGTCGAGGGCCCGTGCAAGCTTGGTATCGTCGCTGGAGTCGAAGGTTTCAAGGGCCTTGTTCATGTACAGCTTGAAGGCGATCGCGCCATTCTCGACCATCGCCTTCACCTCAGCGGGATTCTCAACCAGGGCACCTTGGAATGCAACATTCGCGAACAACCGCCCTTGGGCTCGGGACACTTTATCCGTTAGAGCCTGACTGCTCGCAGTCGGCGGTCTCGTGTTGGGCATATCAAATACTGTTGTGAATCCACCGACCGCTGCAGACTGAGTCCCAGTTTCGAATGTCTCTTTGTACGATAATTCGAGGTCGCGAAGATGTACGTGTGCGTCTATCATGCCCGGCAGAGCGATAAGGCCAGAGGCGTCGATCTTCAGTTCCACACTCGTGCTGGGACGGAGTTTGCTGATGCTCTTTATCACTCCATCTTCTAGAAGCAGATGCGCTGTAGTCAGGTCGCCATCTATCAGTATCCTTGCCGATTCGATTAGCATGGAGGCCAATTGTTACCGCGCACCAACTGCGGCCGAATCTTGCCGGTCAGCAGTCTAGGAATCTATGATTCCTCTTCCTCTGGTTCCTCAGACTCTGAGAAGCAATCGTCACACAGGAACTGGCCGTCGTGGGGCTTGAGTTCGTCAGCCCAGGATCCACAATGGTCGCAGTATCCTGAGAGCGGAGCGCTCTCCTTGGCCCGTCTTTCCACGGGAGCTATCTGAGATTTCTCAGCCATGACATCGATCAATGCGGGCGTAATGTCAACAATGTCGTTGCTGGTAATGATGCCCTTCAATTTCGAGCCTTGAAGCACGATCAGGCGGCGGATCTTCAATTCGCGCATCTGCTTGGCGGCGTCAGTTACGTTGGTCAAAGCTTCGATAGTGGAAGGTGGTTTGGTCATTGATTTGCCAACTTGAACTTTGCTTGGGAGAAGATCTAGGGCCGAAATTCGTCGTACGACGTCGCGTTCAGTTATGAGCCCTTTTGGCTTGCCCGTTTTGTCGACAACCACGACGCAACCGATTTCATGTTTCTTCATTAACTTGGCTGCTGCGAGAACCGTATCCGTTTCCTTGACAGTGACAACAGGGCTCGACATTACGTCTTCTACTTTGACGTCTGGTGTACCAGTCCGTGCGGTCAACCGTATTCCCGCTTGGACTGTTTTTGTGAGGCCTTAAGGACTTTGCGGGACGCTATGGAGGCACAGTATCTCCTCAGGGAAGGATTATTTAGAACTCGTTGTATGTGCGCAGCAGCGTGGGCTGTGAAGGTCGTTGAGCCAGACACAAACACAAACGCAGGGCAAGGTAGGAAAAAAGCCAGCTTCCATTGTCTATTGGTTGCGATTGTTGCTTGCGGTTGCGGCTGGTTTCGCCAATCATTACTTGGGTATTAGCGAGGTAAACTTTGGTGAACTTGCGTTTCCACTCGCGGTAGGAATAGGCATTGTGTTCTACCTATTGTCCATCATAATTGTGCGAAATGTGCTGCACTACGGCGAGGTTGAGTTGAAGGGCAAGAACAAATACATAACGTTGGGCGGCGGCACCTTCATCGTTCTGTGGGTTATGGTTGCGGTGCTGCTAAACACCCTGGCAGGCTGACTACCCTTTCACTTTCTTGTTCTCTTCAGCTGAGTTTACCTGCGTAAGGTCGGAACGTTCCAGTTTGCGTATGAAGTTCTCCAGAGCTTGGAAGTAACCTCTATCATAATCCGAGTGCAAAGTATTCTTGCCGTGATCTACGAACTCTTTTCGCAGCGTTCTCAGTTTTTTCTCGGTCTTCTCAATTTTGGCTAGGTAGAGGTACTTGTCGTCGTTTGATTTCGTTGTGAGAAGTAGACCTTCGAGGCCTTTCAGGTAGCCTCTCCCTGTCTCAGTGCCAGGGATCGTTGTCCTAATCGTGTCGAGTTCCTTTTCAGCGTCGGCAATTCTTCTTTCCATGACGGCTTTGAAGAACCCGTTCGTTTCGAAATTGGAGTTGGGTTCGGGTTTCTTCTCAGCGGCGCCGCTTGACTTCGTCTTCTTCCGTGATATCTTTGATACCTTCCTCGGTTATCTTGAATATCCGTTCCCCTTCGGGTAGATAAGGGCTTGATATGAGTTTGCAGATTCTGACGGGTCCGCTGGCGGTGCGTCTTAGGAAGATTCGAGTGTGGCTTGAATGCGATACGATGTGTCCTCCCACTGCTTCCACAGCCATGCCAAAGAACTGATCGGGTCTGGCCATGACTTGGTTCGTGACGACTGCGCACGTGTTGAATGCACGTGAAAGCCTCACCAGCCGATGGAGGTGGCTGTTAAGCTTCTGTTGACGTTCAGCAAGCATTTCGCGGCCCAGATATTCGCTTCTGAAGTGTGCGGTTAAAGAATCAACAATAATGAGCTTCACTTTATTCTCCTGAATGATCTTGTCCGCCTTCTCAAGAAGCAGCACCTGGTGATCAGAGTTGTGGCAGCAGACCGCTCCAAAACCGCCAGTGAAGTTTTCAACAGGTCGTCCATTCGGTCTAACTGAGAAGTCGTAGACAACTTCCGGCTTGTTCAATGACGTTTCTTCTATGGACTTGACTTTGGCGAACGCGAGGTCTCCGTATGAGGGAGCGTGGAGGTTTTGCTGCACGTTTTCTAGCTCGAGAGGATTGTTTGACGTTAATCCAGCCGCCTCAACGCGGTATGGCCTCTTCCAATTGGGCTTGAGAGGAATGTTGATGGCGTGGATGTTTGCAAGGACTCCGAATCGGAGCATGAGTATGGCGAGGTCTTCGGCCAAGGGTCTGCTCGATGTATGGAAGATCATGCGTCCTTTCCTTGGTCGTGTATGATAGCCGTCTCCATCCCAGAATCCTTTGATGAAATGCTTCGCCTTCCCAAGCGGCAGAGTCATGATCCAATCTGGTATCCGCTTATCTCGCGAACCGACCCCTCTGGATGTGGCTGGCAGATGGAAGGCCTCTTCGAAGATTAGGGCCAAGAGCCTGCTTCTCACACAGAGTGTCGGCCCATGCGTGAATGGGTGTAACTCTGGAAACTTTCTTTTTATTATTTGGCGGGCTTTTCTTAGGAAACGAGGGCCAGACGTGAGACGGATGCCCACGTCTCTTCCGCGTCTGTTGTGGGTGTAGTCTCCCTCCGCTAGGAAGAAGCCAACCAGCCATAGGACATCTTGATCAATCTCCATGCTACGAGGAAGTGCCGGAGCTTTGTGCCGTCCTGTGTGCCTCAGCATTATGCGGGAACTGTCCGCGATTAGGTCGCTCTTGAAGTCTCTCAGTTTGTCGACCAAGTCGAATCTCTTTACATCCTTCTCTGGGATCGGCATTCGTCTGGGGATGGCGATTCGGTCTCCCACCTTCAGGAGCTCAGCCGGAAAAGCAAACGGCCGCATGTTTCCTTTTCTACGAAGATATCTGTAGGGAACTCTCTGTCCAAGAAAGAGACTGTGAGCGCCCGTTACGGTTACTTCCCTTCCGTACTCAGTTCTTAGCTTGAAGAGTCTGCCCCCTGAAATCCTATGTTTGATGAGTTTGCTTACCTTGTGGAGGTTCATTCTCCCGGTCCCTGGATCGAAAGCGAAGGCTCCTATCTCGTGGTCGCTTCTTCTCTCAACGACTTCGCCAATCGGCAGGCGGTGATATTCATTATCATTCATGATGAAGACCGGCTCGTTCGCAGGTAGGCTGTTGAAGGCTTCTGAGTAGATGATGTTCTTGGCGATTTGAGTTGGGTCCATTCCGATTGCGTTGGCCATGCGCACTATCCATTCTGGGCGGAAGGTGTTCTCGGTGTCTATGTATAACGCAGCGCCGTTCAGTCCACCTTTGTCCTCGGGCAACTGAACGTTCACGGCGAGTTGGTGGCATAGAATGCTCTTGCCAACTCCGTATTCTCCATAGAATTCGGTTATGGTCTGAGTTTCAAGTCCTCCACCAACCAACTCATCAAGCTGCTTACTTCCAGTCGAAAGTCGCTTGACGTTCTGTCTCATCTTGATGAGTTCGTCGGCTCTGATGAAGCTGAGAGCAAGGCTGTCTCTGGCTTCCGCGATTACTTTGGCTGCCTGCTTCTCGCCCACACCTGCTTGCGTCAGCTCTTTTATTGTCGCTGTGGCGAGGGACTCAACAGTGTGGTAGCCCATCTCCTTGAGTTTCTCGGCGGTTGCGGGACCAACGCCTGGTATGTCCTCTATGAACTCGTACTTCTTCCGCTTCTCGGCGGCTTCCTCAACTTCTTCCTTAGCCGAGGATTCCTCTTCCGCCTCTTCTTCCTTCTCTTCTTTCTTCAAGACCTCAGTCGTTGCCAACATTAGCACTCTGCTTATTTCAACATTCACTACTTTTCATACGGCCCGGGTGCGATATAACGGAGAGAGTAGGATGAAACTACACGGGCCTAGTGGGATCAGTAAATGAGTCTTTCAATAAAGCTCAAACCATCAATTGATGAAGCCGCGGAGATTCTTGAGAAAGCCTTCAGGGGAAGGAAGCTCGCGCTGATAATTGGCAACTGCAGGGTCGACTACGAAGGAAGAGCCTCATCGATTCTGGAATGGGGCGAGCGTATCGCTTTGATAAAACAGGACGGTTCCGTTCTTGTGCATAGGCCCTTTGGCTATGAGCCGGTTAACTGGCAGCCTCCAAAGTGCATGCTGAAAGTCAGTCGGGATAATTCAAGCGCATTGACAGTCACAGCGTCCCGATCCCAACCCAGAGAAACGATTTCCATAGAATTCCAAGAAATCGCGCTCACGGCGACTGGCGACCTTGCCGATTCGGGTGAATTCTCATTACATGTCACGGAAGAGCAAATGAAGCAAGC
>MEMY01000056.1:1936-7625 GCA_001768965.1 archaeon RBG_16_50_20 | reverse complement strand
TTTTTCTTCACTCCGAACTGGCCCTTCGTTGTCCGTGCGCTCCGATTTGCCATTTATGAAAAGACATAATAACGTACGGCATAGTAGGCCTGAGAAAAATGGTCGATGACTATGAATACAAAATTCGTTGCAGTTGCGGTCGTACTCCTTGTGGTTGGATTGGCTGGAGGATATGCGATTGGGAATTTCACGAGAGGACCTGCGCCTTCTCGCATAATGATCCTGACCGGCTTTGAGGCTCAGCAACTTACTGACTACCCTACGACGTTGGAACAAGCAAAGTCAGAGGGCTACACGCTCGTTAGTGAATGCGTACCTTGGATGGGCTACCATTACGCGAAAGTCACTGCAGACGGCGAAGTGGTTTTCCCGGTACTCCTATTCAACTCCAAGGGCGAATTGATCGGGATAGAATTCGAATCGCTCAATGAACCGAAGAACCCGATCAAAGGAGCTGCCCAGCCTCCGTGGGAGGATCTGAAACAGGGACACCCCGGAATGGAGTTTGAGCACTGGGTACTTCACATATACTGGCAATCCCCTGCCAATGCTTGTCCGCCTTAGACTTCGAATGGGTGACCGTTGCCAACGGAGGTGATGTTCGATGTCCTATTTTCTAATTCGGTACAAGATCAAAGACTATGCCAAGTGGAAGCCAGTCTTCGATGAACGCGGTGCAACCCGCAAGAAAAGCGGCTCCAAGGGAGGCCATCTTTTCAGAAACGCTGACAATCCAAACGAACTGATTATCCTTTTCGAGTGGGATGACTTGAAGAACGCCCGCCAGCTCGCGCAATCTGAGGAACTAAAGAAAGCCATGGAACGTGCTGGCGTCACTGACAAACCGGACTTGTTCTTCCTCGAAGAGATTGAAAAGCCTCCCGCGTAGTCGACGGGAGCAACCACACCTCTTTCTTCCCAGTTTTTCCATCTCATGCTTGGTGAGTATAGACGGTTTCGTTGAGACGTGCAATAGATCTTCTCATTTACCTCTCAGTCGCCTTTGGAGTGCTTCTGCTGCCGCAGATCTACTCTTTGGTTCCACCTTGGTTGTTCTACTCAGTTCTCGCTGGCTGGATCGCGTATCTTCTTGTCGCTATCGCTACGTGGACCCACCACAAGAGAGTCTACCCGGTCGCATTTCTTCTCGCGATCCTAACTCTTTCAGTCTCCCTCCCAGAACCTGAGCATTACACCTTTGCAAAAGATGGGATGTGGCTGGCGACGCTGACGTTCATGATAGGTTCAGTCCTCCAGCTTGCTCTTCTTGTCCTGATACCGGTTTACTTGATTAAGAACAGGAAGCCTGCGAGTGAACCAGCGTAACTTGGCTCAGAGTGCTGGCTGAAGTGGGGAAAATCTAACTCTCGATCTTCATGGTGTGTGGACGGCTCTCTTCAGCTCTTCGATTGAACTCTCATCTTCTATTGTCGAAAAGTCTCCCAAGGGCTTGTCCGTTATTATCGCTCTAACGACTCTGCGCATTATTTTGCCGCTTCTTGTCTTGGGTAGTATGCTCACAAAATATATGTCGCTGATGATCACTATTGGACCCATTGTTTTTCTAACTGATTCTCTCAACACCTGCTTCAGACCGTCGGCCGGCGCTACCCCACTCTTCAGAACAACGAATGCACACGCTGTTTCTCCTCTCAGCTGGTCTGGGCGACCGACAACTGCTGCTTCTGCGACGCTTGGATGCTGAAGTAAAGCGCTCTCGATCTCGATGGTCCCGATTCGGTGTGCTGAGATCTTGATTACCTCATCGACCCTGCCGAGGAACCAGATGTATCCGTCCTCGTCCTTCAGGGCTGCATCACCACTCGTGTATACGCCTGGGAACTTGCTCCAATAACTCTCAACATATCGCGTATGATCGCGCCATAGAGTCGGCGTCAGACCCGGGATTGGTCTTCTAATCACGAACGTCCCCTCAACTCCTGACGAGACAGGTTTTCCTTCTTCGTCAACTATGTCGGCATCAACTCCGGGAAGAGGGATAGTTGCTGAGCCAGGCTTAATCGGCAAGAGTGCGATTCCACAAGGGTTTCCAACTATTGGCCCACCCGTTTCGGTTTGCCACATGTGATCGATGACTGGAATTCTGTCTTGGAAAACTCTTTTCTGGAGCCATTCCCAAGCCGGAGGATTCAGGACCTCACCTGCGCATACTACAAGCTTCACGGAGCTGAGATCATACTTCTTCGGGTAATCGTCCCCGTACTTCATTAAAGCGCGTACGCCGGTGGGTGAAATCCAAAGCCGATTCACCTTGTTTCTTTCGAGAATCTGCCACCATACGTCTGGTGTCGGATGGTCCGGGAGGCCTTCGTACATTATCGTAGTACAGCCGAAGAGTAGGGGCGCGTAGACAACGTAGCTGTGGCCTACAATCCATCCGACGTCTGACGTGGACCACCAGACCTCGCCTTGTTGCATATCATAGACCCATTTGCCCATAGCGTAGATGTAGACTTGAT
This sequence comes from archaeon RBG_16_50_20, assembly GCA_001768965.1. Lineage (GTDB taxonomy): Archaea > Thermoproteota > Bathyarchaeia > 40CM-2-53-6 > 40CM-2-53-6 > FEN-987. The sequence continues at coordinate 5,145 of MEMY01000056.1, read as the reverse complement.
AGCTGCCGTGAGGTTGAACCGTGCCTTTGGGTTTAGCCATTGTTCCTGATGTGTGAAGAATGAACGCTAGCTCATCCGCTCGCATCTTTTCAACGTCAGCATTAGTTCCATTCCCTTTTTCGATGGCTTCCTCCCAGAACAGGTCCCTTCCGGGTGTCATGGGCGGGTTCTGTGCTCCACGCTTCAACACGATGACTTTCTCTATCTTATGCCTCCGCTCTTTGAGCGCTTCGTCGACAACTTCCTTCAGCTTTACGACGGTTCCACGTCTGTAGGCAACGTCTGCCGTGACCACAATCCGTGATTCAGCATCTTCCATTCTATCAGCCAACGCTCCATACCCGAATCCTCCGAAAACAACTGAGTGAATCGCGCCGATTCGCGTGCACGCCAACATGGCGATTGCGGCCTCGGGCACCATCGGCATGTATATGGTTACTCGATCGCCGCGCGTAATGCCTAGGGCTTTTAGGCCCGCAGCAAATTTCTTGACTTCGAGCAGGAGCTCGTCATAGGTGAGAACTCGCTTTGGGAGGCCTTCGCCGTTCTCCCAGATTATTGCGGGCTTGCTGCCATTGCCCTTCTCAATGTTTCTTTCGAGACAATTGTGAGCTAGGTTGGTTGTTCCTCCTTTGAACCATGAGAAGTCAGGGTAATTCCAATCGAAGACCTTGTCCCAACGTTTGAACCAATCTAGCTCGGAGGCTATTTCGCCCCAGAAGTTCCCCGGATCCTCTAAAGCCCGTACAAGCATGCGCTTCAATTGTTGAGGGTATACAATCCTTGATTTTTCCGAGACTGACAAGTCAAGCCCTCAGGACTCTGCGGAACCGAGCGAATTACTTAGCCATTGCTCAGGCAGACGCCAACCATTTCAGAGGCGCAGTGGGAACAGATCTCATAGGGTAGGGCTCCACAGACTACACACCGTGTGCATCGATCCCCGAGACAGTCGCGCTTGTATGGGTTCATTTGAACCGAAAATATTTCCTGTTCTGCCAACTATAACCTGTGTTTTGATAGACTAGCTGGAAGGACTATGAAGTCTTCCTGAAAATAGCAGACTTCGAATGGGAACCTGTAGGTAAATACAATACTGACAGACTCCAATTTTCGGAACGAATTTCTGGTCTCCACTTTTCTGATGTGCGCCCCAAGAAAAACGGGAAGGTCGGTTTTGATCCAGAGGTGCCTTGGAAAGTAACATGTTTTCCCCCACAGAAATATGCCCCCCAAAACAGATGGTGCGGGGAAGGGGATACTGACCCCAATTTACCGGTACATATAAGCTAGCTGGGCTAGCTGAATCACGGGCCGACGAAGGATTCAAAAACGTTAGCAGAGACGGTTCGAAACAAGGCCAAAGACATGAAGAATTCATCGAAAGTTGAAAACGAGGCCGAAAAGGCGAAGGTCAAGTCGGTAGTTGACCAGTTCGAGCAATTCTGGGAAACGAAAGATATGGAGCTGTTGTCAAGAATAATGGCGCATGATGCCGACATGGTAAACTCCGGCACGGATGCCGCCGAATACTTCGTCGGATGGGAGTCGTTGAAAGAGTCCGTAGAGAAAATGCTACCGTCTCTCGAGAAAATCAAGATAACAGTCAAGGATCAAGTCGTCAAGGTTCATCATTCAGGTGAAGTGGCTTGGTTTTCAGAAGTATGGGATTGGGACCTTGTGGTTGAAGGCAAACCAATGCGTAGCGAGGGACAAAGACTCACCGGGGTTCTGGAGAAACGAAGTGGCAACTGGGTATTTGTGCAATTTCACAATTCTCTTCCTGTAAGATGAGGTTGGGGTCCGCTTCTAAAGCTTAGAGGAGTGAAATCAAAAACGCCCTATCCACGTAAGATGGTGTCGTCATGAAAATGGCGATGCCCTGCGAATCTGTTTTGACGTTCGGATTCTGATCCACCGGGTAGCTGGCTAAGCCCGATCCCCCGCTGAACCATGCGCATGGTTCAGGTTGGTGAATGGCAACGCGCTCAGTGTGGGCGACTGGGCAAAGCGAGCTCGTATGAAGAATAAAGTGAAGGTATTACTCGGCTGCTTCGATAACGATTTTCTTCTTGTCGGCAAGATACACTGCGACTTCTTGTCCGATTTTCAGTTCGGCTTCTTTCACAATTTCCGGTGGGAGGTAGATTGATGGTTTTCCGCCTGCTCTGGTGATCTTACGTACGAGCTTCAGCCTGGGGCTTAAGGTTGTAATTCTTTGGCGGATTGCTTCTGCTTGCTCCAATGTGAAGAGTTCCTCTCCATCAACCGGACACCGTAGGGCTTTTACGTCCTTGAGTATCACTCCGAACTGTTCGTACATGGTCCTTACAGTTTCATAGTCGACACCGTGCTCAGGGCATTTCATGCTGATTTCCTTCCTTTAGTAATCGTGTTCACTTTGATGAACTCCGAATATTCCGCGAAAATCACCACAATGACTCCCCGCTTGGTGCGCTTACTCGCGGACCATTTTACCTTGCTCATGCGTCTCTTCTTCCCATGACGGACTACGTCCGATATGACTTCTGGCGTCACATTGAGCGACACGTAACGTCGCGTGGCGTGTTCCGTGAGGAGGATCGGCTTTTCTGGCAATCGAATTCATGCCCAAGTTGTTGATTGTGCGCGAAAATAAGCCTTACGTACTAAATACGTATGGTGCGGGGGAGGGGATTCTGACCCCAATTTACCGGTACATATAAGCTGTCATGAACCTTGTTATTGGGCTTGAGCTTTAGTGTATTAGTGTATGTTTGAATAACTGATGGCGTTGTTTAACCATGATGCCTAGGTTCGAAAAAGAAGGACAACGATTTGTGTGCGACAAGTGTGGTTTCGAAACGAACAGTTCAGAAATCTTCCCTTTACACAAGAAGAATTGCCCCAAAGTTTAGGTTCCTCTGCCCGCACCTCACTTACATCAGAGATTAGTGTACGGCTGCTTGCCATGGCTTGGTATTGTCCTAAATGTAAGACCAATTTCACTGAATACCAGCCAATGTGCCCGTTCTGCAACGTCAGGCTAGGAAGATCGAGTTGGTCCTTCGAGTGATTGTTCATTTCGCACGGAGCCGGAACTCAGAGATGGAGAAGGTATTTCAACTCCGATTTACTGGAAAAAACTGCTGCCTCAAGTCTCAACATGAAGGCTGCTTCATGCGTTGGTCCAGCACTGCCCTCAACCATTTGTCGAACATGTATCTGCC
>MEMY01000056.1:1252-1790 GCA_001768965.1 archaeon RBG_16_50_20 | reverse complement strand
TGAGGTGGAGTCTTGGAGGGATCAATTCGTCGAATCCAAGAATCGATGGTACTGAGCAGGCTACAGCCCCTATGCCCTTGTTCCGAGCGGTATCGTACATGGTGGTCAAGTTGTGAGCGATCATTGCCGGATCGAAGCCCCAACCTATGTCATTGGCTCCTCCAAGCATGATCACATAATCCGCCTTCTCATCAACTACGTCCCTCGAGAACCTTTCAAGCATACCCGAGGTTAGATCACCGTTAATTCCTCTATTCAGAACGGTGACCTTCACGTCCGATTGGAGACTGCGTAAATGTTCTTCGGCAAGGAGTTCAAGATATTTCGGGTACGAGGCAAATTCATCAGAGTCGGATAACTCGAACTCGGTTTCTCCAACCGTCAGGCTGTCCCCGAGAGCTATGATCTTCATGGTTTGCTCAGGCCTTAGATGCGGTCTCTTGCTCTCTCTAAGATACAAATGCGATGGCGCGGAGTGATCTTGATCTAGGTGCGGACGATCGTGGGTTTGAACACTCATCGGAAATGAAAACCCACG
>MEMY01000056.1:1031-1156 GCA_001768965.1 archaeon RBG_16_50_20 | reverse complement strand
TCAGAGATGGGGGATACTGACCCCAATTTGCTGGTAAGTATCGGCTACGGGGTTCGGAAAGTATGAAAAGACCGGCCTAATGACCCCAATTTACCAGTAAACGCTCTATAAGCTCACCAAGCTGA
>MEMY01000056.1:331-1025 GCA_001768965.1 archaeon RBG_16_50_20 | reverse complement strand
GGTCTTGGACAATCGTCTTTGAATTGATCTGCCCTAAATGTCATGCAGAGAATCCCGGGGAGCGTCTATACTGCAAAGAATGTTCCCGTATCCTAGAGCCTCGAACCGAGCTATGGTTGCGCATGGAAGAACTTCAAACACCTGCAGATAGAGACGCTCTCAGCTTATTGAAATCTACCGGAATCCTGCCACACATTGTGAATCAGCTCCTGGTAAAACCTAGAGAGCGGAAACTGAGGGAGTTAACGTCGAGTCAAGGAGTATCGTTGAGCCATTTTCACGACCTTGAGGCACTGATGCAAGAGTGTGCGTATGCGATATGCCTGGAAACCCTCCCAGCGGTCTACATAATCACTATCCCAGGCCCACCTAACGCTTTCACCTTCGGAAGCGACGACGCTCCGGTAATAGTCGTGGACAGAAGTCTGATCGACGTCATAGGAACCAGCGAACTACGAGCTCTGCTTGGGCATGAAATGGGTCACATAAAGAGCGGACACATGCTCTACCACTCTCTCGCCCAAACGTTGGTGGAGGGTGTCGAACTATCGGCATCCTTGATGGGATTCAAGATAATATCGATGCCAATGCAGCTTGCGCTACTCGCCTGGCAGAGAGAATCCGAGTTCTCCGCCGACAGAGCCGCCCTAGTCGCCTCCGGGAGTTCTTCACATGTCGTCTCAATGTTCGCTAG
>MEMY01000056.1:0-243 GCA_001768965.1 archaeon RBG_16_50_20 | reverse complement strand
TATTCGAATTCTCAAAGACAGGAGAGCACCCAAATCTCGTGAAGAAGATAAACGATCGAAGAATGTTTCGATTAGCATTCTCTCCCACTTGCCGATTCTGCGGATCCGCAAAATCTATTGAAGCGACATTCTGTCCAGCGTGTGGGAAGAGTCAGATCTAGCAGCAATATGTTCGAACCAAGCGATCAATTGGCTTTGAGCAGTCGTTTACAGCCACGAAATCCCCTAACAAGCATGTGATCT
>MEMY01000055.1:5332-5546 GCA_001768965.1 archaeon RBG_16_50_20 | reverse complement strand
TGTTGAGCCGCACGCGTTAGTCCGGCAGAGACGGCTGCGGCGCTCAAGGGATCCGTGTTGTCCAGGTAAACAGTGATTGCAACATTAATCGAGTTACTCAAACTATTATCTAGTCCACTAGGAATGTAGATGGCTGCTTTCACCTGACCTTGTCGGAGCATTTGTTCTGCTTGATCCAGACTTGGGACATCTTTCAGTCGGAAGGCGTCACCAC
>MEMY01000055.1:0-5244 GCA_001768965.1 archaeon RBG_16_50_20 | reverse complement strand
GCACGTGAGTTATCGAGCCCCCGAAGGCAGATCCGAGTAGTATTAGCATCAGGAAAGGTCCTACGAGCGCGGATACCATCACGAAAGGTTGCTTGATGAACTTGCGAATGTCCCTTTCACAAACCCAGAGCGCGCCTTTCATCGGCGCATTCCCTCCCATGAACTGACGAATCTCTTGCGCGTGACACCGGTGTCTTCTCTTATGCTCCGTCCCGTAAAGTGAAGGAACACGTCGTCCAAAGTCGGTTCCCGAAGGGTTATCGAACTGATCTTTCCACCCTTCGCGTTTACAAGTTCCACTATTTTCGGAACTGCCTCCGCACCGTGTTTGACTAGGAGTGTCAGCGAGCTATCGCGTCTCTTGATTTGGATCGTGAAGTCCGAATCCTTGAGAGCTCCAAATGCCTCATCCGGTAACGAAGTGAACTCGGCTTCAACCACGTCTCCCCCCATAACCTTCCTCTTCAATTCAGCCGGAGTGCCCAGCGCCATGAGTTTGCCGTAGTCCACGATAGCTACTCTATCGCAGAGTGCTTCAGCCTCGTCCAAGTAATGTGTCGTGATGGCGATGGTGATTTTCTCCTCCTTATGGATCTTCCTAAGATAGTCCCAGACCGCGATACGAGCCTGTGGATCAAGTCCAGTCGTAGGTTCGTCCAGAAACAGGACTCTGGGTCGGTGCACAAGCGATCTCACAAGTTCAAGGCGCCTCTTCATGCCGCCCGAGAAGCTACCGACGGCAAAATCGGCTCTGTCCAGCAATCCTACTACTTCGAGAAGCTCAGTTATCCGCTCGCGGCGTAATGGGTTGCGGACGTCGTAATATTTCGCGTAGAGTTCCATGTTCTCCCAGGCACTGAGTTCAACGTCCAGAGTCATGGCCTGGGAAACGACGCCGATCTTCTGACGGACTTTGTTCGGACTGCGGCGGATGTCTTGGCCTGCGACCTTCGCGGTGCCTTCCGTTGGTTGAAGGACAGTTGTAAGCATACGAATGAGAGTGGTCTTCCCCGCGCCGTTCGGACCGAGGAGACCGAAGATTTCCTCAGCATCGATCGTCAGATTGATCCGGTCGACTGCGGTTAGTTCGCCAAACCGCTTAGTAATATCGATGGTCTGAACCGCAGCGTCCAATACGGCTTCAACCCTTGAAACGGTTTCATTTACGGTTGAGATAAACAAGCCGCAGAAGAACTACAGGGGGTCCCTACCCTAGTCTTTTATTGCTTCAATCAGGCTGACAATGTTCCAAATTTTAGTGCGCGTGTAAGGAGGCATGTTCGGGTCTTGACTAATATCATCAAGAATGGAGATTGCGTTGGCGGCCCGCACACCTAGACTAAGGTCGAGTACCTGAAGTGTATCCAACGCGCTCTTGGCTGCACGCCGAATATTCCGAGGCGTGGTGTTATCATTGGATACCTCGTTGAGGATGACCAAAGCCTGCTTAATTCTGCCTTCATATTCCTCTTTGCGTTTAGCTTTGGTTGACATGCCAGACCTCTCCGCATGAGAGTAGACCTTTCATCCAGACTGCGTCATGTGCAATATCTAAACTCTTTCTTGACGCCGTAGGGGGATTCGGCCTCTTGCCAACAAGTGTAAAAGGGGTCTTTCATTATCATCCATGGTTGAGAGTTGTGGCGATCGAAGTCAAGAAGATGGCCGAGCTTCTGAAATCAGGGGCAACTATGCTCTCCGAGACATGCCCCGAATGTGGAACCCCTCTCTTCAGAAAGGGCAAAGAAACGTTTTGCGCCAAATGCAACAAACCAGTCGTGATAATTCAAACAGCGGAAGATGAAACACGTCTGAGGACCGACCAAGTTCTCGAAAGCTCTGAACAAATCCTCCTTGCCAAGATTCAAGAAATCAACTTGGCATTGAAGAATGAGAATGATCCCGAGAAGCTCATGGCCTACGGAAACGCCCTGTCGAGCTGGCTAGGTGCAATCGAAAAACTGCGAAGACTACGCGCACGAAGTCCAGAATAGGGCTACAAGACAATCATGTAGGGTTCCATTAAGGCAGCTGAATTCCCATTTTCAGCTCCACTAGGGCTTATATGGCTGAAGAGTTAAAGCTGGCAGAACTTCACGCTCGAATGGATTTTGGGTGAATTGTGATGACGGCATCTGATGCTTTCGAAATGGCGCCATTCGTAGAGAAAGCCTCAAGGTTAGAATTGATTGTGCGCTGGCTCTATGGAATCATTATTGGCATTTTATTCTATCTATGGGGGATTTACGTATCCATACTCCATTTCCTTCAATTCTGGCATATTCTGATATTCGGCCGTCGAGGAGCAAGACTCTATCGTTCGACGAGACGATACCTAGCCGCCTCAACCCATGTGGCGGCATACCTCTTGTACCTAACCGAGGATCGCCCTGAACTTACACCAGATTTCTTGGTCTTCTTCAAGAAGACTCCCATCCAGGCCCAAGCGAGCGTATCGGGCAACAGATACTGTGTGAGCTGTGGAGCACCAATTCAGCCAAATGCAAAATTCTGCGGAACCTGCGGAGCCCAACAGCCCTAAGCAACCGGCTGAGGGTTTGCCTTTCCATACGTCAGTAGCGTCCGAGACAATGCCAGCCCATTGCTAACATTTTAGGTACGCATTTTATATTCACTGAATGCATCTTCTCGTTCGGAGAGTTACCGGTTGAACCTTAGCGGGAACTTAGGCAACAGTTTCGATTATGCCAAGAAAATGTTCAGCGAATTCGGCAGACTGATAATCCTAATTGTATTGGGCATAATTCCAATAGTCAACTGGATTGTCATCGGATATGCGGCCAGAGTTCTGAGAGAATCTCCCGCATCGGACACGCCTCCGAAACTTGAAAGATATGGAGAGATGTTCGTAGACGGAGCTAAGGTCTTCTTCACTTCTTTGATCTACATGCTCATTCCCACCATTCTGATTACACTTGGTATCGGCTCGTTCATAGCGGGGTTGATCATGGAGGGCCAGATGGTTACTCCCGGAGCGTTAATGTTCGGTGGCACAGGGCTAGTGCTTGTGCTGGTCGGAATCGTTCTCGCATTCTTCTTCCTGCTGATGCTGGGAGTCGGCATGGCTCACATGATAAAGACCGGGAAATTTGGGAAGGCTTTCGCCTTCGGGGAAATATTCAGAATCATTCGAGGCATTGGATGGGGCAAGTACATTGGTTGGGCAGTCGTGGTTGTCATAATCGCCATTGTAATAGGCGCCTTAGCCGGAGCGATCCCATACGTAGGGTGGATCATATCGCTGGTAGTTTCACCAATCTTGAGCGTTTTCATCTTCAGATCGCTAGCTCTTCTCTACAATGACGGCGCCCCGCCAGAGCTGCGTGTTGCTGCGCCCATCGTGACAGAGGCGTTGGTTTGTCCATCGTGCGGAACGCCGCTTCAACCCCACCAGAAGTTCTGCCCGAACTGTGGAACCGCAGCGCCCACTCCTCCACCCCCTCCGCCTGCAGCTATGCCTGAATCCAAGTTCTGCATCAGTTGCGGCGCAAAGATCCCCGTCGGAGCAAAGTTCTGCGGGACCTGCGGAACCAAACAGGCCTAGGGCTTACGAGGCTCTGGTGCTCCCACGTACTCTTTCTCGTTGCAAGTTCCTTCCTCATTCATCTCAAGCTGTAATGCCTACTGAGCCTTGGCCCAACGAAAGGCTCCGATCCTTGATTAGACCCTGTGACTTATACCGGCGCTATTCGTTTTCATAGTAGGCATAACAGTACCGGGCGTTCCATCAATGCAAGCTGACCTTGGTTCGAATCCATTCCTTAGGTCGGCTTCATTTGAGCGTCGCTCGTACCAAGAGATGATCGCCCGTAATGCTCAGCGTTCCAACACGCTCGTCTGTTTGCCCACGGGTCTTGGAAAATCCGTGATAGCCGCCTATGTAGCTGCTGAGCGCCTCAGGAAGATGCCCGACAAGAGCGTAGTTATGCTTGCCCCAACCAAACCCCTCGTCCTCCAACACTTCCGAAGCTTCCAGAAACTCCTCAACATCGATCAGAATTCAATCGTCTGGCTGACAGGCGAGATTGGTCCCGAGCAGCGAGCAGAACTTTGGGGCAAGCGCATGATCTTTTCGACGCCCCAGGTCTTCCTGAACGATCTCTTAACCGGAAAGATTTCTCTTAACACAATTTCGCTGATGGTCTTCGACGAGGCCCATAGGGGTGTAGGCGATTACCCGTACGTGTTCATCGCAGATCGATATGCGTCCGTAGACGATGGTCTCATATTGGGATTGACGGCCTCGCCGGGCTCCAGAGAATCGGATCTCCGTGAAATCTGCGGGAACCTTCATCTTGAATGGGTGGAAGCGCGCACAATCCAGAGTGACGATGTAAGACCTTACGTCGGTGGCATAGAAGTAAGATGGGTGATGATCGATCTACCCCAAATATTCCACGACATCAAACGTGATTTGGAGGATTTTCTTCGTGAGAAACTGCGCGCAATACGTGACCATGGGTACCTTGAAAGTGCGGCGATGGATCGCGTGCGACTGCGCGACGTTCTAGGGGCTAGGCAGCGTATACTAGAAGATGCATCGCGGGGAAAGCGAGAAGTCAAGTCCTACTTAGCTTACGTGTACGCTTCGATTCATGCGATCAGAGCGATCGAGTTTCTCGAAACACAAGGCTTTCTGGCTGTAAAAGCGCACTTGGACGGTTTAAAAGAGAAGGGCGAAAAGCGAGCGTCACCAGGGCTGAAGATGATTCTAGACGATCCTCGAATAGCTAGGGTCGCCTCGATCGTGAATGAAGTTGTTGCAAAGGAAGTCGATCATCCGAAAGTAACAGAGCTAATCAGGACCGTCCGAGCTGCTCTGAACAGTGGCGCTCGTCGGGTAATGATCTTCACAAACTACCGAAACACCGCGGCAAGGCTTGTGGAGCTTCTCAACAAAGTGGAGGGTGTCTCTGCCGTCAGACTGGTGGGACAGGCATCGCGCGACAAGGACAGAGGCCTGACCCAGAAGAAGCAGATATTGATCCTCGACGACTTCAGATCAGGGACCTTCAACGTGCTGGTCGCAACACAGATCGGCGAGGAAGGGCTTGACATCGTGGAGTGTGATGCAGTCGTATTCTATGACACAGTCCCAAGCGCGATCCGTTACATACAGCGCAAAGGAAGAACCGGGAGAAAAGGACCCGGCAACGCAGTAATTTTGATCGCAAAGGGAACGCGCGACGAGGCATACTACTGGATATCACAGAGAAGAGAACG
>MEMY01000054.1:1272-5012 GCA_001768965.1 archaeon RBG_16_50_20 | reverse complement strand
GCTTGCAGTGGGGACCATCATTTTCAGATTCGTGAAGTTCTCGGATCCCGCCCCCTTCAGGATCATCTTCATGGTTGTCTTTTTCGTTGACTTGTCAACCAGAACTTCCGGTTGATTCAGTCCCGTGTTAGTGCCTGTATTCTTGCGTGAGAACGGATGAACCACATTAGGCCTCATCGCACCTTTAGATGTCATGTTTTGAAGAGTGCTGGTGAGCGCCTTCTCGACCTCATCCATGTGAGGGACCAGCTCCCCTGAAACGAAGAGCGTCACAAGGCCGGTGTCTTGGCATAGAGGGAGACCTTTTTCATCGCTCAAGTTTGCGCTTGTGAGTATCGCTTCGAGTTGTTTCTTCGCCAAATCCTTGGTCTCATGAGCATGTGCCTCTTTGATTGCACCTAGAATGTCGTTGGGAAGCTGCGTTGTTGCATGCATAAGCATCTCGTTCAAAATAGGTTGCAATTCCTTCGCAGTGAAATCCTTCAATTCATCAACCAACTTACGATCGATTTTATGAACGAGGACTTGACTTATGCAGTGCGCTATTATTGCCTGTAGAGTATATGCTAATCCGCTTCTTTCCGCGCTGACTTCGGCATAGAGTTAAACCAACAGAGAGTAATTCTTCAGATAGAGGTTGCCAGCTTGAGTATATGGAAGCAACTTTACGCGATGGTCTGGCTCGCGTTTCTGCAAATAGTCCTCGTAACAGTTGACGTCCCCGGATTCAAACAGCATCTCGTCTACGGACATACAACCCTGGGACTAGTGATAGTTGCCTTAGCTCACTACAACAATATGCAGATCAAGAAGACAAATGCTCCGAACCGTTTGAAGCGAATTGCGAAATCCACAGCCATTCTGGTGACTATTCAGCCGATTTTCGGCGTAATCATTTTACTAGATCTGATGTTCAGATTGAACGTCCCACTGATAGGCGTGATTACGTTTTTCCACCTCATCACGGCACTTGCAATAATCACACAGGTCGCATCCGTGGCAACGGCTTACGACATGTGGGAAGAGAAGGAATACACTTCTTCGAAGACGTAAGCGTGGGTTCCACCGATATGGCAGGGCGAATTCATCAGGCCACTCTGGGAAATCTACCGGAAATCCTGCATCGTGGTAAACCTGTAGCTGTGGATTTCTGGGCGGGTTGGTGTGCACCTTGTCATGTTATGGCGCCAATCTTGAGGGACATGGCCGATGAATTTGATGGCCATGTGACTTTTGCAAAGGTTGATGTTGATAACAACAGGGACCTAGCGGAGCAGTTTAGGATCGTGAGCATTCCAACTCTCGTTTTCTTCAGGAAAGGTAAGGAATGGGATCGTGTCAGCGGAGTGAAGAGTCGTCAAGAGCTGCGCAAAATTCTCGAAAACCTGTCTTCGTAATCAAAGCCAGATTAGAAGCTGAGGCTTGGTGACCACTGCCTCTTCCCAGCCCTCTGTCTGTCGCCGTCCCAGCTGCTCAGAATGCGGACTGCTTCAATAGCAACCTGGCAAGCGTCCTCTTCGCCTTTGACTTCGAATTTGTCTGTAGCACGATTTGCATAGACTGCGAGGACGCATCCACTTCGGAACCCGTACAGACTCGCCAACGTGAAGATCGTGGAAGCCTCCATCTCCATCGTGATGACGTTCTGTCCCCGTAGCCTTTCCACCAGCTGTTCGGCATTCGTGGGTAGATAGCCCCCGATTCCGGGGCGTCCCTGCCCCGCATAGAAACTGTCAGCGGATGCCGTATACCCAACGTAATATTTCTTGCCGAGCTTCTCAGCAGCTTCGATCAGTGCTAAGGTTACATCGAGACTAGCTGCCGCTGGAAACTCGGGTTCAACATACTGTTTGCTTGTTCCGTCAAGTCGGACGGCGGCGGTTGATATTGCAAGGTGTCCACATTCGAGCTCAGGTATGAGCGAACCACAGGAGCCAACCCGGACGAAAGTGTCTGCACCAATTCTGCCAAGCTCTTCGATCGCTATGGTCGCGCCAGGGCAACCGATCCCGGTGGAACATGCAGATACCGTGGTTCCGCCTAATGTCCCAGTCCAGAGCCTATACTCTCGATGAGAAGAGACCTCATGCGCTGAATCCAAAGTGCTGCAATTTTCGGGACACGATCCGGATCACCAGGCAAGAAAACGTAGCTACCCACTTGACCTTTCTTTGCAGAGATATGGTACTGAATACCCTCACTGGTTTCGGGACTGGCGGCAGATACTAGTTTCTGTCCCATGTTACGCGCCAAGCACATCCTATCTTGTACGGACTTTGATTTCGTTTGTGCTAGCGTTTAAGCGAGGCCCTTGTAGCCTTCCGTTTGATGTACTGAATGAAGTGCGCGGGATCGATCGACTTGGGGCACGCTTCTGCGCAGTTGAACACTGTGTGACATCTCCAAACTCCATCTTCACAGCCCACTAAGGCCAACCGTTCGGCTTTTGCAGTGTCTCTGGTATCAGCTATGAACCGCGCAGCTTCGACGAAGGCTGCAGGACCGGGATACTTCGGATCCGTCCAGCCCATGGGACAGGCAGAGAAGCAGGACATGCAGTCAATGCAATCGATCGCAACATCGATGGCTTCCCGATCTTTTGGTGACTGGATGAACTCCTTCTCAGGGTAGGGCTCCTTCGCTTCGAAGTATGGTTTCACCATGTGCATTTTGGTGAAATACGGGCGAAGGTCAACAGCGAGATCACGGATCACCGGGATATGAGGCAGAGGACCAATAGTGACTTCGCGCCCCAATTTGATGATTTGCGTGTTGCAGGCCAGCCTTTGTTTGCCGTTAATGAAAGTGGCGCAGCTTCCGCAAACAGCACTTCGACATGAATATCGAAAGGCGAGTAATCTATCCTGCTTCTCCAGAACCTGGAACAGAGCGTCGAGGACTGTCATACCTGGTTTTGTCGTAACCTCGAAAGTGTCGTAGTGTGGTTCAGTGTCCGTCTTTGGGTCGAACCTCTGAATGCGGAGCCGGACAGTCTTGGGTGGAGTGGTCAATACTTTCTTTCCTCAGGCTGGTATTTCGTTATCTTAACGTCGGAGAATTCTATTCGAGGACCATCAGGCGTCTTGTAGGCGAGCGTGTGTTTCAGAAAGCGTGCATCATCCCGCTTGGGGAAGTCAAGTCTGACATGAGAGCCACGGGATTCCTCGCGATTGAGCCCTGACACAACGATGACTTCTGCAAGTTCAAGCATCTCTTCCATTTCGATTGCTCGAATAAGATCCAAGTTGTAGATCTTGTAGCCCACTATCGGCCTCATCCGGCCGAATCTCTTTCCCATTTCCCTGAGTTTTGAGCCAGCTTCTTCCAATCCTTCTTTGCTTCGGAACATGAATGCTCTTTCGACCATGAGACTGCGCATCTCTTCGCGAATAATGGAGGGATCCTCGTCCCCACTTCCCGTGAAAAAGCGCTGAATGTGGTCCTTCTCGGCTTTCAACGTGTCTTGCCACAAGGTATCTTTGGTTTCCTGCTTTGTCATGCCTTTAGCGTAGATACCAGCCTGTTCACCAGCAATCTTGCCGAAAACCACAGTGTCGAGGAGTGAGTTGCCGCCGAGTCTGTTAGCGCCATGAACGCTGATACATGCGCATTCGCCGGCCGCGTAGAGACCTTTGAGTTTGGTTTCACATTTGACATTGCAGTCGACTCCTCCCATCGTGTAGTGTTGGGCTGGTTGGATTGGGATGGGTTCTTTGATGGGATCGAGTCCCGCGAAATCT
>MEMY01000054.1:0-1219 GCA_001768965.1 archaeon RBG_16_50_20 | reverse complement strand
ATGTCTTACGTCAAGGTGGACGTAGAGATTCTTCACGCCGCGGCCTTCATCGATTTCCTTCTGGATCGAACGGCTCACAATATCACGTGGCGCAAGCTCCATCGCTTTGGGAGCGTAGCGTTGCATGAAGCGTTCTCCCTGAGAGTTGACGAGATAACCTCCTTCTCCTCTTGCGCCCTCCGTGATCAGGATGCATGTCGGGTAAAGTGCGGTGGGATGGAATTGGACGAACTCCATGTCCTTCAATGGGACGCCAGCGCGATAGGCGATGGCCATCCCTGATCCTGTGTTGATCATCGAGTTGGTTGATTTGCCGTAAATCCAACCCGCTCCTCCCGTGGCTAGGATCACAGTCTTGGCCTTGAAGACCTCCAATTCCCCAGTGAGAATGTCGAAGGCGATGACTCCCTTGACGGCGCTCCCTTCAACAATGAGTGAGGTTACGAACCATTCTTCGTAGACCTTCACGTTTCGTTTGAGAACCTGTTCATATGCCGTGACAAGTAGGTAGTGGCCGGTCTTGTCTGCTGCGTAACATGTTCTTGGGTAGCCTGCACCTCCGAAGGGCCGTTGGGCAATTTTTCCGTCGTCCGTTCGACTGAACGGGCATCCCCAGTGCTCCATCTCGATGATTCTTTCAGGGCCGTCCTTCGTCATCGCTTCGACGGCATCTTGATCCGCCAGGAAATCGCTGCCCTTGATCGTGTCATAGGCATGTTTCTCCCAATTGTCATCGCGATTGGCTTCGACGTTCCCCAGACAAGCGTTGATTCCACCCTGAGCCGCGCCAGTATGTGACCGGAGGGGATGAACTCGACTGATCACAGCTGTGTCAGCATACTTCGATGACTCGATCGCTGCCCGTAACCCTGCGAGCCCTCCACCAACAATTATCACATCATGCGAAATCATCATGTGCTCACTTTACCTAGCAAAGAACATCGGCCAGAATCCGTAGACCCCGAAAAGAAAACCCGCAATCCCCAACATTGCCAAACTGGCGGAGAGAAATCGGCGTCCTTGGAGCCCTGGGCCGAAGTCCAGAACGACTGTTCTTACGCCGTTGAGGCCGTGGAAGAGCGCGAGAGCAAGAAGCGCCAGGTCGACCAACGCTCGGAATAGCGTAGTCCAGTCAGCAGTGAAGTTTGACGCCCATAGATGCAGCCCCAAAAAGACTACGAGGAGTACTGCAGTGATCCTCTGCAGAACCCAAAGCACC
>MEMY01000053.1:19807-21855 GCA_001768965.1 archaeon RBG_16_50_20 | reverse complement strand
TTGGAATGATTCATTCCAAGGTATTACTTTCTCTTTTTGGACGCTTTTGCTTTCTTGTTGAAATCGAGGGCAAGATCGATCCAATAGCCTAAATCTTTCTTGTTGCCTGTTCCATTAGGAGTTATAAAGACAAAACCCTTCATTGGCCTGCCGGTAAAATTCATTTCGCGACAACCCTTTCTTCGCAGGGCCATTTCATATACATCGGGGCCTATGCGAGCCATGAGTTCATCTTTCACAATACCGACGCACATTTTGCCATTTACGATAAAGGTCAAACCGCCCATCATTTTCTTTTCCTCAACCGCTTTTCGATGAATGAGTGCCGTTCTTACTCTGGCAGCTAGTTTTTCATTGTACGTCATGTAGATCATTGGTACTTATCGTGTAGTTCTTTTCTTGGAAGCCAGAGGCCGACATAGAGCCACACGAGCGGAACAAGTAACACTAGATCAGCGCCCAAACCCGAAGCTCCGGGTACTATCGGATAAATCCCCCGCGATGCATGCGCGATGTAGATTAAAATATAGTATCCATTCGAAACAAGATTCCCTATCAGAAGCGCTTTCCATGCCCATAGCTCTCCGCACCGATAGGGGCCGCGTGCAATCGTAAAGGTAAGTATTCCTCCAAGCATCATCATCGCGCACATGCTCACCATCGAAAATACTAACCACAGACCGAGGTCGGGACTAAATGCCATGATTCTATCCCACGTGAGACCTGTGAATTGTGTATCAACGGGTCCAAATACCATCATGGGCTGTTTAGGATAAGTGAGATACGACGCAATGGGTACAAAAATCGAAAGGACTACAAAGAAAATTCCGTACCCCGCCATTGCTTTCCAGCCGAAGTCCAGCCACTTTTTTGGTTGTTCCATAGATTGTGTTGTGTTGTTCACAGGTTATCGTTTCTCATCAACATATTTTTCAAATCACCAAGAACGTCAGGAAACTGTTTAATTTTTATAGTTTTGTTTATGCATTCCATTAATCCCCGTTTTTTTCTTATCCCACTTAGCGTTAAACCAAGTCCACCACTTCTTCTGCTCTTCTTCGCTGTGTTTTGTTTTTATTGTCATTTGTTCGCGCATTGGCTTGTGCGCTTCATCGGTCGTAGCCATCACATGAGCATGACTTTTCATGGCAATGTCCATCGCCTTCTCTCCCTCCAATACAAAATCGCACCCACAATTCATTTCTCCACTCATTTCTCTGCATGTAAATTTTTTCATAGTCGTTTCCTTACCTAATTTGTTATGCTTTTGGCCAAGTCTTAAGCCTTTAGTGACCAAATTGAAGTTGACCCTGTGTTTGGAGAATGCCTTTCGAGGCTTTGAATTATGATGGTGCGGGGCGTCGTAATTTGAACCGTCGTTTTCGTGTGTGTGGGTCTGATGGTGCGGCCGCCGAGAACCATGATTCAAACATGGTTCCCACGACTCGGTCTTGGTCACAAATCTCAGACGATCGTAGAATAGTGCCTGCAGACATTTTTGCTTTGTTGTGGGGTCTAGTGGTGCGGGTACCACAATTGAAATCTGGGTCCAAATTGTGAATCATGCCCAGTTAGGACACGAAAACCTAGAACTTACAAAAGCAGTTCTAAGACGAGGCTTTCCTCTCAACCGTGAACTTCACGTTACCCTGGCCGGGGTAGAGTAACCTTGTTGGGACCGATGGGATTTCACCCTGCTATCTGGGTGGGTCAGTTGCCTTCCGTGGCGAAACACCCATAATTGTCGCCACCGTACACACGATCTCGTCATTTCTATGTCACCCGATCAGCAGTTTGTCAGATTGCCCGAGTTTGAGCGATGGATCCCTCTTGCGAAAAGCGTTGTTCGCCAATCGCTCGACCTACGCTGGAACGATGTGCTGGAAATATACAGCTACATTCCCACCATTCCGTTGGCGGAGGCCTTGGCTATGGAGGCTAGACGGGCGGGCAGTGATAGGCACATTACTCTGATGTACAGCCCAAGGCCCAAAGCCACCATCGAGATACCCAAGAGCTGGAATCCAAGGACGTTCATCACAAAGGCA
>MEMY01000053.1:17072-19792 GCA_001768965.1 archaeon RBG_16_50_20 | reverse complement strand
GCGCCAAGTTCACTCATATACTGATGCACCGGATTGTAGCCGGACTACAACACGCCCAACACAGTCAATACAATCGCGTATGTGAGAGGCCCAACGATTCCGCAGACAGCCAGTATCCGCAGCATTCTGTCAGGTCGCGTGCTATTCAAAGTTCGTTCTCCCCTTCGAGCGCCTCAGAGTACGCGCTTGCCTACGTGCGACAGGTCGACTGGCTCGGACATCATGATGAGAGCCACGACCCAGAGAATCACCAAGTTGCTCGTTGCCAAAGCCTCCAACAATTAGACAGCCAAGAGGTATAGTACGAATAAGCTTGCCATGCTTCTCGTTGTGACTCATGCTTTAACAGAATCTCTATTGTGTTGGCTTCTATGCTCCGAGTCGCGTGGGTTACGTTAACAGTTCCATGAGCCCATTTGAGTCAACTTTCAGTCTCCGCCAGTCAGTTGGATGAGGGAGGCCCTTCATGCTCTTGACACGTAGAACCTGCTCCAACGTCTCGGACTTCTCCCGGTAGTCCAGCTCGATTATGCCATCTGCAAAGGATTCAAGCTCTGCGTATAGAGCGTTGCTGTGATAACGCTTGATGAATGAGTAAAGCCTGATTCCTTTCATTTCTCGAAGATGGGCAACAATTCTACCTAACCATTGGGAGAAGGCGCGTTCGTCATTATACCTCAGAAACGATGAGAAACTATCTGTAACGGCGAAATCATAGTGTGCCGCGTGTTTCAGCCATTCCATTCTGAAGTCTATGCCCGCCTTTGCCAGCGATAGCGAATCAATAACCTCGGCCTCGTTTGATTTGCCTCCGGTTTGCCATGTGTACATATCACTTATGATTAGCTGGTTGGCTACTTCGGGTTCTTTCAGCCTCGGAACCGTGCGGGCAAGGATTTTCCGCATTTCACGAGGAGGAGTGTTGGTTGCCGAGATGTTGACCACATATCCCTTTTGCAGCAGAGTGGACGACAGGGTCAAGATCAGGGAGAGCCAATGAGCCGCTGGGTCATACAATCCGATGAGGAACCGACCTCTTTCGATTTCTCGCCCCAATATGTCAGAGATAAGCGGTATCCATATGCCCTCCGAGTCGTTTCCGCCTACCGCCAACGCGGTCTATCCTCCGTCACTTGCAGGAACCGGCCCCGAAGCAAAGAGTCTTTCGACTGATTACTGACTCTGTTCTAACTACCCACATCTGTCATGGAAGTATACGTCTGCAGGGTACAGATAACGGATTCCTTGATGCGGCCGTGCAAAGTTCCAGTAATGAATCCACTCCTGATGCGTCGGAAACATCCACGCCTCACAGACGTACGCCTTATGGAAAGCCTCAATCTTACCGATCGTCGAAGGCCTCCTCACGCTCGTCACGATATGTTCGATGCCGTTTCCACTGCAGAACTCCGTGAACTCCGACCGGCCACCTCGAGCCGGATAGAATTGCGTTCCCCGATCCGTCAAGATTTGATCAGGCTTACCGAACTGCCCAATGGATTCTTCCAGAAGCCTAATCGCATGCTCCGCCGTCGGGTTATGATGAATCCTTGACCCCGGAACGAAACGTGAATGGTCGTCCAGTTAGCTGACCATCCACTCATCTTGGCTTGTGAGCTTGAAATCCGCCTGCCAGAGGCTGTTACTATGCTCCCGCTCGAACCTACGCTTACCCCAAACCCTTCTCGGCGAGGGAATAGGATTGTTCAATCCAGCCTCGACGAGGACCCCGTGAATCGTTCTGTGGCTGACAGGCGTGATCCCCTGAACCTTATAGTTCCGCGCGTAGCCTTCGATCTTGTTCGGACCCCAATGTTTGCTACGCCTCAGCTCCAGGATGAAGTTCACGGTTACCTGAGGGGTCTTGTAGTAGTGGTGGGGTCTTCTGGATTTGACCCGTAGACCCTCCCACCCTTCTTTCCTGTAGACCCGCCACCAGCGATAGACTGTTCTCTCATCGATTCGTAGCGCTGTCGCGATCTCTCCGCTCTTCCAATGTTCGAGTTTTCTGCGAATGATCCATCTTCTTCGGCGTAGAGTTCGATCCACACATGTCACCCGACTTGTCCAAACGCTTCATTGTCTTTTTATCACTGACACATGTGGGTAGCTAGCTCAACTGATTACTGACTCGAAGCCTCTTTCAAGTCGAATTTAAATTCGATACGCCGCGAGTGACATGCCAAGAAGAATGGGAAATGCCTTCGATAGTCAAGAACAGAAAGCGGGCTTGTTTTCGTGTGTGTGCCATCAATGGTGCGGGCAACCGAATTTGAACCGGTAATTCTGATTCAATGTCTACACATTAATGTCTAGATGGTGCGGCCGCCGGGATTCGAACCCGGGTTTCCTCGTTGTCCGGGGACAACTTGGAGGCTTGGGAAGCCCCTGTCATAGACCAGATTATCCTTCCAACCTGTCGAGGTGGGAACTGGACCACGGCCTAGTGGAGCCTCATCTCTCTCGCACTCAAAGCCCAGCCACGACGACCGCAACAGGAGCAAACACAAGCCTCGAAATAAAAGCCTCACGACACGAAACTCAGCATTGCTGTGGGAAAGCTGATGCGTGAGCGGTCTTGATTACTTCAGGCTGCACAGGTCAAGCGGAAAATCTTCGTGAAAGTCATACTTCGCATGTCGATTCAGGGACAGCGATATATACAGAACGACGGGGTTAGGCTAACTCTGTGATTTGTGATGGAAGTTTCGAGAGCTTCC
>MEMY01000053.1:11739-17041 GCA_001768965.1 archaeon RBG_16_50_20 | reverse complement strand
GTGTCCTCGGACTGGCGATACTGGCCTCTGATCAGAACCTCTGGAAGTTTGCTCCGACCCATGCCTATGGTTTGATAGTTTTTGTCATCATCGACTTCGTCGTTGCGGCATATATTGTCGCTAAACCATCCAAGCTCTTCTTTATGGTCGCTCTGGCGTGGAGTAGCATACGTATCCTTCTTCAGCTAGCAGACATCTCTAGCGGTCCAGACTTCGGCTTTTCGACTAGCGACTTCGCAAATTATCTATTCAACCCAGTTGCGACGTATCCGCCGAATCCTCCGAGCGTTCCTGGCGCGCTCATAGATCTTATAATAGTTCTAGAATTCATCGTGATCTGGGTCGCTTGGAGCGCTCGTTCATCCGCTCAAAAGTGACCAAGTCCATCTATCTGTCATTTGTCAAACCAAATTGCCGAAAGATCGATGCCTGAGGCTCTCGTCCAAGGCACTCGAATTGCTCCTTGATTAGATCCTGAGTCTAAGTATGCGCTGAAGTTCGCCGACCATACTCCTGTCTCGGGCGATCATTCGACAGCAAAAAACCGTGAACTGCTGCAAATGTTTCAGAATTTTTCATCTTGCTCTTCACGATCATGTTCCCTTGGAGAATCCTGTCTAGGGCACTTTGAGAGGTTCTGAATAACGAATCGGCCATTTCGTGTCTCCTCTGACGGAAGAGGAGTGTCATGGTGTGGAGAGAACGATCTCCATTCTTCTGTTGATTCTGCCCTTGTTGTCGGTCTTGACTACTTTGATGTCCTGGATTTCTTTGGTGTTGGAGACGTGTGTTCCGCCGTCGGCTTGAACATCAAGGCCTTCGATCTCTACGACCCGGACTTCAGCAATGTCTGGGGGCAGTAGGTTGATCTTTGTGCGGATTAGGTCCGGATGTTTCATGGCTTCTTCACGTGGAAGAAATCGTATCGTAATTGGCCGGCCGCTCTGAACGATCTTGTTGCATTCTTTCTCGATCTCCTGAACACGTTCTGGACTTATCTCCTGAAGATCGAAGTCCATTCTGGCTTTCTCGGGATAGATCTGGCCACCCGTCACCAGTCCTCCATACATATGGTAGACCAGTCCGCAGAGGACGTGGAGAGCTGAATGGTAGCGCATGAAAGCATAGCGTCGTTCCCAGTCAATAGTTCCGTGAACAGTTGTACTTGCCTGGGGGGTCGCTCCTTTGAGCTTGTGTAGGACAATCCCAGTCTTCTTTGATACGTCGACTACTTGGGCTTCGCCACCATCCCAGCTGATCTTGCCGAGATCGTTTGGTTGCCCACCGCCGGTCGGATAGAACGCTGTCCTATTCAGCACGATTGAGTCACCATCTACCTTCTCGACTTGCGCCTCGAATTCTCGCAGGTAGTGGTCTCTCAAGTAGAGAAGCTCTGTCACTATCGACCATCAAAGGTTGGTTATCGTAATCGAGGCTTTTAATGTCGCTCAAGAGACCGCGGATTCAGGTTGCCGCTTCGGAAGATCAATCATCAAAGCGCGCGCAACATCAATGGATTCCTCTTTCGTCTTATCAGCCAAGCCGTCGGCAAGTTTCGAGACATCGCGGAGCGGTTGTGAAATGCGGCAGAGCGGTTCGATCTCGCTCTCGAACTCCTTGAAGACGAAGCCATCTCCATAGATGCCGTTCAGCATTTCTTCCATTGCCTTCTTGGAACGTTTTGTCACCACGTACTCCAAGGAATTAATCTCCTCAAGGAGTGTAGATAGGCCCTCATCATCCATAGAAAACTGGTGCACCGACCCTCTTGAGATCTCAAAGGCGTTCTTGATGAGTTTCGGTTGATACTCGGTCCGATCCACTAATCGGCGGACTAATGTTTCAGTTTCTAGAATCGGCACCCTATTGGCAAGGCGAACGCGTGGGAGTGAGAGCAGGGTTTCTAGTGGTCGCGGCATTTCAAGCTTGGAATAAGCCATAGGGTGGTCATAAAACGGTTACTCTTGTTTTTGGGGAGAGAAGTGGAGAAGGTGGAGACTACATCTCCATGAAGTCTTCCGCCTTCTGTGGTTCCGGCGGGAGACCCTTCCGCTTCCGTATATCTGCGATTACCTGCATTATCAATGATTGAGGCACCGGCGCCCAGCGAGAGAACTCTAGACCCCAGAAGGCTCGTCCTTGTGAAGCGCCCCGCATCACTTCTGAGAGATCGAATGTTTCCGCCGTTGGTAACTCCCCGACAACGTAGACAAGATGGCCGCGTTGGTCGACTGATAGGATTTTGCCACGCTTTTGCGAAATCACGCTTGTAGCTGCCCCTAGTAGTTCGGGTGGGATTTTGACGGTGATCTTCTGGACGGGTTCCAACAGGATTGGGTCCGCGTTCAGGAAGGCGACGAAGAAGGCTCTTCGGCTCATGGGCATGATCTGCGCTGGCCCACGGTGGACTGGGTCTTCGTGGAGTGAGACATCGGTGATCTTCATCTTAATGCCTCGAATCTGTTCATATGCTAATGGCCCTTCCTTCAGGCCCCAGCGGTATCCTGCGATGATCATCTCTTTGACTTCCTGCACGTACTGTGCGCCCTTGGTCACCTCGACCAGCATGTTGCTTCCTTCGTCAACGCTCCAAACCCCGCGAGCTTCGTCAGGTGGCCACCCTTCCTCTCGGAGAATCTTCGCCATCTCATGGCGGTCTTGGTACTCGCCGATCTTACCTTCCTTGATCATGCTAACGAGCTTCTCAGGCAGCGGTTCAACTTCGATGTAGACCTTGTTGTGCTTGTTAGGTGACTTACCTTCAACAGGTCCAGCAGAGGCGCGTATGCTCTCTCGGTAGATGACGATTGGCTTTGAAGTCACAATCTCGAGTCCGGTCTTTGTGATGAGAGTGTTTGCGATTTCGAGGTGGAGTGTGCCCATTCCTGCTATGAGGTATTCTCCGGTCTCCTCGTTGATCTTTGTGACCAAGTTCGGGTCTTCCAAGCTGAGTTTTCGGAGGAGGTCAATGAGCTTGGGCAGGTCTCGGCTATGCTTGGGTTCTACGGCCATCGTTACTACTGGTTCGGTCACATAGTGAACGGCTTCGAAGGGTGCGATGTCCTTGATCGTTGAAAGCGTCTCGCCGGCCTTAGCTCCTTCCAGTCCGAGGAGTGCAGGGATATTTCCAGCACTGATCGTTCCGATGATTTCTCGATACGGCCCCATGAAGATGCAAACCTGTTGGACGCGTTGGTCCACGCGTGCACCTAGAAGGTGGAATGTGGAACCTTCCTTTATCGTCCCGGAGAACAATCTTCCACTTGCGACAACACCAGCCTGCGGATCAACAACTATGTTCGTGATAGCCATGACGACTGGGCCATTGTCATCACAATTCATCATCGCCTGGCCGACTTCACTGTTAATGTCCCCTTTCCAAACTTTCGGGATACGATACTTCTGGGCGATGTGTGGAGGGGGCATTGATTCGACAGCCATGTTCAAGATGGCTTCATGTAGTGGGGCCTGCTGCCCGAGCTCAGACGCGGTCTCCTTCGTGTAAGCGTCCACAACGTCCGAGAACTTGAAGTTCTTCTCTTTCGCTATCTCCGCGTTGAAGCCCCATCGGTCCTTTGCGGAACCCATAGCGACTGTGTTGGTTGCAAAGCTAACCTTCCACTTCTCACGATATTCCGGTTCCGCGTATAATTCTATCAGGCGGTTGAATTCGGTTATGATTCTGCCAATCCGTTCTTGGATTTGATCGGCGGTCAATCGCAGCTCCTTGATGAGCCGGTCAATCTTGTTAATGTAGAGAACCGGTCGGACGCGTTCTTCGAGCGCCTGCCTTGTGACCGTCTCGGTTTGAACCATTATTTCCTCGACGCTATCCACGACCACGACTGCGCCATCGATGGCCCTTAGCGAGCGTGTTACTCTACCGGAGAAGTCAACGTGGCCTGGCGTGTCTATCAGGTTGATGACGTAGAGAGTTCCATTCCTTTCATGGAGGAGGCTCACGTTTGCGGCCTTTATGGTCATCTGCCGCTTCTGCTCTTCCTCCATGTAGTCCAAGGCTAGCGCTGTTCCAGCCATGCTGGGTGACAGAAGACCGGCGGCGGCAAGGAGGGAATCGCTCATCGTCGTTTTGCCATGATCGACGTGGGCGATTATGCCCATATCTTCCGGACGCAGGAACCAATCTACGTCATTCGGATCTGGTCCTTGTTCGCTATGATCTTCTGTATCTCAGTTGTCGTCTTGTAACGGGGCACTTATACTCAACTCTGCTCCGAATTCGAGCTGGCAACACGATTCAATCTCATTTATGCATTACTGTCCAATCCCGACAGCACATGACACGATTGCAGGCTGGCTGTTCGATGCTACTGCGCGACGACAATTCTTAGCGGATTGCCAATGTTTCCTTCGAGGATTTGAATTCCACTGTTCACGTCTTCCAGCCTCACCTTGTTCGTCACCGAAGTGGAGAGATCAATTCTCCCAGAGCTAGAGAACTCAATCAATTGTCTTAGCTCCGACTTCAAATGGTCATTGACACCGACCATTTCGATTTCCTTTCCGATAATAGTCGAGTAAGGCGATATGTGCAATTCCTCAAGGCTTATGCCGACAAGCACAACTCTACCGCCCTTCCCAGCACATGCGAGAGCATTCTCAACTGTTCTCTTGCGCCCAACGAAATCTATGACAACATCGGCCCCAAGTCCATCCGTGATTTCTCTGATACGCTCCACCACATCCTCTTGGTTGGGATTCACCACATCTCTCGCTCCGAGTCTCTTTGCGTGACGCAGCTTTTCCTCCACCACATCCACGGCGATGATGTTGCTAGCCTCGATGATTCTAGATGACAGTTGGACAGCGTGGACTCCAAGTCCTCCCGCCCCATAGATGGCTATAGTGTCTTCTCGTCTCGCTCTCGCGCGTCTGAGCGCATGAAAGGCCGTGGAAACTGCACACCCCATGATGGCAGCGTGATCGAAAGCTATCGTTTCAGGGAGCCTAAGCGCATTGCTGGCGGGGACCTTGACATACTCGGCGAACCCACCGTCCAGGTCCTTCCCAATCATCTGATATTTCTCACAGTAAGTCTCTCTGTCAGATTTGCAGTACCGACACTGCCCACAGCTCATCACGTAGTGAATGACGACTCTATCGCCAATTCCGATCTCGCGCACTCGCTCGCCCTTTTCTGTAACGACTCCTGCGATTTCATGCCCCAACGTTACAGGTAATCTCCCTACCTTGCCAACTCCATCACGGTAGTTAATGTCGGAATGGCATATCCCGCTCGCATGGATTTTGACAAGAACTTCATCTGGCCCCACCACGGGAA
>MEMY01000053.1:9429-11662 GCA_001768965.1 archaeon RBG_16_50_20 | reverse complement strand
CTTTGAAACGGCTTAAGCACCGAGATATAACATGGTTCTTACGAAAGCTACGAGGTCCGAGGCAGCGAGGAATGGGCTTCAATCTCTCACCGCTCGTTGTGAAGCGGCAGCTCACACTCGAGGACTTGAGAGGTAGAAGTCTCGCTGTCGACGCCAACAATATGCTTTACCAATTCCTGGCACTTATCCGAATGCGTGATGGGAGACCGTTCACCGACTCTGGTGGACGCATCACTTCTCATCTGGTCGGACTTCTGATGAGGACAACACGTTTGATCGCTGACTACGATATTCACCCGGTATTCGTTTTCGACGGGAAGCCTCCGGAGCTCAAAAGGCGAACGTTGGACCTAAGGCGAGGGTATCGTGAACGTGCACGGAGGGAATGGGAAGATGCGGTTCACCGCAGAGATTACGCTTCAGCATGGTCGAAAGCCGTCACAATGAACTCCCTCACCCAACCGATGCAGGATGATGCAAAGAAGGTCCTTGAACTGCTCGGCATCCCACACATTCAGGCCCCGCAGGAAGGCGAGGCTCAGGCAGCGTATCTAGCGATTCGAGGAAGTGTTTGGGCCGCGAATAGTAGAGATTACGATTCTGTACTTTTCGGGTCCCCGCGCTTAGTCCGCTACGTGACCATATCAGGTCAAGAATTCCTACCGACCAAAGGAACCGCACGCCCCCTCATTCCCGAATTGATCGAACTCGACAAGCTCCTTCGAACACTCAGCATTACACGCGAACAGCTCGTCGACTTGGCTATTCTCGTAGGAACAGATTTCAACGAGGGAATAAAGGGTGTAGGGCCAAAAACCGCGTTGAAACTGATCAAGTCACACGGCAGTCTCGAAGCGCTCCCGGACCGATACCAAGGCGACCTCCCGAGAAACGTCGGAGAGGTCAGAGAAATCTTCCTCGAGCCCGCCGTCACTACTGACTACTCGATTCAATTCACTGGCTTGAAAGAACAGGAATTAAGGAAATTCCTATCCGGTGAGAGAAATTTCTCTGAGGAAAAGGTTGCGCTGGCGATTCAGAGAATGCGGCGGTTCTATTCACGAGAGCGTTCTACGTTGACTTCATGGCTTGCGAAAGAGTAAGGAGTTTGCCAAATGCCCGCAACGACTCCATTCTCCAGGTTCACCGAGACATGCAGAGCCCTAGAGTCGACAACGAAAAGGACCGAGAAAGTAACACACCTGATTGAATTCCTAAAGAGCCTCAGCGCCAACGAGGTAGTCCCCGCAGTCTCGTTCCTGATCGGCCGTCCTTTTCCCGAATCCGATCCACGAGTACTAGATGTTGCCGGGCAGACGCTCTGGAAAATGGACAGGAAAAGAGCACAAGCTTCACTCGTATCGAAACCGGTGACTATCCTCGAGATCTATGACACCTTCGACAAGATAGCAAGCGCATCAGGTCCCGGGTCCCGCCAAAGAAAGGAGAATTTGGTCGACGCGCTCTTGAGCCGTCTGCCCGACGCGGATGCAGGATATCTGATCCGTATCATCTTTGGGGAGATGAGGATTGGTGCGGTGGAAGGAGTCGTCCTTGACGCAATCGCGGGCGCAACGCGATCGAAACCCGAGCTCGTGCGCAGAGCCTACATGCTCCTAGGCGATGTTGGCGGAGTTGCGGAGCTGGCTCTTTTCCGAGGATCGGAAGCGCTCAGAGAGATTGGTGTGACGCTATTTGTTCCCATCAAGCCGATGCTCGCAGAAATGGCGCAAGACGTCGAAGAGGTCTTCAAAGAACACGACGGCGTTACCGCTCTGGAGTTCAAGTACGATGGGGCGCGCATCCAAATTCATCGAAAGAATGATGAAATCAGAATATTCAGCAGGAGGCTGACAGATGTAACGAGCAGCCTGCCTGACGTTATTCAGCTCGCAACACAGCATGTCCGAAGCAAGGAGTTCCTGATTGAAGGAGAAGTTGTGGCCATGGGCAAGAACGGCAAACCTCTCCCATTTCAAGATCTGATGCGACGATTCAGGCGCGTACACGAGATCGATGAGATGGTGAGAGAAATTCCGCTCAAGTTGTTTCTATTCGACATCATTTTTCTTGAAGGAAAACTGCTCATTGACACACCCTACGAGGAACGATGGTCCATCTTAGAAAGCCTCACCGACACCTATCTGCTCGCCAACAGAACCATCAGCAGAGATCCGGCGGAGGCGCAAGAACTGATGGAAGCCTCAATACAGGCAGGTCATGAAGGTCTCAT
>MEMY01000053.1:5357-9365 GCA_001768965.1 archaeon RBG_16_50_20 | reverse complement strand
CCAGTTGAGAAACTGGACTTGGTGATTGTTGCCGCGGATTGGGGTTCTGGCAGAAGGCGTGGATGGCTGAGTAACTATCACCTCGCCGTGAGGGAGGAAAAAACTGGCGAGTATCTTGTTGTGGGTAAAACCTTCAAAGGTCTGACAGACGAGGAATTCATTGGAATCACTAAGAAGCTGCTAGGCCTAAAGACTAGAGAAACGGACTACACTGTCCACGTTAAACCATCCATAGTGGTCGAGGTGGCATTCAACGAAATCCAACGCAGTCCACACTATAAGTCGAGGTTTGCACTCAGATTCGCGAGAATTACGAGATTGAGAGAAGACAAACGCCCAGATGACGGAGACACGCTTGAACGTTTGCAGGGGCTATATGAAGACCAATTCAGGTACAAGGCTCTTGCAGACTTCTAGGTAGTGGTTGCGGTGAAGGTTGCGGCGTTATTCAGTGGGGGAAAAGATAGCGCTTTCGCGCTCTGGTGTACTCAGATGCAAGGCTGGGACATAGAAACACTCGTGACCGTGTTGCCTGAATCCGACGAGTCTTGGATGTTCCATTACCCAGCTATCAAATGGACTAGGCTACAGGCTCAAGCGCTAGGTATCCAACAAGTAATGATTTCGACAAAAGGAATCAAGGAAAAGGAGCTCGAGGACCTTACTGCCGGACTTGAGAAGATTGCGAGATCCTCAGGAATTGACGCCATTGTCTCAGGTGCTGTGGCCAGCGAATACCAAAAAACCAGACTCGACAATATCTGCGAAAAAATTGGCCTGAGAAGCTTCGCACCACTCTGGCACAAGAACCAGCAGCAACTCGTGAGAGAACAAATAGATTCCGGTTTTGAAATCATCGTAACCGCGTGTAACGCGCTGGGACTAGACGTGAAGTGGTTAGGTAGGAGACTGGGACAATCTGAGCTAGCCGAACTTGTGGCGCTCAACAAGCGTTATGGTCTAAGCATCGCTTTCGAGGGCGGCGAAGCCGAGACATTCGTTACGGCGGCGCCGTTATTCAAGGGTAGACTGACAATTTCACGTTCCACTTCGCACTGGGAGGGCGAGTCAGGATACTTGGAGCTTGAAGAAGTTAGGTTGGAGACACCCAACTGAATCGTTCACGCGCCGACTAGTCGAAGCGCCATTTCTTGCGTCTCGGAGAGAGTTTTTTCCAAGCTGAATGTTCTGATTTCTCGATTCTGCATGAGAACATGACCGTCGACGATGGTTGTGTCGACGTTCGCTGACGAAGCTGAATATACCATGTCGGAGATCACAGTATCCTTGCCGTGCAGCGGCGCCAAATTGGGCGCTTTCGAATTCAGGAGGATTATGTCCGCCCTCTTCCCGACCTCAACGCTGCCAATCTCATCCTCAACTCCCAAGGCGCGTGCGCCTTCAATCGTCGCCAAATCCAATGTCTTCTGAGCATTCAGAATCGTTGGATCCCATCTATGCGCCTTGTGAAGCAGGGCACAAACTTTCATGGTCTCAAACATGTCCAATGTGTTATTACTAGATGCTCCATCAGTTCCGAGACCAACCGCAATCCCTGATTCGAACATTTCAGGCAGTGGTGCTACGCCACCGCTTGCCAGTTTCATGTTGGAGACTGGACAATGAGCAACCCCTACCCCAGCTTTGGCCAGCAACCCAACCTCACTTTTAGTGAGCCAGACGCAATGGGCCGCGAGCATGTTTTTCGAAAGTGCTCCGATTTTGTCTAGGTACTCCACAACACGCATTCCGTGCTGCTTCTGGAAATCAGCCTGCTCACGCCTGGTCTCGGCTATGTGAATATGCAGAATTGCCCGATTTTTTTCGGCGAAATTCTTCGCCCAAAGCAACATCTCTGCCGAACAAGTGTAGGGCGCATGCGGTCCAAGGGCAAACTTGATCCTTGAATTGTCCAGCTTCTGAACATAATCAAAGAACTTGCGCGTGTTATCCTGCTCCGATTTCGCTTTGGCAGGATCAAATAGGTCAATCACGCCGTAGGAGAGAAATCCTCGAAGACCAGATTCAGCAACCGCTTTTGCCACATGCTCCATGTGAAAATACATGTCCACGAAACTCGTTGTGCCGGACATGATCATCTCCGCTGAACCTAGAAGAGCGCCAAGATAGCAAGCCTCATCCGTCAATTTGGCTTCAAGAGGCCAGATCTTCTTCTGCAACCAGTCTTGGAGTTGCATGTCGTCGGCGAAGCCACGGAACAAGGTCATCGAGAGATGAGTGTGGGCGTTTATGAGGCCTGGAAGCACAATTTTGCCCTTCGCATCGATCTCAACATCTGCAGAGCTCGAGCCGGTTTTTCCTATTTCTCTGATGATGCCGTCACGGATGAAGATGGACGAGTTGCGGAGTACGTCTCGCTCTTGGTTCTGTGTCACAATCCAATCGGCGTTCCTGATGATTAGCGAAGGCATGACTTTGTCGCGGGATGCATGGGATTGTTTAGTTAAAAGCCAAGCGTTCGGCTCGGGTGTGGCTAAAGATTAGATGAAAGATCCGATTGCAAATCCTATGGCCAGAAGCAGAATCGTTGAGAGTATCAAGATCACGTTCAGTCCTAAAGCCGGGATGAGCTTCGGGATTTGGCTGTGGCTGGCGAGCGTGATTCGACTAGCCTTGTACGAGATCGGTATGGTAACTAAGCAAAGGAGAGTTGCTACAGGAGCCGCCGCCAACACCACCGCGATTAGTATAGATGCGTAAGTCGCGAGGAGCCCGGCCAAGTATAGCCAACGAGCGCTTTTCCTTCCTAGGAGTACTACTAGGTGGCGTCTGCCAGCCTCTTTGTCCACTTCTGCATCGGGGAACTCATTCAGAAACAGCAATAATCCGACGAGGATCGTGACTGGAACGAAAACCGCTATCCCTGCAGCTTCAAGCCTTCCAGTCTGGCTGACATATGTTCCTAGCCCCATCAGCCCGAACCCAGAGCCAGCGACGAGTTCACTGACACCATGCACTCTTGACAGTACTGGTGTGTACAGGATGATCAGCACGAGGCCGTACAGTGTGATAGGAAGAAGCACGCTGAAAAATCGCGTAAGAAAGTAAATGCCGATAAGACTTGCGCCTACTAGAGTGCCGACGGCAGTCGCGAGGGCTGCTGACGGTTTCATGCTGCCTTTGACGATGATTTCTACTCCTCCGCTGAAGGGAGTTTTCTTGGTTCTTGCGTCAATACGAGATCGGTAGTCGAAGTAATTGTTGAAAGCGTTCACCGAGGCATGTGTGAGTACAGCGCCAATCATCACAAACAGCGCGTCCAGTCCATTCAAGGATCGTTGCGAATAGTATGCGGCTGCGAGTCCTGCAAGGACGATAACTACCGCAAGCGGGAGAAAGTTCGCTCTAGTTACTTGGAGAAGATTTCGCATAGCCCGACCCTTCGTTATAATGCAGTAGTCCTTCTTCATATCCCAACCGTTTTAACTAGCTCGGTCTTATCTTTCGCTCGAAATCAGCGTTTCGCAGTCCTATTGGATTTGATCGATATGAGCAAGGTCAAAGATCGCTCTCTGGCTTCTCAAGGGCAATTGAAAATTGACTGGGCTAGGGAGCACATGCCGGTTCTGGGGAGGATTCGAGCTCGCTTCGAGAAGGAACAACCGTTCAAGGGATTGTCAATTGGGATGTGTATTCATCTCGAGATGAAGACAGCTGTCCTGGGGCAAACGTTCCAGGCTGGAGGTGCCACAGTGGCAATCACTGGAAGCAATCCGCTATCGACGCAAGATGATGTAGCTGCTGCCCTCGCCGAATCAGGTGTGAACGTCTACGCCTGGAGAGGTGTCACGCCCGAAGAACACCATGGTAATCTGATGAGAGTTCTCTCGGATAACCCGCAGATCTTGATCGATGATGGCGCCGAACTCTCGGTGGCAGTTCACCGAGAAAAGAAGGAACTGCTGGGACGCGTGGTGGGGGCGTGCGAAGAGACCACGACTGGCGTTCACCGCTATCGAGCGATGGAGAAGGATGGCATATTGAAGT
>MEMY01000053.1:124-5305 GCA_001768965.1 archaeon RBG_16_50_20 | reverse complement strand
GCATGGAACAGGCCAATCAGCGCTTGAAGGTGTAATGCGCTGCACGAACCTGCTCATCGCCGGCAAAACACTAGTGGTTGCGGGTTTCGGATGGGTCGGGCGAGGAATAGCCCTGAGAGCAAAAGGACTCGGTGCAAGCATAGTCGTAACCGAAGTGGACCCCGTGCGAGCGTTGGAAGCGTCAATGGAAGGTTATCGCGTCATGACAATGCTTGAAGCCGCCAAGGTAGGGGACATATTCATCACAAGCACGGGATGCAAAAACATCATAACGGCAGAGCACCTGCGGGAAATGAAAGATGGCGCTATCTTGGCAAACGCAGGCCATTTCGATGTTGAGATAGATGTGAAAGCTCTCCGCAGCAACGCGATTGCAACGAAAGTTGCGCGGCAGAATGTGGAGCAGTTCACGATGAAGAATGGCAGGCGCCTCTATCTGCTAGCGGAAGGTCGTTTGGTCAACTTGGCGGCTGCAGACGGTCACCCCGCCGAGGTCATGGACATGAGTTTCGCGAACCAAGCGCTCGCCGCCGAATACCTACTCAAGAACAAAGGAAAACTCGAACCGAAGGTTTACAAAATGCCACTAGAAATGGACAGGCAGATCGCCAGGGTATGGCTGGAAAGTCACAGCGTCAAGATCGACACACTCACTGAAGAACAGAGAAAATATCTAGAGTCTTGGGAGTAGTCAAGGCAGAATCTAGCTTAGCGCCAGTTCGACATGCTTCGATCTCGCATGTTGATAGGATGCTTCAAGCAATTCCTGAATTCTATTCACTCGTTCGCGCACATAACGTGCTCGGAGTTCGGACGAATGATTAGAAAAAGCGAGGTATTTCTATCGGTATTACCAACGTTGGGAGTTTGACAAACCAATAGACGTATACTGCGAGGGCGACACCAGCGAAGGTTGCGAAGATTACTAAGTAATCCGCGGGCCGCATTTTCAGTGTAACAATCGCAGTCCTATTCTCAGTCGCACCGAACGCACGTGATTCCAATGCTTCTGCAAGCTCAACGCTTCTTCTGATCGCCGAAATGATCAATGGGATAAGGATCGGGATGTAGTTGCGAATTCTTTTGATGAAATTGCCCTTGTCCAGTTCAAGTCCTCTCGACCGTTGAGCGTCAACGACGGTCTGGGCGTCTATGGCCATGGTCGGGACCAGCCTCACAGCTGTTGTGAAAGTGAAGGAGATTGAGTACGGCACATGTATCTGTTCGAGTGCAAGTCCCAGATCATCAGCCGATGTTGTCATGAAGAAGAAGGAAAACGCCGACATGATTGCGAAGAATCGAGCCGTGAAGGCTAGCGAAGATGCTAGAGGGGTTCCGAAAATGACGTTCATGACGAATATGAAGAAGCCCAGAAAGAGTCCTCCCCGCATGGATCGGAGCCAGCGGCTCACAGTTCGCGCCAAAAGAATTCCCGGAATCTCAGCTAGGAAGATTATCACAAGAGCATAGAGATTCGTGAACATGAGAGACGCTGCGAAGAAACCCAATGTGAGTATGAACTTCGCTCGGGGGTCGAGCCTGTGAATCGGGCTGTCCATCCGCGTAAACTTGAATCCTTCGACAAATCTCAAAGACAAATTTCCGTCACGACCCTTGTGAAGTTTTACGACCTACCACATGCTTGAGTTTGGTTGAGAGGAATTCCCTTGCTGAATAGGCGTCGATTATGTCAGAGGGCGGTGTCAGATCCTGGAGGGTTCCCATCAAACTGGAGATTTGCGGCATTACTAGTGAGGCCTTTTCAACGAGAGCCGGGTCGGTCAGGACTTTAGCTGATGTTCCGTCACCAATAATCCTGCCGTGCGATAGCAAAACTATGCGGGGTTTGCATTCCGCCACAAATTCCACGTCATGGGTGACGATGACAATCGTCTTCCTTTGCGAGAGCAGCTGCACGATGAAGTTTCTCAATCGATCCTTCTGGAGGTAATCCTGCCCTATGGTGGGTTCATCCATGATCACATGTTTAGGATCCCAAGCAAGTATGGCCGCGAGCGCTACGCGTTTCCTTTCACCCCCGCTTAATACGAAGGGTGATGAGTTGCTATAGCGATCCAGATCGAGCGTATTCATCAAGCTCGTTACCCTGCGCTGGACCACATCTTCCTTAAAGCCGAAATTCCTCAACGAAAAGCTCAGTTCTTCGGTAACAGTCTCCGCGAATAACTGGTGATCTGGATTCTGGAATATCAGACCAACATCCCGTGAAAGCTGGGCAACAGATTTCTCACGAGTATCAACATCGTCCACCGAGATCTTGCCTTCTGTCGGTTTGAGCAGCCCGTTGAACATCTTAACGAGTGTCGTCTTGCCCGCGCCGTTCTCTCCCATGATAGCAACGAACTCACCGTCTTTGATTTGCAGGTTCACTTCGTCGAGAACCTGAGCTCCTCCCGGGTAATGGAAGCTCACATTCTCTACGGAGATCATTTGTTGAGGAGCCTTCTGATTTCTTCTGATGCCTGGTCGACGGTGATTGGGTTTGTCCCAACTGGGAATCCGTCCCCACGGAGGAGATGGAATAGCATCGTAACCCTGGGAAGACCAATGCCGATGAGGCGCGCCTCGTCGCCGTAGACTTCAGAGGGAGGCCCATCCAACGCCACTCTTCCCTTGTCCATGACGATGACTCGATTAGCGTAGCGGGAAACTAAGTCCAATCGGTGCTCTACAAGTACGGTCGTTAGGTTTAGCTCGCGATTCAGCTTGGCTATTACGCGGATTATCTCCTCTGCGGATTTGGGATCCAGGAATGAGGTCGGCTCGTCCAGGACCACTATGCTTGGTCTCATGGCGAGGACTCCTGCAATGGCAGCACGCTGTTGCTGTCCTCCTGAGAGTTCGTACGGCGCCTTGTTCCGCAAACTCGTAATTCCAGTAGCTTCCATGGCCCACTGGACCCGTTCGAGCGCCTCCTCTCGCGGAATCCCTAAGTTTTCGAGACCGAAGCCAACATCTCTCTCGACCGAAAGTGAGAACAGCTGATTCTCAGGGTTCTGGAAAACGAAACCCACGCGAGTTGCAAGTTCAGCTGTAGATTTTCCCTTAACACTGATACCGTCTATTTCCAGATCTCCTTCAAGATTTCCTGAGTAGAAATTGGGGATGAGGCCGTTGAGACATCGGCAGAACGTAGTTTTGCCACAGCCGCTTGGTCCCGTGAGAATTGCGAATTCGCCTTTCTCGACCGTTAGGTCAATGTTCTCCATTGAAGGTTTGTCGGCGCCCGCGTAGGTGAATGAAAGCTTCCGCGCTGCGATTGCCGCCAAGGCCTATGTCCCTTTTTTTCCATCTCATTTTTGCGTAGTTACCCTACTTTGAGATGAAGCCTCCGCATAACCATCGCCGCCAGTATTAGACTTTGAGGAACGCGACAGAAACTCCCTAACCATTATCAGAGCCAACTTCAACGCCTCGTTCACGTCGCCTTTGACGCTAGCACCCGCAGCTGTCGCATGTCCGCCACCCATCCCACCCATCTTGACGCCGAGCGGCGTTGCGAGATTGGAGCCAAGATGCATTCCGGTTTCGTCCACGAAATCGCGAGTTGAACGAAAGCTCAGCGTCAACTCATCGTTTCTTTTGCCTGCCACAACTGCCAAGTGAGCCCCCAATGCCACAAGTCCGCGAGCAGCTGAGGCATGATAAGATCCTACCTCAGAGAGCGCCACCAGCCATTTGCCGACACGTTCCATTCGAACTCGTTGAGCAGATTTGACGCGGGCAAAACGCTCGGACTCATCCATCGTGGTCCGAGTCAGTGCAAGCGCGGCTTGAGGATCAGCGCCTGCTTTGATCAGCGCGTATGCGGATTTGAAAGTGCGACGAGTCGCGATCGACATATGTCCAGTCTCAACCAGCAATCCAGTCAACAATGCTTGACTTACAGAGCCGTCGAGTGCGATGCCAAATTTGTCATACAGTTCAAGGATCATTTCGCAGGTTGAAGTGGATGTCTCGTCGCAGAGGACGATTGCTGCTGTTCTGGCATTGTCTGGGTGGGGAGCATGATGGTCAATCATTACAATCGGCTTGGCAGAATCCAGAATCGGTTGTTTGAGCGCTCCGAGCTGTTGAAGGGTATTCGTGTCTACAGTTATTATCAGGTCTGTCTTTGACAAGTCAGGTTCTTCCAACACCTTCAACGGAACAACAGTGAGAATCTGTTTCGACAGCTTGCTTACTCCATCAGGTGACGTGAAGCCGATTGTTAGCTTTCGATTTATTTTATGTGCCAGCACGGAAAGTGCATAAGCGGAGCAGACTGCATCTGGGTCAGAGTTTTGATGTCCGACAATGAGCAGAGTTCTTGCTTTCTTGAGCAAACCGGCTAGGCGGGTGTGTCCACGCAAAGATCTAGCTCCTTGAATTTTGCCTCTGCCGCAGAAAAAGCTAGCTCCGTCGCTTCCTCAACTAGAGCGTCCAAGTCTTGCCCCCCGCTTGCTAGCTCAATTGCCACCTCAACATTGACGTTAAGAGGCTTGTCACCCACAGCCTCAACCATAACGTCCAAGTCGCTGATCCGCTTTAACGGAATCTTGAACAGAAGATGCCGTTTGGCCGCCTCTTCCGCTGCGGTGCAAATTTGCTCAATTTCGTCGGCGGTGGGCTCTCTTTTCAGCTCAATGCCCAATGCGATTTCACTTTCACAGAAGTAGCTCGGCCTTAGGCTGACTGGAAATGCTCATAGAGGCGCGGTTTTCGGTCCCTGTAACCTTTCCTGCAGTTTCTCCTGTACTTCTTTGAGTCTCTCTCGTGTCCGATCTTCTTGCTTTCCGAGAACTGTGACTCGAGTGGTGAGCAATTCTTTGCGTTCTTTGAGTTCTCCCATCAATACTTGCCTGTTTGACTTGACGAGTATGCTGCCTACGCTTTTGTAGACTGGAGTATCGTCTGTTGACTTCTCGAGTTCTGTAAGCGCCTTATCCGTTTCGTTCAACTCAAGTTCCAATTGCTGCTTCTGCGTGACAACTGATTGGAAGGTTTGCTGCAGTTGTTGGAGACGCACCAACTGTTCCTGAATTTGTGGTGGTAGCTCAACATCTTGACTCAAAACTGATGCCTTCAAAATTCGCGTAAGCGTGCCTAGCCTTAAGTCGGCGACTAATTAAGTATTTCAGCATCGACGTGAGAACTCGATCTAATCTTTCGGGTTGATGT
>MEMY01000053.1:0-93 GCA_001768965.1 archaeon RBG_16_50_20 | reverse complement strand
CAGTTTCGCTCAACTCTCCAAGCTAAATCGAACGGGTTCACGAGTTGCAATCGGGGTTCATTTGATAACCAATAGTGGTCGACACATACACAT
>MEMY01000052.1:15471-52462 GCA_001768965.1 archaeon RBG_16_50_20 | reverse complement strand
CAGCTCACTTGCTCTTCTTGATTGTGAATCCTATCTGCATGCCAATGCCCACAAGTATGAGGACCACGCTCAGCAAAGCTAGGACTACGCCTGAAAATTCCCCAATTATGACCAGATTCCACTTTGTTCCTGTCACAGGGAAACCGAATCCGGGAACCGTGTTGGGCAATCCCTCGTAAAAGAAGAAGGCTGTCGAACTACCTATTGCAATTAGGCCCGATAGGACGCCTACAATGATGACAATATACGCCAGAACGTGTGGCTTATGTGTACGTAGACGTAGCATCCAACCTTCACCACTTTGTACAGATGACTCTTACCCCTTGTAAGTCCCAGCCACTTCTAGAAATGACTTTGCCAATTCCTCAAGCTAGAATCGCAGAATCAGACTCTGATCTCCTGAATCAGGGTCCGAATCTGTCGTTCCGCGAGTTTCCAACCAACAAAGAAAAGGATCAGGCCAATTGCAAACGTGACGATGGCAAAATCGTAAGTGATTATTCTTCGAACGTAGATGGACAAGAGAATAGGCAGAGCTGTCAGCATTGCAAGCAGCAGGCACAGGAACGTCCCGATTAGTGATCCCCACACGCTAATGAACCGGCTGCGGATCATTTCTCGGAAATCGGGAAACCTTGCCCCAAAGTACATTCCCATAGCCGATTGCCCCAGAACGATTGCGATTCCCAAGGTTACCAACAGGACGATGTGGGCTGTTGCAATTCTGAGTAATACTCCGAGGAAGATTGCCATCGTCACACTAAACGCCAATCCTAGCAAAAGAGCGCTGAGGATCTTCGCCTTGAGAAGTTGCCTTGCTGTGATGGGGGCAACGTAAATGTTCCAGACAGCGGAACCTTCCTGACCAAGACTTGTCATTGAAACGACAGCGCTGAAAACTGTTAACGGTATAACATAGAGTGGAATCAGAGCGAAGAAGCCCAGTCCCTCGGGAACAGCTGTTCCGCTGATCGGGAGCAGAGAAATGCTCAAGGAAACAACCAAGACGAAGGGTATTGCGAGGAACCGGGTCATCTCTCGCCTCCTCGTTAGCGACCGCATGTCTTTTCGGAAGATCGCCGCCTCTGCGCTTCCGAATCCTGGGAGGATCGTGATTCTTCGAAGCGGGTGATATGCCTGATTCGTGAGCCTAATCGAAACCGGAATCGGAACCCAATAGATCGCGCGAAGTCGAACAGCCAAACCGAAAAGTATGAGGAAGAATGCGAATGTCATCCCTGCAAAGGACACAAAAGTGAGAGTATTTCCCTGTGAACCAGCTAACACCGCCAGAGAGGGCCAGACGACTGGGACGAACCAGGCGACGCGCACAGTCAGCATTATCCCTTGGAGTAGGTAGACGACTATCCGTCCGCTGAACAGCAGCTGAACGAAGACGAGCACGACGATAGTTAATGCGAGACGGACAAAGATTCCTGATCGACCGCTCTTCTTGTAAAAACTTGAGGATATCCGGTTCGTAACTGACCTGAGTAGTTCTACGACGCAAGCTCCTATGAAAAGTGAAAGAACGGCCATGAGTGCGCTCGCGCCCCACACCAGTATCATGCCGAAACGCAATGCCGGACCGAGAGAAACACCCAGCAAGAACGAGAGCATGAACGAATACGTGTAGGTTAGGGACATCGTGGATCCGGCAACATATTCAGACGGCGTAATAGGCAGCCAGTTCACGAGGTCAGTGCTCATCGACTCAGCTGCCTGGCTAATTTCGCTTAACACCCCGAACAAGATCACCATGAAAGCGATCGCTGTGGGGATCCCGGCCAGAGCCTCAACCTCAAGTTCCCGAAGTGACCCCTCAATCCCAGAAGGCAGAGCCCCTGACAGCATATAGAAGAGCAGGGCTGGCACAACCAAGAACAAGGCATCTAAAACGAGAATGATTCGGGGGTCACCGAATATTCGCGCCATTAGTCTTCTTCTTTGATAGCCGCGTAACTGTGATTTGGTTAAAACGACTGCAAGCTCATACGCTGTTCTCAATGGCTAAGGGCCTCAACGATCTCGCGAGTATCAGATGTTCCCGTTAGTTTGAGGAACACTTCCTCCAATGTAGAGCCAGGCGTCCCGGCTTTCGCCTTCAGATCACCTGTCGAGCCCTGTTCGACAACTCTCCCAGCGTCCATGATTACGATTCTGTCACATATGGCATCAGCAATCTCCAGAACATGTGTACTGAAGATCGTGGCCACGCCATCGTCTCTGAGCTTGTGAATGAGATCCTTCACAATGCGGGCGCTACGGGGATCTAGGGAATTCAGCGGTTCATCCATCACTAGAAGCTGTGGGCGATGTAACAAACCTGCAATAATTGCCAACTTCTGCTTCATGCCCTGAGAATAGCCGTTGATTAGCTCGTTCTCCCTGCCCTCCAAATCCAAAGCCTTCAGGAAATGGCTGATTCGTTCGTGCTTTGCACTTGGGACTAGACCATGTACATCGGCAACGAAGTCCAGATATTCAATCCCACTTAGGAACTCGTACAATCGAGGGCTTTCCGGAACGAATCCAACAATCCTCTTCACTGCAGTAGGGTCTTTCGTCGCGTCGTTTCCAAGAACTTGGATAGCTCCGGCATCGGGCTTCAAAATTCCAACAATGATCTTCATTAACGTGGATTTTCCTGAACCGTTCGGCCCCAGCAAGCCCAGGATTTCTCCTTGATTGACAGCTAAGCTCACTCCATCTACTGCTCGCCTTTCGCCGAAGGTCTTCGTAACGCCGCTAACCTCTAATGCCTGCATACCTATTCCACCAGATTGTATGTCATCAGATTCAATCAGGATCCGGACAGGAACCGAAAGACATTAGAAAAACTTCGTGTTCCTGTATCAAGACCGCAACATGGACACGAGTTCAACGAAGAATTCGAACCAACCGCCCGTCTGCAATATTTCTCTCTGTGGGAAGGATGCTGAATGGCGCGTTGACCTATTTGATAAAGTTGAGTACTATTGCAATCGGCATCGCCCAGGTGTGCCGGAAACCCTGATGACGAAACTACAGTCTCCTAGCGGTCTACATTAGGTCTTACTACGTGAACTCGATTTTCTCTAGGAAAGCATCAATCTCATTCTCAGTGTTGAAGAAGTGCGGCGAGACTCTCAACGTATTTACTCTCGGGGCCACGATTACCCCCTCCGACTGCATCTTCTGAGCAACCTTGGCCGCATCCGCAACTTCGAAGGTCACGATTCCACTTCGCCTTGTCTTCTCTAAGGGCGACGTAATTTTTCTTCCCTTCTTCTTCAAGCCATCTAAGAGACGCGTAGTGAGCTTGTCGATAAGTGGTTCTCTCTCGTTGGGCGGGTACTTGAGTGTGAACTCTATGGCGGCCTTGGAGCCAACAACCGATATCACTGACCATGTGCCCCATTCAAACCGCGTTGCATCCTTCGCGGGGTCGACATCATCAAGATCGAAAGGCTTACCGAACGTATCCCGTTTCCCGAGAACCCGCGCGATAACCGAATCTGAGATTCCATGCCAACCTACAATGGAGGGATCAAGGTCTCCCAGGATTTTCCTGTTTACATATAGGAAAGCGGCTCCGTGCGGTCCCATCAACCATTTGTAAGTTCCGCAAGTA
The DNA here is from genome assembly GCA_001768965.1 of archaeon RBG_16_50_20. Taxonomy (GTDB): domain Archaea; phylum Thermoproteota; class Bathyarchaeia; order 40CM-2-53-6; family 40CM-2-53-6; genus FEN-987. Next base: position 48,849 of record MEMY01000052.1, on the reverse strand, counting down.
AGCACGTCAACATCTAGTTGGTGAACATCAATTGGCATGACGCCAACCGCGTGAAAGGCATCAACTAGCATCAAGGCTCGATGACTGTGCGCAATCTTGGCAACGTTAGCAATATCCTCTCTGCATCCATTTATCCATGAAACATAATCAACGGAGACTGCAGCAGTCTTGTCATCGATCGCTTTCTCGAAATCCCTAAGGGGGATCTGGCCATCCTTTTGCCTTAGAACTCTAATTTCCGAGATCAACCCTCTCTGCTTCATCGAATGCCATATGTAGACATTCGTGGGGAAGTTCAGTTCGCTAACGACAATATTTTGTCTCGGCTTTATTCTTAAGGCAGTTGCAACGGCCGCGAGCCCTGAAGTAACATTCGGGACGCACGCGATTTCTTCCAGCTTGGCGCCGATGAGGATGGCGAATAACTCACGTGTTTTCACAATCTCTAGCAGCCAGGCTTCCCACTTCTCTCCGTTGTCCCTCCATTCATCGAGAAAGGATTGCATTGATTCGTGCACAATCTTTGGGGGTGGTCCAGCGCCCGCGCTATCAAGGTAGACGGTGTTGGCGAGAAGAGGAATCTGGGTTCGAACTCCGTCAATGTCCAATCAGATCAGAGGCGAGGTTGCTTGAGGTAATGGATTGTAATAGGCCTTCCAGTGGAAACAACGCAAGCAACCTTCGCAACTGGCGACGCTGGTAGTCAGTTCTGTTTAGGAGATGCTACAGTCCGCTTCCGGAGTCGATTGATTCGCGGACCAGTCATCATTGTTTGAGCTGCCAGTTGCCGGGGCTTAATGGCTCTCAGGTGTCTCTTTCTTCTTGAGGGGGGAGGTGTTCTTTGTGACTGGTTGTGAACTGGGAGTTGCAGGTGGCGTTTGGACTGGCTTGAGAGCTGGTTGTTGATATTGCGGTGGGACAGGTTTTCCATAGTTTCTTCGGCCCATCGTCACATACACTAGTATGCCCGCGACTACAAGCACTGCAGCCACCACCGCGAGAATTATGGTAAGATTGAGGATCGTTGGATCAGATCGCCAAGTGGCAATTACTGTCTTAGAACCATCCACAAGCACGGTTGCTGACTGACTGCCCGTTTGCATGGCACCCTGCCAACCGTTGAAAACTATGCTAACACCGTAGGCAGTGCTAACAGGTGTCGAGACGTAAACTTGAGCAGTGCTTCCAGCGTCATACCATCCTTCGCCGTATGCGACTCCTTGGTCGGTTAGGACCTTGAGGTAGTACTGCTGTTTGTATTGGGCGACTGCAACGTGCGGCCCATCCATTTTCACTGTTAGTGAAACACCGGCTTGCAGGTTCTGCCCGTCAACATTCCACCCTTGGAAGACGAGTCGGCTACCGTCTTGTCCACCGAGAATCTGTCCAGGAACCGTCAGCAGCATGGCGTCTCCGGCGTTATACCAGCCTTCACCTTGAGGATACGGGGCGCTCTGTGGCTGTGAGCTCACGTCTAGGTGGTATTGAAGCTGGTAGACGGCGACAACTTTACTGGCTGCGTTAACGGTAATCGAACCGCTAGTTCCGACACCGGAATAGTCACCGCTCCAATGGGCGAAAACGTATCGAGTGTTTGAGGATGTCTGAATGATGCTTTTGGTCACGGAGAACGATGCAGAGGTTCCCTGCGTGTAAGTTCCACTACCAGTAGCGGTGCCCAGATCGGACGGATTCGTCGTCACCGTCAACTGATACTTCGAGGGTGTTGAGTAATAGTCGTAACCGTAGTAATAGTAGCCATAGTAACCATAGCAGCTGCTAGAGCTGTAGGGATATCCGTAGTAGTAATACGGGTAGTATCCATAGTACCAGTAGTAATAGCTGTAGTTGTACCCGTAACATCCCTGCGGCGTATACGTATAAGCAGAAACCTGTCCCACCTGACCCGACAGGAAAAATACTCCGACGCTCAAAACAAGTAACGCAATCGCGATCTTCGCCAGATAGCCTTCTTTCATCGTAACCGCAGAACAACCTCTGCTGATTCCTATTTTTGGTTTACTCAGTGAGGCAGAAAGGGGACATACAGGGTCAATTGTAGCCCTAATTCGCTCAACTACGCGTCGCTGGAAAAAACAGGTAATTCTGTCAATTTCGGGAGACGTCACGACGTCGGAATATGAGCTGTTGAGGGGAGCTTTTTAGTACGCGTTGGTGCTGACCTACAAGCTCGGTGCCAGACATGGTAGTCAAAGCGTACGTGCTAGTTCAAGCCCAACTCGGAATGGCACGTTCAGTTGCCAAAGCAGTCACAAAGATCAAGGGTGTCAAAATGGTTCACGCTGTGACTGGCGTTTATGACGTCATAGCATACCTTGAACTCTCAGACATGACATCTTTGTCCGAACTCGTGATAAAGAAAATCCAATCCGCTAAGGGTGTTGAGAGGACTCACACGGCTATAGTTGTGTGAGCTTCACTACATTTTCCTTCCAATTCTTCGCTTTTCCAATTTCCGTGGAGATTCCAATCTTGTGAGGCGTATTTCCTTTCATAGAGAAATTTTGAGTATTGCTTTTCATCTTCGAGCAGTTCACTCCGCTCAAGCTTCGCGTCAAGCGCGCTCCTGCACGACTGCAGAAGCGTTCTCTGTACATGTTCCAGGTCGACCGATCTGTGGAGCACTTCGGCTAGAGTTGTCACCGGATGCCAATTACTTCGAATTGACCTCGTCTCCCTGATTACCTGACTGGGCGCTAAGACGCGTTGCAGCATGAGAACGTCAGTTGAAATGAGGATCGACGCGTGCCAGAGAGCGAAGCGTTGGCCCAGTGTGGCAGCGGCACCCGAGATTTTTCGACCACCTACATGGATGGAATTTGGCCGAACCAGAACGCCCTCAGATCCTAAACGCGCAAGCAGGTCTAGAATGATGGATGCGTTCTTCTCGTGAAGTTGGCCAAGGGTAATGCCTTCTGGGTGGCCGGTTACAAGAGTCAAGTTCAAGTTGCCCATATCATGAAAAACGCTTCCCCCGCCCGTGAACCGTCTGGCGATGGCTATGTCATTCTGCTCGCATAATTCGACATCAACTTCTGCACCAACATTCTGAAACCGCCCCACGATGACTGAGGGGGGATTTCTCCACAGCCTTACAATGGGACGAAACGTCGGCAGCATGCGAGAGCGGGTCAACGCCTCCTCAAGAGCGAGGTTCTGAAAGACCGAAGGGTAGCTAACCTCAAGTACCCTCCAAATCTTTGACGATTCTTCTTCGATCACCATTTCCGACATCTCGAGATTATCCGGTTAGGAATGAATGGCTTCAATTCCGTTGTTCGCAGAATTGAGCCCAGCTTGGGGATCAATCCGATCGAATCAGTTCCTAGTTTACAGATGACAGAATGAGTTGTGAGGGTCATTGTTTCAATTGAGACGACGTCTCTTTCGAGGCCGGTTCTTCTTATGGAAGAATCGAGTTGCGGTCGAGTACAACCATAGACTTGTACACGCTCAAGATTAGTGGAAATCCATTCAGCGAATAAGTCGATTTGCGAATCCGCCATCCACCCTTCAATTGTCCCTGAATCAGCTCCTATGCGTGTAACGCGAATCGAAATCTTGGACTCAGAGTTGACGCAATAGTTTTCTGTGATTTCTTCGATGGTTTGTGTCTTTCCGTCGGATAGCTGTGCTCGCAGTGCGCTCAGATCTATTCCTGCGGTCAAGGGTTTCGGTGATTCGATTCCCAGATCAATCTCTAAGTGATTCCTGTGTTCGCTCGCTACAATTCCAGAATAGTTTCCGAAGAGTTCAACTTCGGATAGGCTAGTTGTAGCCCGACAAAGTTCGCGTGAGATCAGCTCCTCAAGAATTTCACTATCTTCGCCATTAACCTCGACCTGTGCCCATCCCCCTTTGGAAAATCCAGCGATCTTCGCTTTCGCGGAAAGTCCGCGTTCAAGCGTAGAAAGCGCTTGCCTCAAAGAGGTGTTGAAATCGTCGATCTTGACTCGTCCAGGTCTCTGGAGTAGTGTGACTCTCATTTTGGTCAGCGTTATCGGCTGAGTTCAGCCTCCAGTTTTTGGACTCTGGCTTCGAGTACGGTAATCATGCCCGCGTTTTCTGAACTTTCAAGTTGATTAGCGCACTTAGCACATTTGAATGAACTCTCCATTCCTTCCTCGAACGTCACACGGATGTCGAGGTCGGTTTTGCAGACAAAGAATGTGTGATTTCGTTCGAAATCAAGGCGCTGCTTCAACTTGTCCAAAGCTCTCTTTTTGCGACTTCTAATGAAGGCATCAAGTTGATCGGGTTGCAGGCGCCAATAGAAAATGAACCACCCTGTCTTCTCATCTCTGACTCGGGTGCATGATACAAGCCCGTGATCATAGAGCTTGTATAGAATTTTGCGCACGCTGTTGAGGCGAACTTCCTTCACGGTTTTGAGATCGTTGGCTATTATCTCGTCGGTTGCTTCGCCGATTTTCTTCAGGCTCCTTACAACCGCGACCGCATCTTCGCTTCCGAATAAGTTTGCGACCTTTATCAGTTCCTCATCAAGCACCGACAAAGCCATGACCTCTGCGAATGTTCAGTTCTTAGGGCGATGCTTCGCATTAATCCTTTGTTGGCTATCCGGCGGCAGGCATCAAAGCAAGCAACTCTTTTATACAATCTGACTGGGTGTTAGCGTCCGCGGGCTCTCGAAAAATGAAAGAAACCTTAGCCACTTTGGGATTTATGCTGTTTTTTGCAGGTGCAATGCTCGCCATATCCGGGTCATTATTCGTGACACAAGGGGGCGTCTCTCCCGCAACGTACTTGAAAGTGGGCATTATCGAGCTCCTCGGAAGCGTAATCTTTCTAATCGGTATCTATCTGATAATCAAAACACGCTAAGTTCGGTCATAATGACCACGAAGACCGCTCGAAGTAGAAACCAACTAGTGGTTCTGCGCCTCGGTCACCGAATTCAGCGAGACGTACGTGTAACAACCCACGTTTGCCTGACCGCTCGTGCTTTGGGTGCCGATGGAATCATCATATCAGATGTCCATGACCGACGTATCACTGACACTATCAACCGTGTGACAAAGCAGTTCGGCGGGAGTTTCACAATCGAGACCGGTAAGCCCTGGAGGCATTCTGTCACAGAGTGGAAGAAAGCGGGCGGGAGGGTGGTTCACCTGACCGCGTACGGCATCCCACTCCCTGAGATCATTGAGCGAATAAGAGCCTCCCATGAAAACAAACTGGTCGTGGTTGGGGCAGAGAAGGTTCCAGGTGAAATGTTCCACCTGGCTGATTGGAATGTTTCTGTAACAAACCAGCCGATCAGTGAAGTAAGCGCCCTGGGCATATTCCTTGACTGGATGTTCAACCACCGCGGTTTGCAGGAAGAGTTCCCGAACGCGGCACTTCGAATTGTGCCCACAGAACACGGGAAGAGAGTAGTGAGGCCCTAATCTTCCCTGGCTGATTTCGATTTGTCCCTGATTTTTATGATGTCACCTAACGTGATCTCCGCTGGTGCCGCCGTTTTCGGAAATTCAGATGCCTCTTTGCGGGGCACGAGAAGTTTGATCTTAAGTTCGTGCTCAAGCTCCTTGCAAAGCTTGGTATCAGGAGTAATCTTCCCCGTTTCGATCTTCTGTATCACTGACAGTTTCTCTCTGACTCGCTTCGCAAGGTCTTCTTGCGAGAGCCCGAGTTTCATTCGCCGCTGTCGCACTTGCTGGGCGCAATCCTCAGCAATATCCAGCGCCTCCATTCCTCTCGGAAGTTCTGGTGCTTTCCTCTGTGCGGTTCTCGGCAGCGTGATCGGCTTTGTTAGCGCTCTTCTCACGGTTGGCTCCTCTTCGTATGGTTTGCCCAGATTCCTGCATCGGCCACACACAAGCATCTTCGCTCCTTCAACCCTCACCTTGAAGGGTTGACCGGAGATTTCTCTTCCACAGATATCGCAATTCAAGAGCTGGGCTTCCTGCGTCGTTTTGCGCCCACTCGAAGCTTAAATTGGTTACTCGAACTATCGCACCTCGGTCCATTTGAAGCCTGCAACCGTGTCTCAGATCAGAAAGCTGAGAGGAGTCGCTAGCTATCAGTTTGAAGAGGAAGTTGGGTCTGCGTTGTTCGATAGGGAGACAAAGATAGCTTGTTCAACGCGAACCGGCAGGATTAGGCACATTTACCGGAGAAATCAACTCATCGCGACGCTCAGGCCAAAGGACGGTTATCTCGCACTTACTCCACACGGGGCTAGAATGATCCTTTCCAAACTGCAGAGCCCTCCAAACATGGTGGTAGTATCGAACGATGTGGCGGACTTCATCAAAGTTGGAGGCGACGTATTCGCAAAGCACGTGGTGAGCGCGGATGAAAGGTTACGGCCGGCTGAGGAGGCAATCGTCACTGACCAGGGGGGAGTCCTACTTGGGGTCGGCCGGGCAGTTTTGGCCGGTCATGACATGAGATTCTTCAAGCGAGGCGTCGCCGTCAAGATTCGGAGAGGAGTCGACGAAATCGGCGGGTCGCGTCGTTCCTACGGATCGATAGCAAATTCACGCGTCCAGTCTTGAACAGCATCACCAAAGATGCGATTCCTATGACCGCCAAAGCCACGACGAGAAAAACGTTGAGGGGCGCGGAACTGTCCATCATTGGCCGGTCTTCCGCCCATTGAGCTACCAATCGTTTCTCCGAATTCATTGTTACTTTTATCGAAGAAGATGGTGAGGTGACGGATCCAGTCCATCCTTGGAAGTGGAACCCTGGTACCTCAAGCGGGTAGACACCTGCTGTTACTGTCGTATTTGCGCCGTACCACCCTGTGCCAATAGCGTATCCATAGGGTGATGTTACCTCGAGATAGTATTGGAGTTGATAATCGAACTTCCTAATTCCCCCCGAGGAGAACTCCCACGGTGTACCTGAGGCGACATACCTGACTCCAGGAGAAATCTGAATCGTATGAGGGGCAAGTTCGATCGTATGTGTCCCACCTCGCCTAAACTCGAGAATCAGCGTATTTGTCTGGTTGAGTGGAATGGCAAACGCGCTTTCTCCATCCAGATTGAGGTTGACTATGAAATCCCCGGGCTCGGCCTCGATTTGTAGTCTCACAGAGTAAAGTGTTGGCGCATCTTCCGTCGACGCCAATGCGTTCACCTTCCCCCAACCCCAAAGTGGCGAACCGATGTCTCTGTCTATCGCACCTGTGAACTTGTCCTGCGTAGCATCCTGGGTCAAGATGGTCTTAATTTGGTTTGGAGTCAAGTACGGGTTCATCTGAAGCATCATGGCAATGACGCCCACAACATGGGGCGCGGAAAAACTTGTTCCTCGCCAGACTTGATGATAGTTGTCAGGGTCAGAGTACTTCTGCGGTCTGGTTGATGCGCGAGCCGCTATTATCTGAGCACCCGGTGCCACAAGTTCAGGTTTCATCCTCCCATCACGCGTGGGCCCCATGCTGCTAGAATATGTCAACGCCCCGTCGTCGGGAGCGGGGGGTGTGGTCCACCAGATTCCATGTTTGCCTTGGGCCAATGAGTATGCAATACAGGCGCTGCAACCAGACCTCCAGAAGAGGCGCGTCATATACGAACCTACTGTTATGACGCCGCGTGCTGTGCCAGGATAATCGATCGTATCCTGGGGGTCGATTATGTAGAGGCTGGTAGCGTTCAACGTAAACTGGCCTGGTTCCACCCAAGCGTCCCACCTTCCTTCCGAAATTCTTGCGCCCGTCAGAGTGAAGGACCATGGACTTGTCTGTAAGTCTCGGCCTGGTGGGGAGGTTATGTTAATCCACCACTCCTTCCCGCTAGATCGCTCTCCAGTCAAGATCTGGACATTGCCGTCGGGCGTATTTACACCAGACTCATCCGTCGGACCGAACACACTGATCCTGGATGGGGTCTTCACAGAAATTCCAATGTTGTCAGAGACGGGATACCAGAGATCAACATAACTTCCACTCTCATACTGGTTAACGGACCAGTAGACGGTCATTGATTGTCCAGGCGATAGTTTTCCTCTAGCGTGTAGGTTCAAGTTCCTAGAGTTGCCTGCTGCGACGACTATCGGGACACCGTCTTGTGCAAGATCTGTCATAGCGATTTCAAGTGGTTCAGTTCCATCATGAGATCCCAGAGAACTGCCGAGGCTGTGGTCGATTACGAGTGGGCGACCAAGCTCCCGCGCCTTTTGAATCACGTAACTCATTCCGTCAAGCACATGATCCTCGCTTCCACTTCTCAGTTTCACCGCGACGATGGATGCGCCCGGAGCAACACCGACATACGACGGTGTTCTCAGGATTCGATTAGCCGTCGCGGGCTTACCAACCTCCTGTGCATTAAGCCGAAGCCAATACATGTCGCCCACTTCATTGAGAGTGTCGGGTTTCCAAGGTACTGGTGGCGCGAATGCGAATGTTCCATTTCGACTTAGCCCTGCAGTTCCATCCGCCTTGGATACAAAACTAAGCTCGTGCGAGTCAACGGTGATCGTATCATTGGGCAATTTGGCCCAAGACCCAGATCCTCTGGAGTATTCCCAGGTTAGTGTCTCGTAGCTGCCTCCGGTTGCTAGATCAAAAAATATCTTGTTGAACTGTTCTACGCTGCCGAAATACAAGTAGTCATTTGGTTTGAGAAGTATGGGGAAGGGCTTTACATTAGTTGCCTGACACTTTGAAGTTATATCGAACCATCTTGTACCTTCAAAGAGGAGGCAACTGTCGAGGCCCGAGGTCGCCTGTCCTGTACTCGCCGCTACTGCCGCGACTGCCGTCCCATGTCCTGGTTCCTGTCCGTTCGAGCCGCCGTCCACTTCGCTGCAGGTCTGGCTTTGAATATCGATAGGCGAACATTCATTTCCATAATTGAACGCTGAAGGTGGTTTTCCGTCGACCGACTGGTCCCAGATGTAGAGAATCTTGTTTGTGCCGTTCCTGAACATGAAGTCCTTGTGAAGATAGTCGATCCCAGAATCCACTATGCCGACTACAACACCGGAACCATCAACAGGATTCCCAGCCGGATTTCTTACCTCATTCCAGACTTGGTCCGCCAGGATGTCAGGGACGCTTACGTCGAGTTCACTCTTCAATATCTTCGGTTTGGAGATGCGGTCCACGAAGCTGAGAGCGGCAAGTTGTACGAGCGAAGTCGGCGCCACGTCGATCGTGGCCACATGTCCAGTAAAAGTGCGAATAGTTCCTAAGGCCTGGAGAGCATGAAGTTGCCAAGAGGAAGGGATGCTTGAGAACACAACTATGACGCTGACCTTAGTTTGAGAATTTTGCAGGATGTTTGGGAGAGCCGCTTTGAGTGGGGGATCGGCCTTCCAGTTGAGTATTACTCTCTCATCGAAAAGTGAGGTCGCACCGACCCCTTCGGCTGCCACTGAAAAAAGTGTAATTGCAAGAATCAGAATAGCAAAGAACCTTCGAGGGGTCAGGGTCTCCAATAGGTCAACGCGTCCCCAGATTTGTTTGGATGCTCAAGGAGACCATCGAGCAGTCGAATTTCTGGCAGCAGGTGATTTTGCATATATAAAAATCATCTTGTTCAACCTCATTTGAGTTCACTGCCTTAAAGACGTTCCAGTGCACGATTCTATGACGCCATACTGCGAACAGCTCTCCTTTAGCCGCCTCTAGGCTACTGCAGAAAATCTGCTCTTCTCGTGTGCGTAGGCATTTCGCGCTGAATCGGAAATAAACCCACATCTTCAAACGCCAGTTGCTCGCATAGCGAGGCCAACGGGGAGCTGACAAGTTGGGAAGAAGTCAAGTAGTCGTCGATGGCGCTTCACTTGCAATAGGAGATCTCGTTAGGGTCGCGCGATTCCGAGACAAAGTGGAACTGTCGAAGGAAAGCATTTCGAACATTGAAAGATCCCGATCAACCCTAGAAGAACTAGCGCGAGCCGGAAAGATAATCTACGGTGTCACGACGGGTTTCGGCGCATTAAGCAACACGCGAATAACATTGGACGAGGCGTCCAAACTCCAGACAAACCTACTCAGAAGCCACGCTTGTGGTGTTGGAGAAAATCTTTCGACCGACGTTGTCCGCGCGATAATGCTCCTTCGCCTGAACACCTTGGCCAAAGGTCTTTCTGGTGTCCGTATGATCGTTGCTCAATCGATTCTAGACTTTCTGAATGAGGGCATTCACCCGATCATCCCATCCAAGGGATCTGTGGGTGCAAGTGGAGATTTGTCTCCTCTGTCTCACATGGCGCTTGCGTTCATGGGCGAAGGCACTGTGGAACATCGCGGCAAATTGAAGTCTGCATCGGACGTGATAAAAGAGGTTGGGCTGAAGCCGCTCTCAGTCTCGATGAAGGAAGGCCTCGCGCTGAACAATGGGACGCAGATGTCCACGGCAGTAGGAGCGCTTACTGTTCATGATGCCGAGTGCCTCGTGAAGACAAGTGAGATTTCAGCGGCTGCATCGCTTGAAGCATTGCAAGGTTACACTCAGGCTTTCGATGCGAGAATCCATGACGCAAGGCCATTCAAAGGTCAGATTGACTCCGCTCACAACATTCGGTCTCTGATAGCCGGGAGTCGGCTTATCAAAGAAACGGTCAGCGGTGAACGTGAAGCTGCTCAAGACGCCTATTCACTAAGATGCACCCCGCAGGTCGCCGGAGCTGCCCGAGAGGCAATCGCGTTCGCTAGGAGGCTGATAGAGGTTGAAATGAACTCAGCTACGGACAATCCACTCGTGTTTCCGGATGGTCCGGACGTGCTGTCGGGCGGCAACTTTCATGGGCAGCCAGTCGGGCTCGCCATGGACGTAGTTTCGATAGCACTCGCAACCATCGCCAACATCTCCGAAAGAAGGGTCTCCCGATTACTGGATGCGACCTTGAGCCGTGGTCTTCCACCTTTTCTGGTTGGTGCGACCGAATCTCAGGGGCTTCACTCTGGACTCATGGCCGTGCAATATACGGCCGCTGCTCTCGCTTCCGAGAACAAGATTCTCGCACATCCGGCGACTGTGGATACGATACCCACATCCGCAAACATGGAAGACTTCGTCAGCATGAGCCCCTCAGCGGGATTGAAGGCAAGAGCGATTCTCCAAAATACGCAGCAGGTCATAGCTATTGAGCTCATCTGCGCCGCACAAGGCCTGGATTTTCGAGATCCAGCGAAATGTGGCAGAGGTACACGAGCCGCATACCTCAAACTCCGCGAGAATGTTCCGATGTTAAGAGAGGACCGGGCGAGTTCCGGGCATATTCAGACAGTTGCAGACATGATATCTGACGGGAGTCTCTTAGAGGCCGTGGAGAAATCCGTGGACTCGCTAAGGTAGAAGGGAGGGCGTCCGATATTCTTATTCTGGTCCTGATCTAAAAGACGAGAAGTTGAGTTGGTTTGGCGTACAAGGCTCTGAAGGCCGCACGAGGCGTTCCCGGAGGTCGAGACGCCGCGCGTATGATGCAGAAAATGGGCATGAAGATGGATGAGGTTCCGGACGTGTCCTCGGTCATCATACGGACTGGGACGAAGGACATTGTAATCGAAGAGCCCAACGTTACCACAATCAACATACAGGGTCAAACCATGTACCAAATAGCCGGAGGCCGCGTCTCCGAAGCGCAGCCGCAACAGCCATCAGCTCCGAGCACACCGTTGGACGCAGATGTGGAATTAGTGGTTCAGCAGACTGGCAAAACACCAGAAGAAGCTAAGAAAGCGCTGTTAGAAGCTGGTGGGGATCTCGCGAAAGCCATTCTCTCTCTGAAGCAGAAGAGTTCCTAGATGCACTGATTTGTAGGGGTTAAGCTGCGGGTGCTTCGAGCTTTTTCTCTACCTTGGCCATTCTGCTCTTGATTCTCTTCAACCGGAAGAAGTCTTCGCGTTCTGCCTCTTCCAAGTGCATTTCAATATAGCGTATCGTGGCTAGCATACGAGGAATGACCACGTATTCCAAAGAGTTAACGCGTCTCTTGGTAGCTGCGATAGCTTCAGCGAGCTTCTTGACTGCTGCCTCCGCGCTGGAGAGTTCCGCTATTGCCTTTATCGCATCAGCCATCTTGAGCGTAGCTTCATCCAGTTTGATGGATGTGTCGTAGATATTGTATGGAAAACCGGTCAGCGGTTTGAGGTTCACTTGTATGTAGGGAATCGTAACGCCGATTATGTTTCTGGACTTTGATTCTATTGTGAACCTGTCTTCGACTCCCACCGATGTCTGTTCAAGTTTCATGTACCCCATGGCCATTTGTGCTTCAACGAAGCTCTCATAAGCCTCTGCGAGGAGTCCCTGCGCTTTTGCTCTCAGGGTACTGATCTCACGAACAAACTGGAAGAACTCGATCATCAGAGCGTCCAGTTTCTCTCTGAGAAGATCTCTACCTCGTTCTGCTATGTTTCGTCTTTTGCGGAGTGTGAGTAGTTCCATCCGAGTTGGGTGGACGCCCGCTATTAGCTCGGGCATCTACTTCCCTGTCCCAGCTCTATACTTGGGGTGGAACTGTTTGATCGTCGCTGGGTCTACTCGTTTCAGCTCGCTCTCCGGAAGTGCCGCTAACAGGTCCCAACCTAGGTCAAGGGTCTTCTCAATTTCGCGGTTCTCGTACTCACCCTGCCCAATGAATCGTCTCTCAAAATCGTCGGAAAACTTCAGATAGATTTTGTCCCGGGCCGAGAGTGCTTCTTCTCCTACGACGGCGACTAGGTCTCTGAAAGCTCGGCCCTCGGCGTACGCGTAGTAAAGTTGGTCTGACACTTCTCTGTGATCCTGCCTAGTTCTTTCTTTCCCGATGCCTTCGCGCATAAGCCTAGAAAGCGAAGGTGAGACGTCGATAGGCGGGTAGATGCCCTTCCTGTGCAGACCGCGATCAACTATCAATTGGCCCTCCGTGATGTAACCCGTGAGATTTGGAATAGGATGGGTGATGTCGTCGTGCGGCATCGTCAGGATTGGCATCTGTGTAATAGACCCTTTCGCATTATGAACTCTTCCTGCACGTTCGTAAATGGTCGAGAGGTCTGTGTAAAGGTAACCTGGATAACCTCGTCGGCCGGGCACTTCCTCTCGAGCCGCGGAGATCTCCCGCAGAGCTTCGGCGTAGTTGGTCATGTCGGTGAGTATGACTAGCACGTGCATGTCCAATTTGAACGCGAAATACTCGGCAGCGGTTAGGGCCATACGCGGTGTGAGAATTCTCTCTATGGCGGGGTCGTCGGCAAGGTTGATGAACATGGTTACATGTTCGAACGCTCCTTGTTTTTCGAAGTCTTCTCGGAAGAACCTGGCTTCGTCGGCGGTGATGCCGATTGCAGCAAACACGGTTGCGAATGGCTCGCCCGTTCCCTTAACCCGTGCTTGTCGCGCGACTTGGGCTGCCACTCGATTGTGGGGTAGTCCTGCTCCTGAAAAGAGCGGGAGCTTCTGTCCTCTCACGAGTGTATTCATGCCATCGATCGCTGAAACTCCCGTCTGGATGAATTCGCGAGGATACGTCCGAGCGTAGGGATTGATTGGAGCGCCGTGAACATCCGAATAATCTTCAGGTATGATTCGCGGGCCGCCATCGATTGGATTTCCACTGCCATCAAGTATTCTGCCCAACAGGTCACTTGAGACAGCTAACTTGACGGTCTCGCCCATGAAACGGACGCTTGTAGAGGAAACGTCGAGGCCGGAAGTGCCTTCAAAGACTTGTACGACGGCCAAGTCACTGCGGACCTCCAATACCTGCCCTCTTCTCTCTTCACCAGCAGGAGTTCGAATCCGCACGAGCTCACCAAACCCTACACCTTTCACGTTCTGGACGAAGAGCAGGGGACCTGAGATCTCGTTAACTGTTGAATATTCCCTGACGACTACCGACACGTCTCTTTCCTCGCTCATGTTATTAGACGGCTGGCTTCTCAAGAAGTTCAGTGGACAAGCTCTGGAATTGCTGTTCCATATTCGTTTCGATGTGCTTCGCTAGTTCTTCGAATGCCTGAGAGGGGTGGATCTTTGCCCGTGCGATTTCCTCTTTCACCGGAAGATCGAGCGCACGCTGCAGCGATACCCCCTTGCCTACCCCTGCCTTCATTTTCTCATAGAATTTCATGATGAGCGACATGAGTCGAAAAGTCTTCTCGGGTGAACAATAGCTATCGACAGGGTGGAGCGCACTCTGTATCAAGAAGTCTTCCTTGATCATTCGAGCTGCCTCCAGTATCACTCTCTGGCTCTCAGAAAGCGCGTCTGGGCCGACAAGCATGACGATTTCTCGAAGTTCCTCATCACGTTGCAGCAGCGCCATTGCGTCCTTTCTCAGAGCGGACCATTCCGGTCCAATGTGAGTTCTGTACCAATTCTCCAGGGATTCCAAGTATAACGAGTAGCTGCTCAACCAATCGATTGCGGGGAAGTGTCGTCGCTCGGCGAGTGGTTTGCTCAAAGCCCAGAATACCTTGACGATTCTCAATGTGTTCTGAGTTACCGGTTCAGAAAAGTCTCCTCCAGAGGGCGAGACTGCTCCAACAATAGACACCGAACCTAACTTGTTCGAGTCGCTGCCGATGACTTTCACGCGTCCAGCTCTTTCGTAGATCTGTGCCAATCGAGATGCCAAATATGCTGGATAGCCCTCCTCACCTGGCATTTCCTCCAAACGCCCCGATACTTCACGGAGTGCCTCGGCCCATCGCGAAGTGGAATCCGCCATTAGGGCGACATTATAGCCCATGTCGCGGAAATATTCAGCCAGCGTTACGCCAGTGTACATGCTAGCCTCACGGGCCGCGATGGGCATGTTCGAAGTGTTTGCCACTAGGATCGTTCTCTCCATTAGTGGCTGTCCTGACCGTGGGTCCTTTAGTTCCGGGAACGTTTCAAGGACTTCGGTCATCTCGTTTCCGCGTTCACCACAGCCCACGTACACAATCACTTCAGCGTCTGCCCATTTTGCTAACTGATGTTGCGTAATCGTCTTACCAGTTCCAAAGTCTCCAGGTATGGCCGCGGTTCCGCCTTTCGAGATTGGAAAGAAGAAATCAATGATTCGTTGGCCCGTTATGAGTGGTGTGTCTGAAGGGACTTTTTCTCTAGCTGGGCGCGGTACACGGACGGGCCAAGAATGCATCATGTAGAGTTTGACCATTCCTCGATTCGTTTCAAGCTCAGCGACCGGATCCTCGAGTGTATAGCTGCCTTTGGATACTACCGATTTCAAAGTGCCACTGATGTTGGGGGGAATCAAAATCCTGTGCTTGACTAGCACAGTTTCGGGCACTTCACCAAGCACGTCACCGCCGATAACCGTGTCTCCTTTCTTCACTAATGGAGTGAATTCCCATTTCTTCTTTCGATCGAGAGGTGCTGCGCTGATTCCTCTTCGAATGAAAGCACCACCCTTGTCCAAGAGGACAGGCAATGGCCTTTGTGTTCCGTCAAAGAATTGGTTCATCAAACCTGGACCGAGCTCAACTGACAGTGGGCTGCCTGTTCGCTCAACAATCTCACCCGGTTTGATCCCGGTCGTTTCCTCGTAGACCTGGATTGTGGCCCTGTCTGCCTCAACTCGAATAATCTCGCCGATCAAACCGGTGCTAGCAACCTTGACAAGTTCGTACATACGAGCGCCAAGCATGTTAGAGGCAACCACGACGGGGCCGGCCACTCGCTCTATTCTCCCGGGTTTGAATTCGGACACGATAACTTCCTCAATTCTACTGGAAGGGGCTGTGATATTGAAAGTTCTTACTTATTGCTTTCGTTGCCAGAGGCGCGAAACTTTTCTCAGAAACTAAGGTTGCGACGGGTTCGAACGCGGAACAGTCAGGTGGTCAAATGCCTGCCTTCATCCATGATTTGTTTGCCGTCAATCCAAATGCTGCACTTCAGCATGATTCCGTCGATGTGGGTTTTCGACTGCCAATCTGCGCCTGTTTCATCCGGATATGGATCGCCGAAGGCGCAGTGAACTGAGGGGATTTTTTCATCCTGCAGTAGGTTTCCTGTCAATCGGTCTAGGAATATGTTCGTTCCAATTGCAAACTCGCCGAGTCTGTTGCTGTTGGCATCGGTGTTGAGGTACTCGACGAATTCCTGGCGCAGTTGCTCGTTTGCGCATTTCACGGAGGACAAGTCCACGCGAGAATCTTTGACTTGGAGCATGACGGGTGTCTTTGACAGTACGCCGTATTTCGGGCTGAACCAGTCACCCAGCTCGTCAATCACCATCCTTCCGTTGGCTCTGTATGCGGCAGTAAAAATCTCTCCTTCAGGCAGATTACCCCACATGCCTTTCTCGGGGTACAGACCATCGCACACCTTCCATCTCCAAGATGGATTGAAGTCGACCTCGAGTTCTGTACCGGCTTTTGTCACTATACGCGCCTTTCTACAGGTTTTGACGATCCGTTCCACTTTCTTGGTCAAATCCGAAATTTTGTAGTAATCAGCGCACATCCCTGTCTCCATGAGTTCTTTTGTGACGCTGGGCATGTGGCCGTGTCTTGCGTATTTCACTGCCGTTCGAATGAAGGGCCCTCGGATCCCCAGCTCGCCCGGTTTGCTTTCCGCTGCATAGTAAGTGACATTCGCCCATGGTATCAGCTCGAGAATTTGTTTCGGCAGTTCCTTTGCTGGTCGTTCTACGTAGTCCTCAAGAACGAGCAGCTTGACGTTTCCCTTCGTCACTTTCTCTGCTGCATCATGTATCGCTTTTCCAATCTCCAATGTGGGGCGATCGGTCAATACGAACACGTGTTCGCCGCTTCTAATGGACATGCAGACCTCGACGGCGATTCTCGCTCCTTCCTGCAGACTTCCCAAGATCATGCTCACCTATGTTCCGAAGTATCTTGACGGCGTTTTCTCATTCGCCAAAGGGTAGTGATAAACAGTCCTTCCAAGCCCAAGGCAGCGACTAGGATGACCACGGATAGCGGACTAACATAAGTCACGAGAAGTCGAGGGAAATAACTCTCGTTTGGGACCTTGTTGTGTGTAAAGAACTGAGTGGAGTAATAGAGGGGAGCATTCTCTTGTGTGTCCCGGATCAAAATTCCATAATTGTCGGCGCCGGAAGCCCAATCTCTCACTAAGGCCGTAACATCCCAATCCATGTAAAGAAGCGGACCATCCCACCCACCTTGGCCAGGAGGAACAGGAGATGTGGCGTGATGTTCTTCTGTGTAATTCGGCTGATATGCCCAAGTAATGTTGAACTCGGTCCAAGGTTGGGTCAGTCGGTAAACCCCGTACACCCTACCCGTGCTGTCACCTATCCCGAGTTTGGGATCGGTTGTGGTTTTGTGCCAGACTCTCAGTCGGAGTTCAGCGTTGAGAATCCAGACGTCATTAGGGACCCCGCGCATGTCAAAGGCAATCCATCCTCTCATGTTCATAGGATTCGCAGTGGATGATGTGATTGCGAAGTTGTTCGAACCGCCATTGTTCGCTTTGGGCACGGACTGCCAACTGTAACTATCCTTCACGGCATAGAGGGTCGCTGTATTTACTGCTGTTACCCAAAACAAAGCCGCAGTGACACCGTACACGGCAAGTATGAGTATTAGTAACCGCCTCATAGTCGTGGACCCGTTGGTTTCCGCCAAGAACAAAAGGTCAAAGCCATAACTGTTGTCTTTCGGTAGAGTGTGTTAGAGGAGGCGGAGACAATTCTACAGTTTCTTCTTGCGCTTTCTGGACTGAAGCGAATTCCGAGGAGCGGATGGTTGAGCCACGGGGTCTCGTTGCCTGATGTCGAATCTGTGGCGGAGCATACTTTCTCGACAAGCGCTCTGTCTATGATCCTGGCTGATTTGGAGGAAAGACGCGGAGTGAGACTTGACATAGAGAAGGTTCTGAGAATGACGGTTCTGCACGATCTCGCAGAATCATTTACATTCGATATCAGTCAGGCCTATCTACAACACATGGGAAAAAGAGGTCGGTCAATAAAGCGTGAGGTTGAGAAGAACGCGTGGGAGCACCTTGCTAAGGGCATGACTGATCGCAAGCTCGCCGGCAAATACAAGTCACTCCAGAGTGAATACGACTTGAGCAACACGAAAGAATCGAAGATTGTTCATGCGGCTGACAGCTTAGATATTCTTCTGCAAATCGTCGATTACAGGCGCAGAGGATACCCGGCTGCTTTGCTCTCAGACCTTTGGAATGAACGGCGCAAAATGGTGGCGCAAGCTGGCGTTCCCTCCGCTCGAGGGCTTCTCAAGATCATAGTCCAGGAAAACCGAAGGGTCGCATGATCAGGATTCCTAGATGATGTGGATGTGATTCACGGGCAGCTGGACTACCCCGACGCCGTTTTCATAAATCCAGATGCCAAACTCGCCAGACTTTGGATCTGCCACGAGTGAAAGGGCATACGAAGAGAACTGGTAAAACTGCATGTGGGTTTCGAGGTCGGTCTGTGACAAGAATAAGCCATGTCCAGGGTGTGAATGATACCAACCAACTATTCGCCCCTCTATCCTTCCTTCCACAATGTCGTTCGCCACCTGTGCAAGGCGTTGTGGGGGGAAGGCACAATGGACTTCGCTCATTTCTGTTCCTCCCGGTATTATGTCGTTAACCCAGAGTGAGCTATTCTCCAAAGCTCCCATCAGGAGTCCAATTCTTTCGACTGGCCGGTTCACGTCACGCGAGATTCTATCAATCACGCGACTTGTGATGAAGACCTTGAACAATTCTCCTCACGTGTTCCCGAGCCTGTCCTTGTGTTGCCTCATAAGGCTTCAATCGCGAACCCTAATGAAAATGCAAGCATTAGATGGCGTTTTCGTCATGTACCTGTCCATTGAACGCGCCTCCGTTGACTTATCCGTTGAGATTTGCGCAGGTCCCAAAGGCTGTTCTAAACCGTGAACGGTCTGTTCAAAACCATGGTGTTATTGCGAGCGGATGCTAATGTACGCTCGTTCAAATCTTGAGGAGGTGCATTAATTGAGTGAGATTTCCAGCCGAAGGATCTACTACCTCGCTGCAGTCGCAATTGTGGCAATTGTGCTGATCAGTGCAGTGGCTACAACTCGTCCCCTGAGCATTCAAACAAATGGCCCATCCAGTACGCAGCAAAAGACTTTGCAGGTTATGGGTGTTGGAACGGTTTCCGCTCAGCCAGATCAAGCGATCATACTTCTCGCCGTTCAAACACAAGCCGCAACCGCTACACAGGCAAGCAGTGACAACGCGTTAATCATGTCGAAAGTCATGGACGCCTTAGCAAACGTTGGGATAGGCAAGAGTTCCATAGAAACCGTGTCCTACTCTCTAGCCCCAATCTACGAATACAAGCAAGATCAAACGACGCCGCCCAAAATCGTGGGCTATGCAGTACGCAATGCTATCCAAGTGGCGGTCACTGACTTCAGCCTGGTCGGCAAAGCATTAGATGCCGCGATCAACGCAGGCGTCAACGAAGTACAAGGCGTGATGTTCACATTGTCAAACGCAGCCCTCACCAAGATCGAGAAGCAGGCCTTGCAGTTCGCGATTCAGGACGCAGACGGTAAAGCGAAAGCCGTGGCTTCAAGCTTAGGTGTCACTTTACTGGGTCCAATATCTGTAACGCCAGGCTACTTCTACCAGCCCATGTTCGAGAAAGCCAGCATTTCGGGCAATCAGACACCAATTCAACCAGGGACATTGCAGGTCACAGTGAATGTGCAAATCACATACCAAATAGCGTAGAGTGAACTTGCTAATGGCCTATGAGGATCGGCGTGATGAAGGTCTCCACGTAAGCCGCGACTGCGAACAAGGTCACAGAGAAGAGCGACAAGACGAACGTGTCCTTCACGCCCTCCATGAACAACGGTCGGTCAACTTGCCGACCGCTCATTTTTCCATAAATCACGCGTGAGGCTGCTATATGCCAACGTGTTAGTCCAGCAAATTCGAGAATGAATGCCGGAATCTCTAACACACCATGAGGCGCCAGCCCTGCTATGGTGAATGCGGCACCTCTCGTCAGCGTAGCGAAGGATATGACCCCACCAATGATTATCGCATTCAAGATGAGCTCGTAACCCAAGCTGAAGGCGCCTACGAAAGGCAACCAAACCCACGTGCGACTTGGGTTCCAGAAATGACCAATATTATTGAGGAAAATTAGCCAATAGAAGCCGCTCGTTTCGGGCGGAGGTATCCCAATTAACCCGCGCTCACCAGCCAAGAAATTCTGAAGATATCTCACAAGTTCAGGGGAAGTTGCAAGAAGGACATACGAGGCAAGAGTTGAAACAAACACCACAAGAAAGAATACGATTGCCACGATGCCGATGAGCATCTTGCTACGCACAAAAACTGAACGCACCTCACTTGCGTATCCCATTCGTTTCCACGCCGCGTATTCTGTCTCGTGTCGGCCTCGCATTCTTAGGCAGGTGACTGGGGCGCTCCGCAGATGGGGCAGAATTTTGCATCTTGAGGAATCGAGCCGCCACAAGCTCTGCACACGGCTAAAGGCTTCAGGGAGGCGAGAATCTGATCTTCAAAAGCAGCGTGATCTGCAAAATGCTCGTTGTAATCTCTCAGGAGTGTGTAGAACCAATATATCCAGAAGAGCCCGGCCGTGATTGCTGTTAGAATGAGGTAAACCATCGGATCCCTGTTGTGGCGCCTGCAAGCAGTAAACGTAGGGCGCGCAACACCAGCCTCATCAAATGCCGGGACGAGAACCTGCTGATGCTCCGCTTGCCGTTCTTCATGTTTGCGCAAGTCTTGCGTCAAGTTGTAGGCGACGACAAGACCCACAATCGGCGTTACGAACACATACAATATTGCCCATAGACCGGCTGGTCTGTCCTGTTCTTCGAATATTGAATCCTCATTGAGCTGGGTCAACTTCTCGAAATTCTCACCGACCCCCACATTAGTTCTCGCTTGGAGATACGACGAAATGGCGGCGAAGAGCATTTGCTGTCTCCTGAAGTGCCGGTTCCTACGATCGGCGAAATAGAAAACGGCAAACGCTCCCACGAGAAGGACAGCGTAGAAGGCCATGAGAGCCAGAGCGTAGAGGGCGAAGATTCCGACAAAGGCTGGTGATGGGGGTTCGCCTGGCTGAAATGTAGGGATAGAGGAAATGACGATTCCGATCAACGCCATGATAAGAGCAATAGCTACTATGATCGGTAGAACGGGAACAATCATCCAAGCGTATCCCATTCTTCGGTCTGTAAAGGGCCTTTTTCGTATGTAGCTCTCTACTCGGCGAAGTGCAAAATCAGCTTGCGAAGGCAACCCTATGCCCCCCGACATATCCGGAACGGTTCGATGGATAATCTCATAATGCTCATCAACACTACTGTGTGGTGGGGTTTAGGTGAATGCCAAAGGCTTTCGTCTTTATGAATATTGACGCAGGTGCCGAAAACGAGATACTGAAGAGTCTACGTGACGTTCCAGAAGTCAAGGAATCCTACTTCGTATACGGAGTATACGACGTGGTGGCAAAGATCGAAACTGACTCCATGGATCGCCTTAAGGAAGTAATTACCTGGAAGGTACGAAGGCTCGACAAAATACGGTCAACCTTGACAACAATCGTGAGCGAAGGAAAATAGCCCAGTCAGCACCAGAAGCTCCGATCGAACAAAACAAGACGCCACGTAATGTTCTAGGTGGATTCCCCGCGCTGGGAAAGCCAACTCTCCTATTAGACGGCTTATCGGTAAGCTTCAACGGTATGGAAGATATTCCCGACCCAGGATTTCGCGCGCCACGACGATCTTGTTAATGTCAGTTGTCCCGTCGCCAATCATCGCCCCCCTAATCTCTCTGAGTCTGTATTCGTCCATGCATTCAGTCGTATACCCGATAGCGCCTCTGTTCTGAAGGCAGTCGTTCACGACTCCAAAGGAGATTAAGGGTGCATACCATTTGATCATAGCTGACTCTTTGGTTATCTTCTGCCCTTTGTCTTTCAGCCACAATGTTCTGTAGCAAAGTAACCTTGCGGCCTCGACCTTCGTGTACCCTTCCACTATGCGAGACTGCACGGATTCGAATTTTCCTATCGGTCTTCCGAAAGCTTTCCGCTGCTTGACGTACTCGACGTTTTCATCGAGTGAGGCCTCTGCCATCCCGATACACCAAATTGCAATTAGAGCTCGCATCAGGTCGAATGTCTCCATGACGTAACGGAATCCTTGGTTCTCTTCACCCACTAGATTCGTTGAGGGAACGGAGACATCCTTGAGCACGAACCCACCAAAGGAGAACAGTTTCCACCCAAGTGCATCAAAATTGTACTTCTCGATCCCTGGCCTGTTCATCTCGACGAAGAACATGCTGACCCCTTTGGAGCCCTTGTCAGGATCGGTTCTTGCCAGTACACAGTAAGCGCCGCATTCATCAATGCCCGTGATACACTGCTTCTCACCGTTCAACACATAACTATCGGCTTTTCGAACAGCGCGAGTCGTTATACCCGCCGCATCCGATCCTGCTCCGGGTTCCGTGTTGGCTATTCCAATAATCTTCTCGCCCTTAACCATCGCAGGGAGCCATTCCGACTTCAGGTGTTCCGGTCCGTTAAGCGCCAGAATTTCTGCCATTATGTCTCCGAGAGGAATCTGCCAACCTGCTCGACCCAGCTCCTCTTGAAGGATCCCCATGGTGACTGCGTCAGCTTCTTGGCCACCATACTGTTTCGGCAGCCTCAGACCAAGAAGACCCGCCTGACCCATCTTGCGATAAAGCTCCCACGGGAACTCGCGCTTGCGTTCATATTCTCTGACTTTCGGAGCAATCTCCTTTTTTGCAAATTCGCGCACAGTTCGTCGGAAAAGCTCCTGTTCGCCGGTTAACTCAAAATCGAGAGGCATAGGCGTTCACGAAGTGAATTGAGATTTAGAGCTGGATGTGTTCTTAAGTTTGCCTAGAAGCCACTGACAGGTTTTGGTCGAGCAACTGATCCTCAATGCATTGATGCTGCCATGATGACAAGGTTCGCGGGTTTCCCGACAAGTTCTTTCTTGGGAGGCCATTAGATTTCGGATAATTTCAGGTGAGTTAGTTGCAGGGTAAACTTATAACGAGTTGGAACGGTGAGGGGGCGGCTCCCGTGTGAGGTCCAAAATTGGACGAACTTGAGGAGATCCGTGCAAAGAAGATGCGTGAACTCATGGGTCAAATGTCAACACCGACCATAGACAAACCAATAGCCGTAAGTGACAGGAATTTCGAGCAAACAGTAAAGAGCTATCCTCTAGTCGTTGTGGACTGTTGGGCGGCGTGGTGTGCTCCATGTCGTGCTATTGCTCCTGTCGTCGAGCAACTGGCAAAGGACTACAGCGGCAAGGTCGTCTTCGGCAAGCTGAATGTCGATGAGAACCCAGAAACGGCCCAACGTTTCGGGATAATGGCTATCCCAACTCTGCTCGTTATGAAAAACGGGGAAGAAGTCGACAGGATAGTCGGTGTGCTTCCGAAGAGCCAACTGGAAGCCAAGATAGGCACTTACGCCTAACGCATTGGCCCAAGTCGTTTTTCAGCGCGTAGACATGCTATCTAATCCTACTGGCCGATGTGCTGGTGAGGAGGAGGGCATGGAAAGCCGTACTTTGCGCAAAGGTGGCGAGCAAAAGGATCAGGCGTCCCTTCTTCGCTCCAACCCTTCGTTAGACAGTCCACTAGATGCTTAGTCTCGTGGAAGATGATGTACTCTGGAAAATGTGAGTACGCCTCTTCAGCTACGTGAATCGTTAACGGCTCAGCCGTCGAGTAATAGCCCTTCAGTGGACCCCAATACGGGTAGACGACTACACCTATCGTTTGGTCGATGCTGACTCCCATCTCTGCCAATGCAAGATTCACCAACCGACACGTCGCCGCGTTATGAAATGATGAGTATGCCCCTTCTGTACTCAACGTGATTGGATTCCCGCAAGTCGAACAGAAGCCTAATGCTTTCTCATTCCGCTCAGGTCGAATCAAACGATAACGCGCTGTCGGAGATTGTGCTAAGGCTCCGAATTTCCTTGTGACTTGTCTAAATCGAGATAGCAATGTCATACGCTGGTGTCTTTCTAAGATCAATTCTATGGACCTATATCAGGGTTCCAGCAGATTATGCACACTAATCTCGCTTGGAGTTCTTCTCTGGAGCGAAGAATGGAAAACGAACATGGGATTTACATTCACGGGCTAGTTGGGTGTACTAACGGAGGTCAGTTTGTTTGGGTGTTTTTGAGTTCGAGGGACGTATTCCGTCTATTGCTCCGACGGCGTACGTTGATGAGGATGCCAAGGTTTTGGGTGATGTCACGATTGGGGCGCAATGCTTCATCGGGCCAGGAGCGAGAATTCGAGGCGATTATGGCACTATCGTGATTGGCGACAGGACAAGCGTGCAAGAGAACTGTGTTCTGCATGCGCGTATCAATGAGAAATGCGAGGTAGGAAACCACGTCCAGATTGGGCACGGCGCGCTTCTCCACAATTGCACGGTCAAAGACTACGCCGTGGTCGGCGTTGGAGCAGTGATAAGCGACTACGCAACGATCGGGATATGGAGCATAATCGGGGAAGGTGCTGTTGTAACAAGTGGTCAATCGATTCCCGATGGAAAGGTTGCCGTTGGCGTCCCAGCGAAAGTGATTCGAGACGTTGCGGAGGCTGACAAGCAGGTGTGGAGCAAATACAAAGAAGCCTACGCCGACCTAGCTCTCAGGTACCCCAAGGGCCTCAAACGAATCAAGTGAAAAAGTCGACTTTCGGCAACGTTAATCTAAGAAACCCCATATTACCTACTGATGGGCGATGCCGAGAGAACTGATCGCCGTTCTTGATTTCGGAGGCCAATACTCACACCTCATAACACGCCGCATAAGAGAATGCGAAGTCTACTCAGAGCTACTCCCCTACACGATATCCCCAGACGAGCTTCTCAAGCTGAACGCCAAGGGCATTGTCCTTTCAGGGGGCCCTGCAAGCGTCTACGATGAGCACGCTCCAAAATGCAACCCCAAGATTTTCCAGCTAGGTGTACCAGTTCTCGGCATATGCTATGGTCTACAGCTAATGGTCGAGATGCTTGGGGGAAAGGTGAAAGCCACAAAACGCCACGAATACGGGAAAACCCCACTCGAAATCAAAGACCACTCAGACTTGTTTAGGGAGATTGGAAGCAAAATTGTTTCCTGGATGAGTCACGGAGACTTTGCAGAAACCCTCCCGCAGAGCTTTGAGACTATTGCAAGCTCAGAAAACTGCGCCACAGCGGCCATACGCGATCCTTCTCGACATTTGTACGGCGTTCAGTTTCATCCCGAAGTGGCTCACACGCAGAACGGGATCCAAATTATCAGGAATTTTGTCACTCGGATAAGCGGTTGCTCACCCGCCTGGAACCCTCAATCGATCATCGAAACCGCTGTACAGCAGATTCGATCCGAAGTCGGTCAGGGGCATGTGCTCTCTGCTGTAAGCGGAGGAGTCGATTCAACAACAACCGCCGTACTTGTCCAGAAGGCTGTTGGTCAGAGACTCCAGTGTATCTTCGTAAATCACGGCCTCCTCAGAAAGCACGAAGCGGAAACCATTCTCAAGGCACTGAAGGAAGACCTGAGGCTGAACCTGCACTACGTTGATGCCTCCAAGCGATTTCTTGAGCGTTTGAAAGGAGTAGTTGATCCAGAAGAAAAGCGCAGAATAATTGGTGAGGAATTCATTCGAGTCTTCGATGAAGAAAGTAAGAAGCTTGGAACCTTCAGATGGCTCGCTCAAGGAACACTTTACCCTGATGTGATCGAAAGCGCTGGAACAGGAAGCCCCGCATCCCGCATTAAGACACATCACAATGTAGGCGGGATTCCGGCTTGGTCCGAGTTCAAGATCATAGAGCCTCTCAAGTTTCTCTACAAAGATGAAGTCCGAAAGATTGCCAAAGAGTTGGGCTTGCCAGAGTCAATTGTCGGAACACACCCATTTCCAGGACCCGGTTTAGGAGTTCGAATAATCGGCGAGGTCACAGATGGGAAACTGCGCATCTGTCGGGAGGCCAGCGCAATCGTTGAGGATGTTATGAAGCGCAGAAGGCTCTATGATGAGATGTGGCAAACTTTCGCGATAGTGGGCGATGATATGGCTGTAGGTGTTGTTGGGGATCAGCGCGAGCTTGGCCACATTGTTACTGTGCGTATAGTCAAATCATTGGATGGGATGACTGCTGACTGGGCAAGAGTCACCGAGGATGTGCTGGAGGAGATTAGCAGTCGAATTACAGGGGAGGTTGAAGGTGTCACGTGGGTAGCTTATGCAGTCACGTCAAAACCCCCCTCAACTATTGAGCCATGCTGAAAGGCACCGAAGATCAGGGTTGACTCTGATTTCGAACGGAAGTTTTCGTAGGTCGTTTCAGGGCTAGCGATTACAGAAACTGGTCTTGTCGGGACTAGGGCTCCCGCTAGTGTCGTTCTCAGGAGAAGCAAAAAGGATTGGGGATGTAGGGGCTGATTACTTGGGTTTGAATGAGTGCCCGCAGCCACATGTCTCTGTGGCATTCGGGTTGTTGACCATGAATCCTTCGCCCATGACGGATTCTACATAATCGATCTCGGAGCCATCAACGTACTGGGCGCTCTGATCGTCCACCAGGACTTTGACTCCATGTGCTTCGATCACATGGTCGTCGCCGTTCTGCTTATCGAAGGCAAGACCGTACTGGAACCCGCTACAACCGCCTCCCGCAACATAGACTCGTAGCGCTGCGTCACTCTTACCTTGTTTCTCTATTGCGGCTTTGACTTTCTCAGCGGCTTTTTCGGTTATGGAGAGTTTGAAGGTGTCTGGTGAGTGTAGCACATTCTAACACCGTTTCATGGTTATTACATATGGATTATTTAAGTTTGGGTCGATGAAAACTATCTGAGATGGACAGAAGAAAGACACCCTTCTCAATGAAGGAAGGGCCTTCTGAATTTCAACTAGAGATGCAATGGGACGCATTCAAAAACCATCGAGATACTAGGTAACCAGACTCCTGCAGGGGGCCCAGGCTAACGCGAACAGTTGGTATCGTCTATAGTGATGCTTTCCAGCAGTATGACTTCGGACCGACTCATCCCCTCAAGCCGACTAGGTTGAAGTTGACATACGAGCTGATGAAAGCTGTCGGATTGCTTGATGCAGAGAACGTGAAGGTCGCGCCTCCGCGGGAAGCGACGCTCAAGGATCTTCTCCTATTCCATAATGATGAATACATCAGACTTGTCAAGCGAATGAGTGAGGTTGGATCGGGATTTCTTGACATGGGTGATACGCCTGCGTTCAAAGGATGCTATGATGCGTCCGCGTTGGCCGCGGGAGCTTCACTAGCGGCAGTCGATTTGGTCATGTCGGGGAAGGTAACTTACGGGATGAACATAGCGGGCGGGTTGCATCACGCGCATCCCGACCGTGCGTCAGGTTTCTGCATATTCAATGACCCTGCGATTTCGATCGCCTATCTGAAGAAGAACTACGGACTGGAAAGAATCCTCTACTTGGATGTGGATGCGCATCACGGTGACGGCGTAATGTACGGATTCTACTCGGATCCAGCCGTCTTGGACATCGACTTCCACGAAGACGGTCACCACCTGTTCCCTGGGACAGGCTTCACACATGAAGTGGGTGAAGGAAAGGCTGTGGGTCTCAAGATAAACGTACCACTCCCACCTTTTACTAACGATGAGATCTACCTAGACCTATTCAGAGAAATCGTGCCCCGAGCAGTCCGGAAGTATCGGCCTCAAATGCTGTTGCTCCAATGCGGAGCAGATTCTCACGCGAACGATCTGCTCGCCCACTTGCAGATCACAACCCGAACATATCGAGAGGTTGTGGATGTCGTGCGCAACCTAGCAGATGAACTGACAGGAGGGCGTCTGGTTGTTTTTGGCGGCGGTGGCTACAACATAGCGAATGTGGCGCGGACGTGGACTTTGGCAGCGTGCACGCTGGCTGATTATCAACCTCCTAAACTCACGCCAGTAACCTGGCGAAAGCTGTTCGAAGCGCTTGTCGGAGAGAAGGCTCCTGAGAAAATAGAAACTGAACGTGAAGTTAGGGCTGAACTTTCTGGTGAACTAGTTCCAGCTAATCAAGCTGAGATCCTGAAGGATCTGAAGAGCAGAGTCCCGTTGCTCTCATGACCTGGAATATGATTCGAGATAGGTACTATGTGTTGTTGGCAGTTGCTTCTTGGGGTTTGAAGACTCCTGTTAGAAGATCCTTTTGGACACGCAAGTAGTCCTCTGGCGTTCCGACATCAGCCCAGTATCCATCATGCTTGTAGCCCGAGATTGTTCCATCACGCATGAGCTTGGGAAATACATCAAGTTCAAGCGAAATTCGTTTCGCCTTGGGTATTTTCGCGAAAACCGATGGACGTATCACATACACTCCAGCGTTCACCCAAGCCTCACCTGCTGGTTGCTTGCGAGGTTTCTCAACAAAGCTGATCACCCTGTTCTCATTGTCGAGTTCCACGGCTCCGAACCTTGTAGGCGTATTTGATTTTGCCAAGACTATGGTCACTGCCGCGTTCGATTTCTTATGTGTGTAGATTAACTTGTCAAGATCCAGCCCTGCAAAGATTACATCACCGTTGAGCGCGAGGAAATCAGAACCGATGAGAGCTTCGGAGTTCTTGAGGGCTCCTCCGGTGTCTAAGGGTTCCTTTTCGAAGCTGTAACGCAGACGTATGCCGAGCTTATGTTCATCGAGATATCGCACGATCTGTTCCTGTAAGTAGCCGATCGCGAGTATGATTCTGTCGAACTCATAGCGCTTCAGATATTCGATCTGGTATTCGAGGAGTGGTTGATATCCTATGGGTAAGAGTGGTTTGGGGATGGAAAAGGAGCTCGGTCTAACCCTCGTCTCGAGACCACCGCATAGGATCAGCGCGGTTCGTTCCGGGCGGAACTG
Source organism: archaeon RBG_16_50_20 (assembly GCA_001768965.1). GTDB lineage: Archaea > Thermoproteota > Bathyarchaeia > 40CM-2-53-6 > 40CM-2-53-6 > FEN-987. Next base: position 19,963 of record MEMY01000052.1, on the reverse strand, counting down.
TTCAATTCCAAGTTTTAGTAGAAACTGCGCAGTCTCAGAGCGATTCGTGAATCTCGTTCCGTCTACCAACAAGTCGATCTTATGCATGAGCGCAGGGTCTAACGTCATACTGTATCTTTGCTTCATGACAAGAAGGTAATACTGAGTATCCCTTAATTGTATTACGGATTTGTTGCCCGGGGTAACGAGAGCATTGCAAGCTACTTCCCCGGTTTGGGACAGCGCGGAATTGGAGTTCGTGTATGCCTTCGAGCAGGTAGCTCAGGTAAGATGCCGAAGCTGTGTAAGAATAGCGTGTAACTATAGTTAGCCCGCGGGCAGCTTCAAAGACATGCTACTCAGGAACTTCACTTTATCCCGGTGAGTCTCTCCAGCAGAATTCTCTGTTCAACTTGCGCCACAAGTCTTCTTGTTTGAGCGACGACGTCAGGATTGACTGAGATGCTGTCAATCCCGGATTCGACTAGGAATTTTGTGAAATCCGCGTAGACGCTGGGGGCCTGGCCACAAATGCTAACCGTCTTTCCATATTGATGCGCAGTCTCTATCAGGCTCTTGATGGCTCGTTTCACTGCCAAATTCCGTTCATCGAACAGAGGAGCTAGAACTTCGTTGTCCCTATCTGCGCCTAGGATTAGCATGGTGAGGTCGTTGCTTCCTATTGAGAATCCGTCAACTCCCGCCTTGCAGAACTCGTCGGCCAAGATTATGTTGCTCGGAACTTCCGCCATGATCCAGAGCTTGAAGTCGTCATCCTGCTTCAAGCCTTCTTGGCGTAGGAGGTCGCGGACTTTTACGAATTCGTCTACAGTTCTGTTGAAGGGGATCATGCACCACAGATTCTTCAAACCCATCTCATCTCTGACTTTCTTCACGGCCGCAATTTCCAACCTGAACGCGGGCTCGAACTTAGGGTCCGTGTAGCGCGATGCCCCTCTGAATCCGAGCAGTGGATTTGCTTCCTTTATTGTGGCTTCGTACTTCTCTCCACCCTCCAATGTCGCGTACTCATTCGTCTTGAAGTCACTGAATCTGAGCACAACGGGCCTTGGGAAGAATGCTCTGCAAAATGTCGTGAGCCCTTCGGCCAGTGGGTCGACGAATTCCTCGGGATGCTTGATCTCAATGAGCCACATCGGGTGTTTTCTTATGTGGTCACTGACGATGAATTCCATTCGGAGGAGACCAACGCCGTCAGCAGGCAGCTGAGCCACCTTCGCCGCGAGTTCTGGTTCGCCTAGGTTGACGAAGATCTTTGTTCCGGTAACAGGTCCGTCCATGAATCCCGGTCCGCTGGCAACTGCGGCCGCTTGTTGTTGCGTGCTTGTGACTTCTTGGAGGATTCCATCATATACTACCCCGCTCGTCGCATCAACTGTTACCTCCATCCCGGAAGGTAGGACCTTGGTTCCGGTCTTGGTTCCGACGATGCAAGGTATGCCGAGCTCTCTGCTCACGATCGCGGCATGGCAGGTCATGCCTCCACTGTCGGTTACGATGGCCTTCGCCTTTTTCATGACGGGAACCCAGTCAGGTGCCGTCATCTGGGTTACGAGAATCTCGCCGCCCTGAAATTCACTGACGCGTTCGACTGCTGGTATCAAGTGGGTTTTGCCAGCGCCGATTCCTGGTGAAGCGGGCAACCCTTTGACTATGATCTTCTTGCTCATCTCCATTGCCTGCTTCTGTTCAACGCGGCTTTTCTTGAGCGACCATACGGTTTCGGGGCGCGCTTGGAGTATGAGTAGCTTGCCAGTTTGCTTATCGAGCGCCCATTCTATGTCCATGGGCCTACCGTAATGCTCCTCAATTGCGAGTCCGTACTTTGCGAGGGCTAAGACCTTGTCATCCGGAATAACCTGCTTCTCTCTCAGTTCCTCTGGAACCTGTCTTTCTTCGGTTCCTCCGTCGGGTCGTTGGACGAGCATTATCGTCTTGGTTGTTATTACCTTACGAATTAACTTGAGCGTTCCTTTGTCTACATAATAATCGTCCGGCGTCACGCTACCTTTCACAACATATTCTCCGAGTCCGTAAGCAGCTTCTATCATGACAATGGAATCATCACCGTTGGTTGGATCCATCGTGAACATGACCCCGCTGGACTCGGAATAGCACATCATTTGAACTATGGCAGACAAGGCCACGTCCAGATGGTTGAACCCCTTCTGCACTCGGTAGAAGATGGCTCGATCAGTGAACAAGCTAGCATAGCATTCTCTCACATTAGCGACAACTTCGCTCGCGCCCGAAATATTGAGAAAGGTCTCCTGTTGGCCAGCGAAACTCGCATCAGGCAAATCTTCTGCGGTCGCTGAACTTCTAATCGCGACGAAAGGATTCTTGACCTTTTCATGCGCGCCCAGCTCCTCGTAGCCCTGTACTATTTCCCGCTCCAGTTCTTTGGGCATGGGCGCCGAGCTGATCATCTTCCGTATTTCTGCGCCGACTTTCTGAAGTGTTGCAGTGTCATTCGGGTCCTTCAGCGAGCTAAGCGCTTCTGCAATCTTCTTCTCCAGTCGATTTTCGCTGAGAAAGAGTCGGTAAGCATCGGCGGTAAGTGCGAAACCATAAGGAACAGGTACCTTGGTCTTTGATGTCATCTCACCAAGACTTGCTGACTTGCCGCCAACAAGTGGGACATCCTGTTTTCCAATCTCGTCGAACCAGAGCATTAATGTGCGCATCTGTGGTAACATCCTTTTCCTGCGTTTGTACTACGTTTGTAAACGAAAACATCGGTCAAGTAATGCTTGTGTACGTATCGTAAATACCGCGACTTACATTGGATAGCGGAAACCGAGGTCGGTTATGATTGTCAGAGACCCGCCCAGTGATTATGGGGACGCATAGCTGCGTCACGTCCTCTCACTACCTTGCAACGCTGGCTGGATTCGAAATACTCCGTGCCGGTGGAAACGCAATCGACGCAGCCGTGGCGACAGGCCTTGCCTTGCACGTCGTTGAACCGCACATGAATGGAATCGGCGGCGAGACTCCGATCCTTGTCTATTCGGCTCGGGAGAAGAGAGTGTTCGCGATATCAGGTCAGGGTACAGCGCCCAAAGCAGCCACACTCGAATACTTCCAAAAAGAGAAGATCGACCTGATTCCAGGCGACGGATTCCTACCGGCAATGGTTCCAGCCTCGTTCGATGCTTGGATCACATGCTTATCTCGCTTCGGAACGATGACCCTTTCTCAAGTTGCAGAGCCTGCCGTAAGGTTGGCTGAGGATGGCTTTCCGGTTTACAATAGGCTGCAGCGTAACATTCGTCAACACGCAGAAAGATATTCAAAGGAATGGCCGACCACTGCCCGGATTTTCCTGCCTGCAGGAGGAGTCCCGGATGTTGGCCAGGTTCTAAGACAATCCGATCTGGCGAATACGCTAAGGGGTCTAGTGAATGCTGAAAAGTCAAGAGGAAATGACAGAGAGGCTGCGCTTACAGCGGCAAGGGATCTTTTCTACCGTGGGGAGATTGCCCGCAAGATAGTTGACTTTGCCACGACGCATCAATCGAAAGACGCGTCGGGCAACCCGCACACTTCACTGCTCAGCTTGGATGATTTCGCTGAGTACGAGACGAGGGTCGAGGACACAGTTCACGTGGATTATGCTGGCTTTACCGTACACAAATGTGGGCCATGGAGTCAAGGTCCGGTATTCCTGCAACAGCTCCGATTGCTTGAACGCTACGACCTGAAATCAATGGGACACAACTCTGCAAACTACATTCACATAGTCACCGAGGCTTCAAAACTTGCATTTGCAGACAGGGAAAAATACTATGGGGATCCACTGTTTGCCGACGTACCACTTGAGGAGCTTTTGTCCAAGCGCTATGCGGATGCCAGAAGAACGTTGATCAAGATGAAGAGAGCGTCGCTGAAACCTCAGCCAGGCGAGTTACGCAAAACCTCTAGAAGAAAAGCCAAAGGCAGGCCCGAAGGAGACACGACACATCTTGATACTGTGGACTCGGAAGGGAACATGGTCTCAGCAACTCCCAGCGGCGGATGGAATTGGAGCTCGCCTGTGATTGAAGGATTGGGCTTCCCACTGGGAACTCGTGGACAAATGTTCTCCCTGGATCCAGATCACCCGAACTGTGTCGCGCCTCACAAGAGACCGAGAACAACCCTCTCACCAACTCTCGTCACATCGAGTCATGGCCCTCTAATGGCCTTTGGCACTCCAGGAGGAGACCAGCAGGATCAGTGGACGCTGCAGTTCTTCCTCAATTTCGTCGAGTTCGGAATGAATCTCCAGGCTGCAATTGACGCTCCTACATTCCACACCTCGCACTTCCCCAGTTCATTCTATCCTCGGGATGCGTATCCCGGGAGCCTCCATCTGGAGAGCCGAATCCCAGACAAAGTTGTAAAGCAACTCAAAAGTCGCGGACACAGAACCGTCATGGAGGGAGACTGGTCAAACGGAAGGTTGACCGCTGTTCACTACGACTGGCGATCGAGAGTGATGAGCGCC